>NZ_WINW01000036.1:0-186958 GCF_009827885.1 Apibacter sp. B3546 | reverse complement strand
TCTATATAGATAAAAAGCAGCTTAATAATATAAGCTGCTTTTTAAAATATAAAGATAAAATTAATTAGCAGTTACACGAAGTATTTTTTATCTGTTGAAAGAAATCATTACCCTTGTCATCCACGAGAATAAAAGCAGGAAAGTTCTCAACCTCTATTTTCCAAATAGCTTCCATTCCCAGTTCGGGATACTCCAAACATTCTAAATGTTTAATATTAGTTTGTGCAAGAATTGCAGCAGGTCCCCCTATACTTCCTAAATAAAAACCGCCGTATTTATGACAAGCGTCTGTAACTTGTTGGCTTCTGTTTCCTTTTGCAATCATAATTAAGCTGCCTCCATGGGATTGGAAAGAATCCACATAAGAATCCATTCTTCCGGCAGTAGTGGGCCCCATAGATCCCGAAGCATACCCGGCAGGTCTTTTAGCCGGTCCGGCATAATAAATAGGATGATCTTTTATATATTGCGGTAACTCTTCTCCATTATCCAATTTTTCTTGCAGTTTCGCATGAGCGATATCCCGTCCTACAATAATAGTTCCGGTTAAAGATAGCCGAGTAGAAACAGGATATTGGGACAATTCGGATAGAATCTCTTTCATCGGCCGATTTAAATCAATCCTAACACCTCCGGCTTCTCCCGCCTTTTGATATTGTTCCGGAATTAATCGGGCTGGATTATCTTCCAATTTTTCAATCCAAATACCGTCTTTATTTATTTTTGCTTTAATATTTCGATCGGCAGAACAAGAAACACCCATTCCAACCGGACAAGATGCTCCGTGTCTTGGTAGTCGTATAACCCTGATATCATGTGCAAAAAATTTACCCCCGAATTGTGCGCCTAACCCTAATTCACGAGCGGCATTCAATAGCTTATTTTCCATTTCAAGATCCCGAAAAGCACGCCCGCCTTCATTTCCTGATGTTGCCAAGTTATCATAATATTTAGTAGAAGCAAGCTTAACTGTTTTCAAGTTAGTTTCAGCCGATGTTCCTCCAATTACAAAAGCAATATGATAAGGAGGACAAGCAGCAGTACCCAACGATTTCATTTTTTCTACTAAAAAAGGAAATAATTTATCGGGATTTAATAATGCTTTAGTCTCTTGATATAAATAAGTTTTATTTGCCGAACCTCCTCCCTTTGCAACAAATAAAAATTTATATTCCTGTCCGTTTACTGCATATAAATCAATTTGAGCGGGAAGATTGGTTCCTGTATTCACCTCTTTATATAGGTCTAAAGGAGCATTTTGAGAATAACGCAGATTATCAGATGTAAAAGTATTGTATATTCCCTTAGATAAAGCTTCTTCATCATTTCCACCGGTCCATACCAGTTGGCCCTTCTTTCCCATAATAATCGCTGTTCCGGTATCTTGACAAAAAGGAAGAATTCCTTTAGCTGAGATTTCAGAATTTCGTAAAAAAGTAAGAGCCACAAACTTGTCGTTTTCACTGGCGCTCGGATCTGATAGTATACTTGCTACTTGTTTTTGATGTTCCGGACGAAGTAAAAATTCAACATTATGAAATGCATGTTGAGCCAGCAAAGTTAAACCTTCCGGTTCTATTTTAAGAATTTCTTTTCCTTCAAATGTAGAGGTTGAGATATAATCTTTAGTTAGTAAATAGTATTCTGTAAGATCTTTTCCTTGTTCAAAAGTTTCTTGATACTTAAAATCCGGTGTTGCCATATAGTAAGCCTAGTTTTATAAATTTAACAGCGCTAAAATTATAGATTAATAGATTTATAAAACATGACATTTACCGCTTTTAAAGACTAGTACGAAATTTATAATCATTATAAATAAAGAAAAAACATTTTTTTTCAATAGTGGTTTATATTTATAATTTTATAAGAGAAATATTTAGAAAAAGATTAAAAAAAGAGGGTTGATAATTCTTCAACCCTCTCTATAATAAATATTTATTGAAAATTAAATCAATTTAGCCTATCTTAACGTAAAAAGTAATTCTCTATATTTTGTTAATGGCCACATTTCGTTGTCTATCAGCATTTCCAATGCATCAGAATGTTCTCTGATTTTATCAAATAAAGGCTTAACTTTATTACAAAAAGTTTCAGCTTGTTTAGCAGGATCTGAAATAGCGATGGCCTTGTCTCTTTCTTTAAACAATTTATCAACCCCGCTTTTAATTTCAGTAATATGAGAAGAGATATTTTTAATAAGATCCAATTGCTCTTTACACATGGATTTCATTTCATTTTCACCAAAAATATCTTTTAAGCCTTTTGCATTTTCAATCAATTTAGTTTGATAATCAACAGCCACAGGAACAATGTGATTACGAGCCATATCTCCTAATACCTTTGCTTCAATTGAGATCATTTTAGAATATTTTTCCAATTTGATTTCATTTCTGGCTTCAATTTCCTTATGAGATAAAATATTTAGCTTTTCAAATGGCTCAATATATTTTTTGTTTAATTCAAATTTTAATGCCTCAGGAGTAGTTTTTTTATTTTCCAATCCTCTTTTTTCCGCTTCTTTAACCCAATCTTCACTATAACCGTCTCCTTCAAATAATATAGATCTTGATTCAGTAATATAGTCACGAAGAATATTAAATATTGCTTCATCTTTTTTAAGTCCTTTAGCAATCAATTCATCAACCTCTTTTTTGAATTTTTGTAATTGATAAGCCATTATAGTGTTTAAAACGGTCATAGGCTCACCACAATTAGCTTGAGATCCGACAGCTCTGAATTCGAATTTATTTCCGGTAAATGCAAAAGGCGAAGTTCTGTTACGGTCTGTATTGTCAAGTAATAGTTCAGGGATTTTTCCGACAATATTTAATTTTAAATCAGTCTTTTCATCCGGGGAAAGTTTTCCTTTAGTAACTTTTTCCAACTCATCTAAAACAGCGGTTAACTGAGATCCAATAAATATAGAAATAATAGCAGGTGGAGCTTCATTAGCACCTAACCTGTGATCATTACCAGCCGATGCAATTGAAGAACGCAATAAGTCACCATAGTCATGTACAGCCTTAATAGTATTGATGAAAAAAGTAAGGAACTGGAGATTTTTCTTAGGGTTCTTTCCGGGACTCAATAAGTTTTCTCCGGTATCTGTTGAAAGCGACCAGTTATTATGTTTTCCGCTTCCGTTAACACCATCAAAGGGCTTTTCATGAAATAAAATGCTTAAACCGTGTCTGCGGCTTACTTTTTTCATGACATCCATTAATAATGAATTGTGATCTACCGCTAAATTTGCTTCTTCAAATAATGGAGCTAATTCAAATTGATTCGGAGCAACTTCATTATGTCTGGTTGTTACAGGTATACCCAATCTCATGCAGTCAATTTCCAACTCTTTCATAAAATTTCTTACGCGAGTTGGAATAGAGCCGAAGTAATGATCTTCTAATTGCTGACCTTTAGCAGGAGCATGACCTAGAAGAGTTCTTCCCGTTAAAACTAAATCCGGACGGGTTTGAAAAAGAGAAGAATCCACTAAAAAATATTCTTGTTCCCAACCCAAAGTAGAATAAACTTTGGTTACATTTTTATCGAAATAGGCTTGACACACTTCAGTTGCGGCTTCATCTACCGATTGTAATGCACGTAATAGAGGAGTTTTATAATCTAAAGTCTCACCGGTATAAGAAACAAAAATAGAAGGAATACATAACGTTGTATCAATAATGAAAGCAGGTGAAGTAGGATCCCAGGCGGTATAACCTCTTGCTTCGAATGTATTACGTATTCCACCATTAGGGAAGCTGGAAGCATCCGGTTCTTGCTGAATTAATAAGGATCCGCTGAATCTTTCAATGGCCCGACCTTCTCCAATAGGATTAAAAAAAGAATCATGCTTTTCAGCTGTCTCTCCCGTTAAAGGTTGAAACCAGTGTGTATAATGGGTAGCACCTTTAGACATAGCCCATTCTTTCATGGAAACAGCAACCTGATCTGCAATTTCTCTTGTGATTTTCTTTCCATATTTTATCGCATCTAAAATGCTTTGATAAGCTTCTTTAGTCAGATATTCACGCATGGTGGATTCTGAAAAGACATTTTCGCAATATAGCTCAGATAATTTTTTTGGAATTTCTATATGTTTAGGCTGTAAATAAGGAAGCCTTTTTAAAGCATAAAAACGTAATGTTGACATAAAAGGTATTTTTTTTAGAGGGTAAATATAATTATAATATCAAAATAAATCAAATAACCCTCATTTTTTACACACAATTAAAAGAATTTTATTAAAAATCATTCATTGAATTCTTAACATATTATCAAAAAAAAACTTCAATTTTAATAAATAAAATAAAATAAACAAGTAATAAGTATTTTAATATGAGAATGTCATAAAAACAAAATGTATAAAAAAAATAAATTATTTTATATTCATTTATTATTTATCGGGCTCTATTAAGAATAATAAAAGAAAGAAAAATAATTTATGAATAAATAGTTAACTTGTAATATGTTACGAATGGATAAATTTTTCACTGTATTGTGGATAAAATATTTTAATACGGTTTTTATATGAAATAAAATTAGAGAAACAGAATTGAAAAGATAGAATATTTAAAATAATTATAAAAACTGGATAATTGTAAAATTTTTGTTTATAAAATCTTGCGTTGGTATAATATTTTCATTAATAATTTTAAATAAATCTTATAAAAGATAAGATTAAAAAGATAAAAATAACAACAATAATTAAAATTAATCAAAAACCTAAAAAACATGGAACATAGAAAAATAGGCGATTCAGATTTATCTTTATCGGTAATAACTTTTGGAGCTTGGGCTGCCGGAGGCTGGATGTGGGGAGGAACAGAAAGAAAAGTTGCCGTTGAAGCAATCAAATCAGCTCACGATGCAGGAATAACATCTATCGATACAGCTCCTATATATGGACAAGGAACCAGTGAATCTATAGTAGGAGAAGCTATAAAAGGAATTCCTAGAGATAAAGTCCAAATTTTAACTAAATTTGGAATGCGTTGGGATTTAGCTAAAGGAGATTTAGCCATGCACAGTAAAGACAATTCAGGAAAAGATATCGATATATATAAATATGCTGGAAAGGAAAGTGTTATCCATGAATGCGAACAAAGTTTAAAACGTTTAGGAACCGATTATATAGATCTATATCAACTGCACTGGCCGGAAACCGTTACACCCATTGAAGAAACGTTTGAAGCAGTTGCAAAATTAATCGAGCAAGGAAAAGTACGTCATGCATCCGTTTGTAATTGCTCCACTTCACAAATTGAAGCAGCAAATAAAGCATGCAAAATACTTTCCGATCAGGTTCCTTATAGCATGTTAAATCGTAAAATAGAAAAAGATATAGTTCCTTACTGTATTAAAAATAAAAAGTCTATCTTAGCTTATAGTCCAATGGAAAGAGGATTATTAACCGGCAAAATTAAACCGGATCATAAATTTGAAGAAGGTGATGCCCGAAGGGATATGAAGATGTACCAACCGGATAGTATTAAAAGAATTGATGATTTCTTGGCTAAAATTAAACATATTGCAGATGATCAAGGAGCAACACTGGCTCAGTTAGTACTAAAATGGACTGCTGAACAACCGGGTATTACCATAGCCTTGGCCGGAGCAAGAAATGCAGAACAAGCAAAACAAAATGCAAAAGCTGCTGAAGTAAAAATCAGCAAAGAACAAATGGATTTTATCGATTCGGAATTAGCAAAATTATAAAATCATATAAAGAATTATTATGGAAAAACTGACAGGTAAAAAAGCAATAGTTACAGGTGGAAACAGAGGATTAGGAAAAGCAGTGGCTTTAGCTCTGGCTGCTGAAGGGGTAGATGTAGCTATTACAGGAAGAGATGAAAAAACAGTTAAGGAAACTGTAAAGGAATTAGAAGGAAAAGGAATACAAGCTGCATATTCAATTTTTGATGTTTCCAATCAAAAAGAAGTTGAAACGGAAATGGAAAAATTACAAAACAGTTTCGGATCCTTTGATATTTTGATCAACAATGCGGGAATTTCAGCATTTCAAAGTTTTTTGGATATGCCTGTTGATCAGTGGCAAAATATTGTACAAACCAATCTTTTCGGACCTTATTTCATGTCAAGAGCAGTTTTGCCTGCAATGATTGAAAAAAAAGGAGGAGATATCATTAATGTTTCATCCACGGCTGGATTAAAAGGGGGCGCAAACACTTCAGCCTATAGTGTTTCAAAAGCCGGTTTAATATCCTTGTCGGAATCATTGATGTATGAGATGAGGAAACACAACATAAGAGTTACAACTCTTACACCAAGTACCATTGCATCAGACATGTCTGTAAAATTATTAAAAATTACGGATGGAAATCCGGAAAAAGTTTTACAGCCGGAAGATTTTGCAGAATTAGTGGTTGATATTCTTAAGTTAAATAAACGAGCCTTGTTGGCAAATGCATCTTTATGGTCAACCAATCCTTAAAATTATAAACCCATAGATAAAGTCCGGCTAATATACCGGACTTTATTATTTTAACATTTAAAATATATGAAAGTATTTATATCCGGCAAAATACCGGAAGTAGGAGTAGACATGCTGAAAAAGGCAGGTTATGAGGTCGAAATGTGGACAAATTCGGAACCTATTACCCTTGCAGAATTAATAGATAAATGTAAACAATCCGACGCATATATAAATGTGATGTCTCCTGTGCCGGAAAGTTTTTTTAAAGAAGTTACAAATTTGAAAGTTATTTCCACATTTTCGGTTGGTTATAATCATATCGATATCCAAGCAGCCACACGTTTGGGCATACCAGTGGGAAATACCCCGGATGTTCTCAGTAATGCAACGGCAGACATTGCTTTCTTGTTACTGTTGAATGTTTCCAGAAAAGCTTTTTTTAATTATCGAAGGATAATCGAAGGAAATTGGAAGCCCGGTTTTTTATCAGTAGAATATTTAGGGCAAGAATTAAATGGAAAGACCTTAGGCATATTTGGTATGGGACGTATAGGAATCAAAATGGCTCAAAAATGTAAAAATGCATATGGGATGAATATACTTTATAATAATAGGCATAAACAAGAAGATGCCGAAAAAGAATTAGGAGCGCATTATGTTTCTTTTGAAGAATTATTGGAACAATCGGATGTAATAAGTTTACATGCGCCTTTAACAGATGAAAATAAAGGTATTTTTAATGCCACGGCGTTTAAAAAAATGAAGAAAACATCTATTTTAATAAATACGGCCAGAGGTCCCATAGTTAATGAAAAAGATTTAATACAGGCCATCCAAGAAGGTCAAATCTGGGGAGCCGGTTTAGATGTAACAGATCCCGAACCCATGAAAGCAGATAACCCTTTATTAAGCATGGAAAATGTTGCGGTTACGCCTCATATCGGATCAGCAACTATAGAAGCGCGAAATGCGATGTCGGCTTTGTGTGCTAAAAATATTATTGCCGGTTTAAAAGGAGAAAAATTACCTTGTGTCGTTAATCCCGAAGTATATAAATAATTAAAATATTATATTGATTTATAGTAATGTATGAGCTTGTAAAATCAATATGTGTTTATTTGAAAATTATAATTCCATAGTTAACTTAATAGACATATTTTGATCTAAATTCCCAACTTTATAAGCGCCTAAACGAGCATATACGCCAACACCTACCAGGCCTAATAATAGCTTATTTGCTTCAAAACCAACTTCCTGGTAATAATCTTTAGGAACATCGAATTCAAAAAGCGAATGAATATCTTTATTCGGCATCCATCCTATAAGACCATTGTATAATACGGCAAAATGTAGAGATTTAAATTCACTTACGCGTAAAGGACGGAAATGGTGGGTAAATTGAAAAGAAATAAATCTATCTGAAAAAAAGGAGGAAGGTCTCATAGTTTCAAAACTTTGAAAGCCTTTAAAAGCAAATCTACCCCAAATACTGTTTCCGTGCTTCGCAACCCCGTTGCCCTCGAAAGAATTTATAATTGGAGTATCTCCGAAAGTGGCTCCTATATTCCCGATAATTTCAGTTTTACCTAATTTGGACAAAAAAGTATATAAAGCCGAGAGGTATAAACGATGAATACCTGTACTGTTTTCAAATAATTTCCAAGATTTAGCGTAAGTAAAATAATAATAAGGAGGCTTATCTTGTAATGTATATTTTCCGTTATTTGATTCGATATATTTTACATTGGGAGCATATCGTAAACGTATGGCAGTATTAACATAGTTAAACCAAGTACTTTCATCGTAATCTTTAAATTTATAATGAAAATTCACCCGTTGTCTTTGGAAATCAACCGCAAAAGTAATATCAATATTTTTTAAAAAATCTTGTTGATACGATAATTCTACTTTCCTATAGCTAAAATAATCACCGTTGTAAATATTATTGGTTTTAGCCGTAAGCTCATCTTTTGGAGTTAAATACTTAATTTTGGTTCTTCCCACCGGCAGCACATCGGTTTCTGCTTTTATAGATAATTCTCCACCTTGGTGCTTATTAACAAAAAATGTTACATCTGCACCTCCTTTAACTTCCTCATCTCGGGTTCCTTTAGCTATATACCCTCCAATACGAGTATTTTTACTGAATTTATGGTTAGTATGTCCTCCTAGTTGATAACGGAAAGATTCATACAGGTTATGACTAAATATACTGTATATATCAAAATTAAAAAATCCCAATTCCAGATCCCCCTCGGTAAGTTTTCTTAAAAATCGTAATTTAGGTTCCAGTTTGTATTCTTTTGATATTCGGTATAATTCATTATAAGTAGTAGCTTCGCGATGAGTTAAAGAATCGTCTCGCAGTGCTGAAATTTTTTCATCTGCATTGTGGGAAACTTCTTTTGAGATAACATATTCATATCCTTTGAAGTCATTAGCAGTATAAGAAACATCGTTAGTGAAATTGGTTACATGAGAATCTATGGTTGCCGTAGTAGTTAATCGAGTTATAGAATGCAATCCCTTAGGCAGTAGTTTATTTATTTTTTTGATGAAATTACTGCTTAAAATTTCTGTCTTCATATATTCATCTTCTGTATACCAAATTCCTTCATAGGGAGCATAAGTTATTTCGTAGTATATATTGGAGATTTTAGAATTATTGCCAATTAATTTTACGAGCGCATACGATTCAGAATCTACAAAAACAGTTAGATTTTTGTAAAATTGAGCTTCACTTTTTCCATGAGAATAAGTATAGATAACATATGTTTTTCTGTTGTTAATATAGACACTGTCTACCAATCGGGATATAGTTCCCTGCGTTTCCCTGGGCTTAAGCATTTCAGGATAATCATTGGCCATTGATTTTGCAATGGAAAAATTAAAAAATTGTGGATTACTAAATCCTCCTGCTTTATAAGCTGTTACAATGGCTTTTTTACCATATTTTTTATCATATTCATAAAGCATAGTTCTTTCACCAATAAAAACCATGCTTTTTTCTAAAAATCCTTTTAATTTATTGTTTAAAGTATCCAGTTTTCTTTTAGGATGATTAATATAAGTAACGGAATCAGAAGGCATGTCTAAAGTAAATTTTACATACGAATCAAACTTATACGCATTGAGATGATCAGCATTATTTTTACTGCTCTTTTCCCATACTTTTTTTAGTATAGATACAGCCTTTGGATCACTCTTTTTTTTAATTTTTTTAAATAAATAAATAGTTTTATCCAGTTTGCCGATCATTTCTATTTTAGGCAAGTAACCATCAACACGAATGATTATTTTATTTATATTACTATCTAAAGTAATCATTCCTTCTGCATTGGTAAATCCTAACAGGCTATTTGATTCATTGTAAATAAAAGCTTTTTCAACAGGTAGATTGGTTTCAATATTTACAATTTTAATGTGTATTTGACAGAAAAGATGTAGAGAAAAAAAGAGAAAAAATAATAGAACTAAGTAGCTTCTTATAGATGTTTGCATTTATAGAAATAATCTTTTTTGCTTCAATTGATTAAAAAATCCGAATTTTTAGCTTGTACTGAAAACGTAAATTTATAAAATTATTTTTTATACGAAAATGGTTTAAAGTATTTTAATAACTAAAAAAGCCGATTTATTATAAACCGGCTTTTTTTATATCTGAATTAAAAATTTTTTTTAAAATAATGAAGTGGCGATTTGGACTCTTGCTTCTTTGCGAGAAGGATTCCACATGGCTGTGGCAGAAACAGGTAATTTATATCCGAGAACCGTAACATCTTTAGAAGCTGTAATTCCGGCATTTACAATGTCGAAATCGTGTTTTTCATTACCGTAAAAGCTAGATTTTCCTGCAAGACCAAAAGCAGCACCGCAGAATATATCTAGATCCACCACTTTACCTTTTATAATAGGATAATTTAGTCCGGTATAAGTAGACCATCTTTGATCTCCTTTTTCATTTCTGTCTGCTCCGTAAAAAGAAGTTCCATAATCCAGTTTTAAAGGAAAGCTGTCACAGAAAACAAAATATCCTCTGAAATCAAATCGATGTCCGGTTGTTTTGTGATCATAATTCCAAATGTCATTATCCTTAGCATCTTTTAATCTTCCGGTAGAATTGAATACATCCCATACACCGACACCCCATTTTCCCGTACTATAGTGTAGATAGTAATTAATTTCATGATAGTGTTGTCCGTTTGTATCCCCGAGACCTATACCGCCCCAAACTCCCAATTTTAGATATTTTTTATGATCTAAAGCATAATTTATGTCTACGTCGGCCATTGCACCGTCTGTTACAGTTATACCTCTCCAAAAGTGGTTGGATCGTAAACTAAGATTGAAATCTAATCTTTCTATTTCTTGACTATATAATGAAATAGAAGATATAAGAAGTGTAAGTAAAATAAGAATTTTTTTCATATTAATGGATTTTAGTTTGTTTTTTATTTTAAATCAGCATTGAAATTTGAGTGTAAAAATATAAATATTCTATCGGAATATATAATTTCTTGCTAATTATTCGGAAACATATTGAAACTTTTGTATCAATTAGATTAAAAAAATAGGATATTTAGTACAAATATTTTAGAGATTATTATAAAGCTGATAATTATCTTGTCTAAATTTTATAATATATTTTATAGATAGATTTACAGATGCCGAATTCTGCAAAAATTTGAAATTTAGGTTCAGAATTAGCATCAGTAAAACCATCTATAACTATGCTACGGGTATGATTAATCAATCCATAGAAACTATATTGTTAGTTACTGTTTCTAATTGTAATTAGTTTTACAAAAAATCACAAAAACCAACGCTAAGAACTTGACTTGTTGAAGCAATTAATTAATTACTTCTTTAATTTGCTTTATATAATTTTTATAGTAAATGAAAGTCTTTGCGTGAAAACTTTATTTGTCTTCATCATCAACCCAATTAAGTACTCTGCTTACCGCTCTTTTCCAACCTTTTAAATAATGTTCGGCTTTATCTTTATCCATTTCAGGTGTAAATACACGGTCTACAGATCGTTGAGCTTGAAGTTCATCAATGCTTTTCCAATAACCAACAGCTAAACCGGCCAAATAGGCAGCACCTAGAGCAGTTGTTTCCAATGTTTTAGGTCTAATTACATTAAATCCGAAAATATCAGATTGGAATTGCATCATTAAATTGTTAGCACAAGCACCCCCGTCAACTCGAAGTTCAATTTCATGAACGCCGGAGTCAGCTTCCATAGCTTTTATTAAATCATACACTTGGTATGCAATACCTTCTAAAGTAGCTCTGGCAATGTGTCCATCGGTAGTTCCTCTAGTAATTCCTAAAATTCCTCCACGAGCATAGGGATCCCAGTACGGAGCACCTAAGCCCGTTAATGCAGGAATAAAATATACCCCACCATTATCAGAAACAGTTTTAGCTAAATTTTCAGTGTCAGCAGAGGTTTTAACAATTTTAGCTCCGTCTCTTAACCACTGAACTACCGCTCCACCAACGAAAACGCTACCTTCAAGCGCATAATAAGTTTTACCATTAATTTTCCACGCAATAGTAGTTAATAAATTATTTTTAGATAAAACCGGTTTTTCACCTGTATTCATTAATAAGAAACACCCTGTACCGTATGTATTCTTCGCCATTCCTTTATTTGTACACAATTGACCGAATAAAGCAGCTTGTTGATCTCCGGCAATACCTGAAATAGGAATTTTTGTTGAGAATAGAGTAGTGGAGGTTTCACCATACACTTCACTGCTTTGTTTTACTTCAGGAAGCATAGATTTAGGAATGTTGAATAATTTTAATAAATCTTCATCCCATTCCAAAGTATGAATATTAAACAATAAGGTACGAGAAGCATTAGAAACGTCGGTAACGTGCATTTTTCCTCTGGTAAGTTTCCATACCAACCAAGTATCAACTGTACCAAAACAAAGTTTTCCTTGCTCAGCCTTTTCTCTTGCTCCCGGAACGTTGTCCAATATCCATTTTAATTTTGTACCTGAGAAATACGCATCCAGTATTAAACCGGTTTTTTCTCGGATCATATCAGTTAAACCTTGTTCTTTAAGTTCATCACAATATTTGGAAGTTCTTCTGTCTTGCCAAACGATAGCATTGTAAATGGTTTCACTGGTTTCTCTATCCCATACAATTGTGGTTTCCCTTTGGTTGGTAATACCAATCGCAGCTATATCCAATCCGGATATACCTTTTTTAGCTATTGCTTCGGCAGCAACAGACATTTGCGAAGACCAAATTTCTTCAGGGTGATGTTCCACTAATCCCGGTTTTGGAAAGTATTGGGTATAATCTTTTTGTGCAACCGATACTATTTCTCCTCCATGATTAAATAAGATAGCTCTGGAAGATGTAGTTCCCTGATCTAAAGCTAAAATGAATTTTTCTTTCATCTTTATTGATTTTAGTTATTTAATTTGTCCGTATAAAATAAAACAAAAAATACATTTAAAATAGGATGATTAGTAATTTAAAGATCTTTTTTTAAATGTATTTTAAATTTTATATGTTTTTTATTATGTTAAAAAACTCCTTTCGTATTATTGTATAATACGATTTGGTAACTCAATCCGAACCAATCATTAGCAATGCTTGGTCCACCGGTTTCCGCTCTATGCTGATAGAACGCTGTTATTTTTGCCATTCTTGGACTGTTAGGGTATAAATAAAAATTCACCCCGGCAGTATATAAGTAAAGCTTTTCATAGTCAAATCCGGAAATATCTTTATTTCCTTGATTGAAATATTCAAATCTTGCAACAGGTTCAATTTTTGGAGTAATATTAAATCCTGCTAATAAAGAGTAACCTAACTTATTAACCTTAACAAAATCATGTTTAGTATAATCCATATTGTTAGGGGTTACAAATATAGTATTTCCATTTTCATCAACGCTTGTAAATCGTACATTTTTGTAAGTACCGTAATCAAATTTAAATTTGTATTTGTTAGGATTTATATAATATAAAAACCCTGAATAAGCCCAAGTTTGTTTAAAGCCCATTCCCGGAAGATTAACAGCACCCATATGACCACCGAATTCAACATTTTTTACAGGGAAAAAACGTAGGGATGCATCCCAGCTTTTAAATTCTAAACCGTGGTTTCCTTGTCCTTCCGATGGACCATCGTTGAATGAAGACCAATATCTGTCTCGATTGCTGTCGCTATTATGCAAAAAGAAGGCGTATCGTACAAAATTTTTAACGTTACCTGAAACGTTAATACCATAATGTCTTAAATCAGGAGCTCCTTGAGCTGCACTTTGATTTTCAGATGTATAAGTAAAGTCGGCTAAATCTAAGTCATAAGCAGATGTTTCATTAGCAGCTCTGTTTCCGGCTCCTTTAAAACGTCCTAACTGTAAATTAAGCAACGGATTGAAGTTATATTTAATGAAAGCATCAGAAATTTTGCTTGCGTGTAGGTTCCAAGTTATGCTAGCGCTCAATTTAGGAGATATAGCCATATCTGTATGTAAGAATCCTATTTTGAATGCAGCCGGTTGAAAATTATAGCTTGAATTTGCTTCTTTATGAGGTCCTTTTTCACTAGGAACTTGTTGGTAAATAGTTTCCAGAACCATACCGATTCCGTATTTCAGAGTAGGAGTAAAGCTATTTTCATCTCCTCCCGTTAATTCTTTAATAAAATTTAACTTAATACCTTGAGAAAGTTGGGAGCTATCGCTGTTCATACGTTCCACAAGTGAAGGTCTTTTTTTAATAGAATCGCTGTCTTGTTGGAATTTATCCAGGGAGGCTTTTTGGCCATAGCCTAAAATAAATGCTGCCGTAAAGAAAAGAGATAAACTGCGTTTAAATTTCATGTTAGTTGTTTTTGTTTAGTAATTAATTGGTTTCGTAATGTAGTTGTTGAAATAAGGCAAAGATTTGGTATTCAATGCTTTGCCTTATCTTTTTATGTTAATAAGTGGAACGAAAGAGAATTATTTTTTAGTTTTTTCAAAAATATACAATTCGTGAATTTCTCTGTCATAGCCTGGGTAGAATCCGGACGGCATACCCATTTTAATGATTGCTCCTCTATTATTAAGGATAACAAGGTCATTGGTTACAGGATCAATTGAAAGACCTTCAATTTCTCCGGCTCTTTTAAATTCAGGAATTGATCTAAATAAAGAAACTTCCGCACGAGTTTGGTTCGGATCGCTTACGTCAGCAATATAAACATTATCTGCTTCCGGAATATCGGAATCCCCGTCATCAGAAGTTATTAAAAGTTTTCCATCAATATGATAAACCCCTTGCTGCCATTGCGGAGAGGGTTGTAAATGAACTTTACCAATATATTTTCTAGTTTTTAAATCATATTTGTATACATACCATCCGGAAGTCCAATCAGACATCCAAGCAATGTTGTTCTTTCTGTCAATAGTAATACCACTAACTTCCGGTTGTTCAATTTCTCCAAAATCTATAGAATATTTATAATCTAAAGTTTCAGCATCGTAAACGGCAATTTGAATGTTGCGTACAACTCCAGAATCAAAAAATTCTACTCCGGTATAAACTTCTCCATTATAAATATCGATATCTCCGAAATGATTTACTTGTTTTTCAAATTTGGTAAATGGTTTATCGTTTTTTGTAATTAGATTCCCATTTTTATCGTATTTGAATAAAGCGGTGCTGCTTGATACATAGTAGTAATCTTTGTCTATAGCAATACCTTGTCTTCCTTCAACAGGAATAACTTTTTTTAGTTTGTAGCTACTCCCTGATTTTGCTAATTTTTGAGCATTCATGGAAGTGAATCCAACTACTAATAGTGCAAGTATTAGTTTTTTCATGATCTTTTTTTTGTAACGTTAATATTTATTTTATTTTTTATTTTGACTCGTTTATTTATTCTTTATTGATCAACTAATGGCTAGATTTTTTACTTCGTGTTTTTTATAAGATTATTTTTATTAATAGGATCTGATTAAAAAATGAAATGTGATAGTAAACGATTGACGCGTATCTAATTTTTAAATTTTAATTAGGTGAAATTTTGATAAGTAGTTTTTTACTGTTTGATGAAAGGGTTATTTTCAATTTTGTTAAACTTCTTAAGAAAACAACATTTAAACTATATCGAAGTAATAAAATTGAAAATAACCTATAATTTTTTTGTTTAGTAGCCTAAATCTGTCAATATAGTTTTAGCATCTTGATAAGCCGGTCCTCCTTCTCTGAGTTGCTTTTCATGATAGAAACGAATTGTTAGATCCGATTGATTGGTAAACATTCCATCATAAAAAGAAAAATATTTAATCATTTGTCCCTCATTATCGAAAGAGTAAGGATGTATTTTCATGCCTGATTGGTGTATTAATTCTGCTTGCCAAGGATTTAATAATTCCGGCCAATTGTCGGGTGGAGTTCCTCCGGCAATAGAAGGACCAATAAACTGTGCTAAATTTTCAATTCCAAAATTAATATGCTTTATATAAGTGGATTGTTGATCATCATGTATATCATCCGGACCGGTACCTTTCCAAAATAATAAAGCGGTTGGAATTTTTCCTTTAAATAAATCTTTTAAAATCAGTAAGCTATTATGAGAAAAAGTCTGTAATACAACTTTTCCATTGGTATTTCCGACATTTACTTTACCGTTTTTGAAATGGGCAGTTTCTGTAGCCGGTTTTTCAATAATGTTCCATCCATGTCGATTCAATTCCTTAACTAAAGCATGCTCTATTCCGGGATTTAAGCTGGGCTCTTTAGTTTCAATATAAATTCCGGGTCTGTTTCCATTATCTGCCGGATCATTTTCATATTCAAAAGTATATTTTCCGTTTGTTTTTTTCCAAATTCTTTCTCCGTTAGCATCTCTTTTTAAACGTTTTCCTTGTGCAAACATTAGTAAGTCTTCCAAGGTGCTGATATATTGTTTTTGAGAGGAGAAGCTTGGTCTAGCTCTGTCGGGTGATGTATTTTTATCATGGTTAAACCAAGTACCGGCATCCAACTTTAATAATTCTTCATAAGTAAAGGTAGAGGCAGGTTGAGTTGCTCTGTCCGGATAGATATCTTTAATGTTGGACGTTCGGGTCAGTACATTGTCATGCACTACTAAAATTACGCTGTCTTTGGTAATTTGAAGATCAGCTTCCAAATAATCTGCTCCCATATTTCGTGCCCATCTATATGCGGACTCTGTAGACTCCGGTGCCCAATAAGAGGTTCCTCTGTGACCTATTACGGCATTTTCAGGAACGTAATCCCTTACTTTTTGCATTTCAGGAGATAAATGAAGAACTTCTTCTTTACTGTTTGTGGATGCGTTATCATCGCTACTACATGATAAAGCTATCATACTTAAACATGCTAATGTAACCAGCTTATTATTTCTCATATAACTATTATAAAAAAGTGAATTTAGTTTGAATTTAATTTTTGAGATATCTTGCTACTTGATGGTATTTCTTTTAAATGCTAATAGGTTTTGATTGTGAAAAATTTTATTGGTGGCTCTATTTACATCATATCTAAAACAGAATTTTTAACTCTTATTTTATAACTCAAGTTTTATCTTTTATCAATCATTATTTTTTCAAATAATTTTCAATTAAATCAGAGCTTTTATTCAGTAATGGATTTATACATCCATTTGTAATTCATTCCAAAAAATTTTATCACAATCAAAACTTATTAAAAACAGAAAAAGAATGTATTTTTATATTGTTATTTATTTTTATCCAATTCTTGTTCTTTTTTGTAAGTGAAAGCCATAAATATAATGGATAAAATGCCGCTGCCAATTAACAATTGGAAGCTTGCCGACCATCCAAGGGATTCAACTACTTTTCCCATAACTATATTAGCAAGTAATGAAGTACCGATAAAATAACCGAAGAAACCGGTAAGACCTGCAGCTGTTCCTGCTGCATTTTTAGGAGCTAAATCTAATGCTTGAACACCTATTAACATCACCGGACCATAGATAAAGAATCCAATTGAAGTTAATGCTATTAAATCAACTAATTTACTGTCCGGATTTTGCCAATACACAACTATTGATACAATTACCAATAACATAAATATAATGGTAGTCATGGCTCTTTTCCCTTTAAATATCTTATCACTAACCCAACCACATAATAAGGTTCCCGGTATAGCAGCCAATTCATAATAGGTATAGGCATTGCTGATATCACTTTGGGAATATCCTTTTACTTCTGAAAGATAAGTTGGAGCCCAGTCTTGTACTCCGTATCGGATAAAGTAAACAAAGGCGTTAGCGAATGCAACGAACCAAAGCATTTTGTTATTTAAAACGTATTTGAAAAATATTTCTTTAGTCGATAATACTTTTTCGGAATCTTTAGAATAATTAGGAGGGAAATCATTTTTATATTCTTCAATGCTCGGCAAGCCGCATGCTTGAGGATTGTCACGAATAAGAATATAAGAAATTATAGCGATTAGGATGGCAATTCCTGCAGGAAACCAAAACATTCCTACTTTCCAGCTTAGAACACTCATACTAAGAGATGAAGCGAAAAGAATTCCCCATTTGGTTACCTGACCTAATAATCCACCACCAACATTGTGAGCTAAATTCCATATAGCCATTTTTGTTCCCCTTTCTTTAACAGAAAACCAATGAGTCATCACACGTCCGCAGGGAGGCCAACCCATACCCCCGAACCAACCCACTAAAAATTGGAAAACGGCCATTACGGTAATATTATACATTCCTATGGAAGTTCCTGCTATAATGGTTGAAACCGCAGCTAAAATTAATCCTAAAGGAAGGAATTTTCTTGCATTACTTCTATCTGAAATACCACCCATAATGAACTTAGATAAACCATACGCAGTAGCATTGAATGAAAAGGCAATTCCGAGGTCTGATTTAGAAAAACCCATTTCAACTAAATAAGGCATAGCCAATGAAAAGTTTTTTCTAACAAGATAATAGGCTGCATATCCTATAAATATTCCTATGAAGACCTGAAGCCTCAATTGCGTATAGGAAGATTTAACTTCCGATTCCGGCTTACGTTCAATAGGCTTAGGTGGAGCTAAAAAATTTGACATTTTTTTAAATTTATAATAGAGTTAATTATTTTTTTAATGAAAAAATGATAGACAACTTATTTTAGTAATTAACTAATAAATATCCTTTGGCTAAATCTTGGAACTCTTTAGTTTCTTTAGCAACCCAATTGTCGTCATATCCTAATTCGTTAGCTATAATTTTTGCTACCGATTCAGCTGCATCTATAGCAGCGCGCGCATCAACAAATAATAGTCGAACTCTTCGGGCTAATATATCTTCAACTTTTTGCGCCATCTCTTGTCTAACAGCCCATACAATTTCAGCTTTTGTATAGTCATGGTTTGGATGGATTTTTTCTGCATATTCAGGATTTTCTTGCTGAAGTTTTTTGATAGCCGGTATATCGGAACCATAAACATATAAATGATTGGTTCTGTCTACTTGATTTGCCGGCATATTCCCGTGAATGGAAAGATTAACTGTTTTACAAGGTTTACGGTCAATTTTTCCGGTCTCTATGGCTTTATCTATAAAGTCTTCTGCCATTTGTCGGAAGGTAGTCCATTTTCCACCGATTATACTTAATAATCCGGTTTCTGAAACTAAAATTTTATGATTTCTAGATACTTCTTTAGTGCTTCCTCCTTCTTTATCAGGAGCCGCTAATGGTCTTTGTCCCGCAAAGATGGATAATACGTCTTTTCGAGTAGGTTTTTTAACAAGATATTGAGATGCTGTATTAAGTACAAATTCAATTTCTTGTTCCAAAGCTCTAGGCTCTAAACTTGGGTGATCAACTAATACATCTGTGGTACCTACCACTAGTCTGTTATGCCATGGAACGGCAAATAATACCCTTCCGTCGCTGGTTTTAGGAATCATCAAAGCATTATCTCCCGGTAAGAATGATTTGTCTAATACTAAGTGGATCCCTTGACTTGGAACAACTGTTTTTTTATGGTTAGGGTCATTCATATTAAGAATATCATTAGTAAATACACCGGTGGCATTTAATACTACCTTTCCTTTTACTTCGTATTCGGTACCGTTAATTTCGTCTTTAACTTTTACACCTGTAATTTGGTTTTTATCATCTTTGATTAAACCGGTTACTTTCATATAGTTTAAGATGGCTCCCCCATTTTCTACAGCAGTTTGGGCAAGATTTACAGCCATACGAGAATCGTCAAACTGTCCATCATAATATATTACCCCTCCATGTAGACCGTTAGGTTCTACAGTAGGTAGCATTTCCAGCGCTTTGCTTTTACTGATATGCTCGGATTTTCCTAAGCTAAGTTTTTTCGAAAGCATATCATATATTTTTAGCCCAATGGTGTAAAAAGGACCATCAATCCATTTATAGTTAGGTATAACAAAAACTTGTTTTTTTGCAAGGTGACTGGCATTTCTTTCCAAAAGACCTCTTTCTCTTAGTGCCTCTTTTACTAAGGCAATATCTCCTTGTGCTAAATATCGAACACCTCCATGAAGTAATTTTGTAGAACGACTTGATGTTGCTTTTGCAAAATCATGAGCTTCAAATAAAACGGTTTTATATCCTCTTGTTGCTGCATCTACAGCTGCTCCCAAACCACTTGAACCGCCACCAATTATAATTACATCCCATTCAGAATTTGTATTTAGTTTTGATAATTGATCACTTCGTTTCATTTTGTTTTAATTTAATTGTTTTTTGCTTCTTTTCTGTTGTCGGTAAAATTACAAAAAAAACAATACGAAACAGTATGAAATTTTTTAATATACAATTTTCTGTTGAAATTCCTATAAATTTTAGTTAAAAATTTGATAAAATAAAGGTGCAGGCTGTTAATTAATGGAATAAAAATAAAATAATTTATTGGCTGTATAGTTGTTAATGATAATTTAATTGACATATTGATAAAATGCAATAAAGATTTAGATTTTATTCTTAACTTTAAACTTTCAAAAATTCCTGATCATGATTAAGCTTAATAGAAGGCAGCAACTTATTATCGATGAATTAGATGAGCATAATTTCACTAAAGTTAATGAGCTTTGTGAAAAATTAAATGTTTCGGCGGTTACTATCAGAAAGGATCTTCAATATTTGGAAAATACCGGTCTTTTATATAGAACACATGGTGGAGCAAGTAAGCAGCCTCTCTATGCTTTCGAAAAAAATATTAACGAAAAAGAATTTGTGCAAGTAATGCAAAAACAAAAAATAGCGAAAGCTGCACTTAAGTTCGTTAACGATCAGGATTTTATTATTTTAGCTTCAGGAACTACTGTATATTATTTAGCAAAAATCATTTCAGGATATGAAAAATTAACAATCATTACCTCTTCGTTAAGTGTATCAATGGAGTTGAGTAAGGATTCTTTTATTGATGTAATTCAGCTGGGGGGAAATCTAAGGAAAAGCTCCATTTCCGTAATAGGATCTTTAGCAGAATCCGAATTAAAAAAATTTTCATGTAATAAATTGTTTTTGGGAATAGATGGCATAGACCTAGACTTTGGTCTTTCAACCTCCAATTCAACAGAAGCTCATCTTAATAAAGTAATGATAGAGCAATCGGAGAAAGTCATTGTTTTGGCAGATTCAACTAAAATAAATAAAAGAGGGTTTGGTCAGATTTGTTCTCTGGATAAAGTAGATGTTTTGATTACAGATAATGATATTACGGAAAAGGATCTTACCACTTTAGAAGATAATGGAATAGAAGTAATTGTAGCCAAATAAATTTTGATTTGTTTATAAAAAAAACCCTTATGATTTTTCATAAGGGTTTTTTACTGAAAATATAATATCAATTCTCTAATGCATTGGCAATTATACTAAGGGGATGTTCACATTTTTTAGTGGTAAACATTTCAATTTGCCATTTACAAGTTTCGCAATCGGTTGCAACAAGATCGAAACCTCCCGTTTCTATTTGATTAAATAATGGATCACCAATTTTTTTAGAAACTTCGTGATTTTCTTTTTTAAATCCAAAAGTTCCGGCAATTCCGCAACAATTAGATTCTAAAACGGTTACTTCTACATTTGGAATAAGTTTTAACAATTCAACGGAATAATACGTCCATCCTAATTTTGCCATGTGACAAGGGGTATGATACGCAATTTTTAAAGGTTTATTTTTAAACTTAAGTTTAGTGTCAGAAGAACTCAGTAATCGGTAAATGTATCGAGTAGCTAATTCTACTTGATCTTTAACGGAACTATTATCTACTCCCAAAAGATGAGAATGTTCATCACGTACAGTAAACGTACAGGAAGAAGAAGTAGTGATTACCGGAAGTTTTTTGTCTATTACGGATTTGCGAATTTCAGCTTCATCGATGGTCGCGTTTTTCTTAGCTTTATCTATAAAACCGTTTGATATTAAAGCAATACCGCAACATCTTTCTTTTTCAAGAAGTTGAATCCCTATGTTCAATGAGTTAAGAACTTTGATCATATCCTTTCCAAGCTGCGGATTATTATAATTTACATAACAACCGTGAAAATAAGATACTTGTGTTGGATATTTTTTTTGTTCTTCAGCAACATTTTTGTACCAACTTCTGAACGTACCGAATGAATATTTGGGAAGGCTTCTTCTCTTATCTATTTTTAAGATAGGCTCAATTAAGCTTTTAACCGGTTTAAAAGAAGTCATTGCATTCACAATAGGAGCAAATGGAGTAGCCAGTGTACCCATAAAGTCCGTGTGAGCAAGAATTACATCCCTTAAAATAGGTTTTTTCTTGCTGTATTTAATACGAGCCATCTGGATTATATCTCCAATCTTAACGTTAGATGGACAAGCAACTTCACATCTTTTGCAGTTAATACAATATTTTAAAGATTCGTCATAAAATTCAGGGTCTTTTAAACGTAATCTTTCTCCATCAGGGCCGGAATGTTTTGGTCCCGGATAATCGGGATTTACTTTGGATACGGGACAATACACCGTACAGATCGTACATTTAATGCATTGTTCGAAATTATTTTCACTTTTATTGAGCAATAGGTTCATAGGTCTTTTCTTTGATTAAAATTTGTTCAGCTACATATAATGCGGATAAAAAAGAAACACCTGCACCGCATCCTTCTTTTAATGGATTGAACCCACTAAGAATGGCACCTGCCACATATAGATTATCGATAGGCATATCGTTTTTTATACCGTGAAAATTTTTGTCAGTTTTAACACCAAACTGTTGATAATTTTGCTTTTCAAATAAATTACTATTATACCACTCTGCTCGATCTTGTAAATAATCCGTATCAAGGTCAAATACAGGTTCATAAACTTGTTTACTATCAGCTAATAATCCTTGACTAAAAAAGCTTCCGGAAGAAAGTATTACGTTTTTGGCAGAAATTGGAATATTTCCGTGGTTGAGTGTATATAATTCGGTAACTTGATTTCCTTCAATGTTGGCATGGGTTACGCTGTCTCCCAGCATAAAAATACCGCCCAATTTTGTGAAATAATCTTTTAGATATAATTGAGTACTAACACCTACTAGGGAAGGAGGGAAGGTCGGGATTAAATATATAGGTTTTCCTACCTTTTGAATGAGTTTAGGTAATACATCCGAATTTCTAAAGCCAATACAATCAGGGAAAATAATAGCATCGCATCCTTGACTTTTTTCAGTGAGAATTTTAGCCAGAAGATCTTGGTTAGCTTCTTTGTCAAATACAAAGGACAGGTTAGTAGATCTAAATTCGCTCGGATTTTTTCTGATTGTATTTAATTCCGGTAAGTTGAAATAGTTGATGGTAGTTTCCACACCTATTTTTTCAAATGCTTCGGAAATAAAATCAGGATTAAAATCTAAAAATCCCTCAACATTTATAATTGCTGCTTTTTTAATCGGAAATTTTCCATTTTCAAAAAAAACAAAATTTGGCATGGTTAACCAAGTGGGTTTTATCATACCCATAGGGGTAATTCGATAATGATTTTTAGTTGAAGACCCTTGGATTTTTATTCCAATTTCATTTAGAAAATTTTTAGCTTCTTGGGCTAATTCTTTAAATTTAGATTCGCCCATTTTGGTATATGGATGATTCGGCGCTTGTTTAGAAAGTTCTGATAGGGAAGCTTCCGGGTTATTAACAGGCGTTCCGTCCGGAAGATTATTTAACAAATCGAAAGAACCTGAAAAAAAATGTAAAGCACTTTGTCCGGAAGAGATAATAGCGCATTTTTGCCCTTTCTGCATTAATCTAATTCCACTAACCAATCCGGTTAAACCACCTCCTACTATTACTGTATCAAATTTCATCTTTTGCTTTTTTAATTTGTTCTTGTATCATATCTAATCCGCATACTCCTTCATAAACCCAACTGGTAAATTCACTCTCTCTTAAAGTATCGCCCCAAGCAATAGGACGTATTCCTTTCCATCTTTCATTAAGGAAAATGGTTAAATCTTCTTTAGATTTATCCGGGCTTAAAACTTGATAATGGTTCATTAATCCGGCTGCTCTACAGGCACAAAGTTCTCCTTGACAGGTTCCCATGCCAACACGAGTTCTTCTACGAAGATCAATTAGATTGTTGACATGTAATTCATTAATAGCATATTCGACTTCTCCGACAGATACTTCCTCACATTCGCAAACTAAACTATTTTCCGTAACCTTGTTTGCTTTTAAATTCTCTGCCATATCTCCCAATCTGTAAATGGCAGATTTACGTATGGTAGTTGGTACTGAAGTCATTTTTTGATTTATTTCTTCAGTACTTTGTTGAGATCCCGGAAGATTGGATTCAGCGGTTGTACAAGGAGTTGTATTATTTAATTTTTTACATACTAAGTCTGTAGCCCATTCAGCCATTAATCGGTACGTCATTAATTTACCACCGGTAATGGTGATAAAACCTTCCAGGCCATCTCTTGTAGCATGGTCTAATAAAACGATACCTCGGCTAACATTACGTCCTGTAGGATCATCATCGGAAGCTACTAATGGTCGCACTCCTGCATACCCACGTAATATTCGGGTTTGAAGCAGGGTAGGGGATAGTTTTCCACCTTCACGGATTAAGATGTCTACTTCTTCAGGAGTAACATACATGTTGTCAATTTCTTCGTAAGGGACATGGGTGGAAGTTGTACCTATTAAACAAATGGTGTCTCCGGGTACGAGGATATCAGAGTCCGCAGGTTTACGACAACGGTTTAATACCATATTGTTAACTCTGTGTCCAAAAATAAGAAGCGATCCTTTAGCAGGAAACATTTTTATTTTTAAATCAGCATACTCCGCAATTTTTTGACCCCATATTCCTCCGGCATTTACTACTATAGAAGCATATAAATTTTTTTCCTGTTTAGTTATATGATCATAAACTTTTACTCCGATAACTCTGTTCTGCTCTTTAATTAATCCTAAAACTTCATGGTAGGTTTCAATGGTTGCTCCATGTTGTTTAGCATCTACTATATTAGAAAGAGTTAAACGGAACGGATCTACAGTTCCATCCGGTACAACTACTGCACCGATTATGGAAGGATTTGCAGAAGGCTCTAAATGTAATGCCTCTTTAGGGTCGATGGCCTTAGCATCAATTCCTGCAGTATGGCAAGCCTCTATAAATTTAGATTGAAAAGCAATATCGTCTTCCGGTAAGGTTAAAAAAAGACCGTCTGTTTTTTCAACACAATGGCTGGCGATACGTTTTAAGATCATATTTTCTTTGATACATTCTTCAGCGGATTCTCTATCAGTAACCGCATAACGGCTGCCGCTATGTAGTAATCCGTGATTTCTTCCCGTAGCTCCAGTAGCTATATCGTGACGCTCTAACATAAGCGTACGCAATCCTCTCCTTGCACAATCTCGGGCAGTTCCGGCACCGGTCGCACCTCCTCCGATAACAATTACATCCCAAGTGTTAGTTTTACTAGAATTAGATAATTCTGTTTTCACAAATGTTTGGTTTTATTTTAGTAGCAAAATTACGAAAGAAAACGAAACAATATGGAGTTACTATTCTGATATTAATCATTTTTTTAAAAAACAGATAAGATAATTTTTTCTTATCAATATATGATTGATAAATTAGATTAATTATTACTTAATTAATTGTAAAAGTTTTAATTAATTAAAATTTATTTACAAATTATTATGATGAAAATTTTTAGAAAAATTTTCTAATAGGGTCTACTATTACTTTTGTTTTTATCTGAAAAATCGGTTTTAAAACGTAAGTAATGGTAAAATTTTATAAGGGAGAAATAGTGATTTTTTTAACAATGGAAAATAAAATAGATTTAATGGACTTGTATTTTTTTGTATACTATCTTTACCAATTATAAAATGAAAGATAAGAGTATATAGAACTAAGAGACTTGATAATCAATGAAATTATTTCATCATTTAAAATAAAGTTTTTAATAGATAAAAATTATTGATGTAGTTTTAAAATGATATTGTTTTGTATGAACGATATAAAACAAAGTATTTTCATATTCAAATAAAAAAAGTTCCTTGATTAAGGAACTTTTTTAATATTATTAAGGAAATTTAGGGAATTTTTTAAAATCGGGTTTACGTTTTTCCAAGAAAGCTTTTTTACCTTCTTGGGCTTCATCCATTAAATAATACATAAGGGTAGCATCTCCGGCTAATTGCATTAGACCATGCTGCCCGTCAAGCTCAGCATTTAAACAACGTTTTATCATACGTAATGCCATTGGACTTCGTTGCTGCATAATTTCACACCATTCTATGGTGGCATCTTCAAGTTGTTCCTTTGGAACAACTTTATTTACCATTCCCATTTCTCTAGCTTCTTCAGCGGTATATTGTTGGCATAGGAACCAAATTTCTCTTGTCTTTTTTTGACCAATACTTCTGGCAAGGTACGATGAACCAAAACCACCGTCAAAGCTTCCAACTTTTGGACCGGTTTGTCCAAATTTAGCATTTTCGGAAGCTATTGTTAAATCACAAACGACATGAAGCACATGTCCTCCTCCGATAGCATATCCGTTTACCATAGCAATTACCGGTTTAGGAATTTCCCTTATTTTTTTATGTAATTCCAATACATTTAATCTAGGTACTCCATCTTCTCCTACGTAGCCGCCAACACCTTTCACATTTTGATCACCTCCGCTGCAAAAGGCTTTATCTCCCGCTCCGGTTAGGATAACTACATCAATTTCGGGATGCTCTCGACAATATTCCATTGCTTCAATCATTTGAAAATTGGTTTCCGGTCGGAAAGCATTATAAACTTCCGGTCGATTAATAGTTATTTTTGCAATTCCGTTCCAGTATTCAAATAAAATATCAGAGTATTCTTTTATGGTTTCCCAATTTCTAGCCATATTGTATTAGATTTATTTTCGTTGATATTTTTCAAATTTAGGTATTTAATACCTATTATAAAAGTATGAGTACTAAGGCTGCTTGTGTTTTACCACCAAACTATGGCAATTTTGAGGATAACGGACAACGCTTTTTAATTTAACTCTACAAACAATTTAAAATCTTAAATGATTAGTAAAGATCACTTTTTGTTTGAACTAATTGATTTTAGAAAATCTTTTTACTTGATAAAAGGTATAAAATTCTAAAAATGTGCTTTCCACTGGTTTTTTATTTGTTTTGGAATTATTGAGTAGCAAATTCCCAATAATATAAACCATAAAGGAGTAAAAATGAGAGCCTGTCTTGTGTCTTCTTTAAACCAAAAAGCCACAATGAGAAATAAGAAAAACAATAAGGATAAATAAATGGATAGAAGACCTCCGGGAACTTTATAATTTGATTTTTGGTGAAGTTCGGGTTTTCTCTTTCGGAATGAAATATAGGATATGAGGATCATAGACCAAATAAAAATAAAAAGTACGGTAGCAACTGTAGTTACCAATGTAAAAGCATACATTATATTTTCGTTTCCATAGCAAAGGATTAGTACGGCAGGGAGCAAACAGATGCAGGAGAACGTTAATCCATAGGAAGGAACTGAAGCTTTGGAAAGTTTTCGGAAATAAACAGGTGCTTTTTTGCTTAACGAAAGACCGTATAACATTCTACTGGTTGAAAATATCCCGCTGTTAGCAGAAGAAGCAGCGGAAGTAAGTACTACAAAATAAGTTATACTGAATGCAGCAGTTATTCCGGCAAAAGAAAATAAAACAACAAAAGGACTTTTGTCGGGGTCTATAGTTCTCCAAGGCATTACCGACATGATTACGGCTAAAGAAAGTACATAAAATAGAATAACTCGAACAGGAATGGCATTAATGGCTCTGGGAAGAGTTTTTTCCGGATCTTTAGTTTCAGCAGCTGTCGTTCCTACCAATTCTACTCCAACAAATGCAAAAGCGGCGATTTGAAATCCCGCAACAAATCCGGTAAAACCGGTAGGGAAAAATCCTCCATCGTTCCATATATTGGAAAGTGAGGTAGTTACTCCGGATGGAGATTTGAAATGATTAATTATGAATAGTATACCGATTGCAATAAGGGAAATTATGGCAATAATTTTAATTATGGCAAACCAAAATTCTGCTTCTCCAAAAAGCTTAACAGTTAATAGATTTAAACATAAGAATAATATTATACAAGCTAAGGCTGGAATCCACGGTGCAACCATATTCGGAAAAAGATATTCTACATATCCGGAAATAGCGATTAAATCAGCACTTCCGGTAACTATCCAGCAAAACCAATAAGTCCATCCCATAAAAAAACCTGCCATAGGGCCTAATAAATCGGTAGTAAAATCGACAAAAGATTTATAGTTAAGATTGGAAAGGAGCAATTCGCCCATGGCTCTCATGACAAAGAACAAAATAAAACCTATAATGGTATACACCAATAAAATTGATGGACCGGCCAAGTTTATGGTTTTTCCCGATCCCATAAATAATCCCGTTCCGATAGCTCCTCCAATTGCAATGAGCTGTATGTGTCTGTTAGTTAAACTCCTTTTTAACTGATTGTTGGAATTATTCATGTGTTCAATTTTTTTCTTAGTTATGTAATAATTAATTGTTTTGTTGATAAAATATAGTATAAAATTACATTTTTTTATGAAGTTTCACATATAAATTAAAACCTATTTGTGTTTCTATTTAAAAAATAAGTATATTTAAGAATATCCATATTTTTGTAAAAAAGATAATTCAATGGAAAATCGTGTCTTAAATTCAAAAATATTTTATAATCCCGGAAAAATGCCCTTATTGATTTTTCACGGTTTATTTGGAATGTTGGACAATTGGGGGACTTTAGGAAAAAAATTTTCTGAAACCAATGAAGTACATCTTATCGATTTACGAAATCACGGTAGAAGTTTTCATTCGGATGAGATGAGCTACACAACTATGTCTGATGATATTGTTAATTATATGAAACATTATTCATTAGATAAAGCCATTTTATTAGGGCATTCTTTAGGGGGAAAGGCTGTCATGGAATGCGCTGTTAAACACCCTGATCTTGTTGAAAAATTAATAGTTGTTGATATGGCACCTAAAGCCTATCCTCCACATCATCAACAAATTTTCAAGGCATTAGAAAGCGTTGATTTTTCAAAGGTAAATGAAAAAAAAGATGTTGAAAACATGTTATCTCAGCATATAAGTGATGCCGGAATACTAATGTTTTTAATGAAAAATGTTTACAGAACGGAAGATAACCGTTTCGATTTTCGTTTTAATTTAAAAACCTTAAAAGAGAAATACAATCAGTTAATAAATAATACAATTTCTTTTGGAAAATATGAAGGTCCTACTTTATTTATTGCCGGAGAAAATTCTAATTATATTTTGAAGGAAGATGAATTTTCGATACGTCAACAATTTCCAAATGAAAAAACAGTTGTTATCCCTAATGCCGGGCATTGGGTTCAAGTAGATAATCCTACAGTTTTTTATGAAACTGTAACCACTTTTCTTCTATCTTAATTTATAAAGATTTTATTCGCTTTTAAGTTATAAGAAGAAATTGTTAACACGTACATTCTAATCTAAAGATTTTAAAAATTAGTATAAGAGAAATTTAAAATACGTTGGAGACAGATTGATTATTGAAAAGGAGGAAGAACGTATCTTTACAAGAGTAAGAAGGAAGGTTCGAACATTTTCTACCTTAAATTTTAAATAATATGAAATACTACATAATTGCAGGAGAGGCTTCAGGAGATTTACATGGTTCTAACCTCATGAAAGAAATTAAAAAAGAGGATCAAAACGCAGAATTTCGTTTCTGGGGAGGAGATTTAATGCAAGCTCAAGGGGGAATAATGGTTAAACATTATAAGGATTTATCTTTTATGGGATTTCTTGAAGTAGTGGCTAATTTAGGTACTATACTGGGTAATATTAACTTGTGTAAAAAAGATATTACTGCATATAAACCGGATTGTGTGATCTTTATTGATTATCCCGGATTCAATCTTCGCATTTGTAAAAGTGTGAAAAAATTAGGGATAAAAACATTTTATTATATATCTCCTCAATTATGGGCATGGAAATCCGGAAGGGTAAAGATTATTAAAAAATATATTGATCGAATGTTTGTAATTCTTCCTTTTGAGAAAGATTTTTATGCTAAATATAATTATCCGGTGGATTTTGTGGGACATCCTTTATTAGATGCTTTAAATTCATTACCTGAACTAGATCAAAATAAGTTCAGAAAAGAGCATGGTCTCTCGGATAAGCCTATAATAGCATTACTACCGGGTAGTAGAAAACAAGAGATTAAAAAGATGTTATCTCAAATGTTATCGGTGGAAAAAGATTTTTTATCTTATGAGTTTGTCATTGCAGGTGCACCCTCTATTGAAATAGAGTTTTATCAACAATTTTTGAATTCACATGTAAAGATCGTTTCCAATCAAACGTATAATTTATTGAGGATCTCTCAAGCTGCTTTAGTTACCTCCGGAACAGCTACCCTGGAAACTGCTTTACTGAACGTGCCTGAAGTGGTTTGTTATAAAGGCAGTAGAATTTCTTATGAAATAGCCAAAAGATTAATTAAGCATATACAGTATATTTCTTTAGTTAATCTAATCATGGATCGAAAAGTAGTAACCGAGCTTATCCAAGATGATTTAAATTACAATAATTTAAAGAGTGAATTAACTAAAATATTGGAGCCCGAAAATGCAGCAGAAATTAAAAAGAACTATATAGAGCTCAGGCATAAGTTGGGAGATTCCGGAGCTTCTTCTCGAACGGCTAAACTGATAGTTGAAGAATTAAAAAAGGATTCCTAATTTAGGAATCCTTTTTTTGTAATTATTTGAAAACTATTTTACTCTTTAACGATTTTGAATACTTTGTTTTTATATTTTAAAATATAAACACCGGAATAATAACCGTTAAAATCGACTTCTTTAATTTTTTCTCCCGGAGCAATGGTGGTTTTCATAATTAATCTACCCATTAGATCATAGATGCTTATTACTTCTTTTTTAACCAGTGGTTTTGAGAAAGCTATTTTTAAAATAGTTGAAACTGGATTCGGTGCTATTTTGATTTCTTTATTTTCTACCGTAATATCATCTACTCCCAGTGAATTTTTATTTATAACTAGTTTTACATTTTTAGATGAAGCTAAATAATTTGAACTTTCATTAGCTATAATGATAATATCATAAGAACCTTCTTCAATATATCCTTGTTGAGGAGAATAAATTAAATTAGTTTCTGTATGATTTAAATTGGCTTGAACATTTTTCACCGAACCGTCATAAATGAAAGTTTGTGTGTCATCAGCAGAAATAACAGACTTAGCCTTTTCAATAATTAAAGATATTTGTTTAGATACTTCCAAATAATTTTGAGTTTCAGGAGCACTTACGGTTACTTTATGTATACCTGCATTAATAAAGCTCTGTGGCGTATAAATTAAATTAGTTTCCGTATGATTCAAAGTAGCTGTTACATTTTTTACAGAACCGTCATATGTAAATTTTTGAGTTTCATCAGCAGAAATGTTTGCCACTGCCTTTTTAATTATTAGAGTTATTTGTTTGGAGGCCTCTTTGTAATTTTTGGACCCCGGAGCAAAAACGGTAATAACATATTCTCCTGCATTTCTAATTTCTTGTGGACTATAAATTAAATTTGATTCTGTATGGTTCAGGGTAGCTGTCACATTTTTTACAGAACCATCATAAGTTAATGTTTGCGTATCAGAACCGGAAATAATGGACGGAGCCTTATCGATGGTGAGAGTAGCCGTATATTCCGCAGAACCGTAATTAGGGTGATTTAATTTAGCTTTAACTAAGTAAGAACCGGCATTTGTATGACCATTGTTTTCATAAGAAACTTGAGTTGATTCCGGTATACCTGTAACCGATAAACTATGTGGTTTGCCATCATATATAAACGATTTACTTTTCAATAAGACAGAAGCCGGGAATGAATTAGTTGCGACAATTTTTAATTTAATATCTTTTGAAACTTTATTGTAATTAGTTGTTTCAGGAGCACTGGCCGTAATTAAATAAATTCCTATATCTGTATATCCTTGTTGAGGTGCATAGGAAATTACCGCTTCGTCATGATTAAGTCTTGCAGTGATTTTTTTCACGGATCCATCATAATCATATGTTTGGAATTCAGGAGCCATAATTTCAGCATCAGCCTTATTAATTTTTAATGTTACAGTTTTGGATGCTGCCTTATAATTTTGGGTGGCTGGAGCTTCAATGGTAATTTTATAAGTTCCTGCATTGATATAGCCGCCTTCATTAGGGACAAAATTGATTGCTGTTTCGTTGTGATTTAGGTAAGCATTAACTTTTTTAACTGTTCCATCATAGGTGGCAATTTGTATCTCTTCGGCAGAAATTATTGTAGTAGCTTTTTCAATTTTTAAAGTAATTATTTTAGAAACTTCCTTATAATTATCAGATTCAGGAGCACTGACTTTTATAGTATATTCCCCGGCATTAATATATCCTTGTGAATAAATTAAATCAGTTTCCGTATGATTAAGGGTAGCTGTCACATTTTTAACTAAACCATCATAGATAAATGATTGTACATCATCAGCGGAGATATTTGCCTTAGCCTTATCAATGGTTAAGGTAGCGGTATACTCTGCTTTACCATAATTAGGATGAGTTAATATCGCTGTAACCAAGTATGAGCCCGCCTTTACATGTTCATTATTTTTATAAGTAACTTGGGTAGATTCCGGTAATCCGAAAATTACTAAGCTATGAGGTTCTCCGTTGTATGTGAAAGATTTATTTTCCAACTTCACAGTAGAAGGGAATTTGTTAGGATAATTAATTTTCAATGTAATTTCCTTAGAAACTTTTTTATAATTAGGTGTTTCTGGAGCAGTAGCTGTAATAGCATAGGATCCTACCTCAGTATATCCTTGTTTAGGACTATACGTTACGTGGGCTTCTTTATGATTTAAAATAGCCTTTACATTTTTAACAGAACCATCATATGAAAATATTTGCGTATCATCTGCAATAATGGAAGCCTCTGCTTTTTCAATTCTTAAAATTACGGTTTTAGAAACAGATTTATAATTATCAGTTGCTTTAGCAGAAATGGTAATTGTATATTCTCCGGCATTTGTAAATCCATTTACCGGTGAAAAGGTTAATTCGGTTTCATTATGATTAAGTGTAGCTGATATCTTTTTTAAATTTCCATCATAAGTAAATGTTTGTACCTCATCGGCCGTAATTTCAGCATTAGCTTTTTCAATGTTTAAAACAATATGTTTTGAAGAATGTTTATAATTATTAGACTCTGCAGCTTTAGCGGTAATTGTATATTTACCCGCCTGACTGTATCCTTGTTGTGGAAAATAAGATAAGGATGTCTCATTATGATTTAGAGAAGCCGTTACAACTTTTTCTTTACCATCATAAGTGAAATTTTGTAAATCTTCAGCGGATATAATTGAAGGAGCTTTATTAATAATTAATTGAGCGAATAATTGAACGTCTTTGTAATTTTTATGTATTAAAGTGGCGGTAACTGTATATGTTCCACTTTTAATTTTATCATTATTTTCATAATTAATTTGTGTGCCTTCCGGATAATCTTCAACAAATAAACTATGTGGATTTCCATCATAAGTAAATGTTTTACTTTCTAATTTAATCGTTGATGGATAAGAAACAGCTTTATTAATATTTAAAGTAATGGATTTAGTAACAGCTTCATAATTAGAAGTAGAAGGAGCACTAACGATAATTTTATAGGAGCCGGCATCTGTATATCCTCTTTGTGGAGAATAGGTAAGTGTGGCTTCGTCATGGTTTAATTGAGCAACTACATTTTTTACTGTCCCATCAAAAGTATATGTTTGAATTTCGTTACCGGTGATTAAAGCCTCCGCTTTTTTAATAATAAGTTTAACTTTCTTTGAACCGGATTCATAATTTGTTGAAGCGGGTGCATTTATAACAATATCATAAGAACCTGATTCAGTAAAGCCTTTTTGAGGGCTAAAGGTTAAATCTGCCTCATTATGGTTTAAAGTTGCAGAAATGTTTCTTTGTTTACCATTATAGAAAAATGTTTGTATATCATCAGCAGAAATTATGGATTGTGCTTTTTCAATAATCAATTTTACATCTAATGATGCTGCTTCATAATTATTGGTTTGTCTTGTTTTTAATGTTATTGAATATTCTCCGGCATTAATATATCCTTTTTGGGGATGAAAATCAATGGTGGTTTCCTTATGATTAATAGAGCCGGTAACAGTTTTTTCCTTGCCATCATATGTATATATTTGTATACTTTGGGCTGTAATTACAGTTTTTGCCCTTTTAATTTTTAATATTACTTTCTTACTGGCCTTTTGGTAATTATCTGATTCCGGAGCTTCAATTTTTATTTCATAGTCTCCTGCATTAATATATGTATTGTTAGGTAAATATTGAAGTTGGCTTTCCGAATGATTAAGAATGGCACTTATATTTTTCTCATTACCATCATAAATAAAACTTTGTTCGTCTTCAGCAGTAATAATTGCTTCAGCTTTGTTTATTATAAGGTTGTTGTTTAGAATCAGTGTATTATAATTAATGTTTGTTATAGTGGCTGTCACCTTGTATGTACCGGAATTGATCGGTTCTTCTGTATTTTTAGGATATGAAGTATGTTTAACTCCTTCGTATTCATATTTTATTTCGGTATTGTTGGGGAGTTTATCTGAAACAGTGATAACATTATTATGTTTATCACCATTGTAAGTAGTAACTTTCTCATTAAGTTTAATACCGTTAAAATTTGCCTTATTAATTATTAATTTACCTTGTATCAACAGGGTATTATAATTAGGGTTACTTACTGTTGCCGTTACAAGGTAAGTACCACTATTTACAGGTTTATTTTTTTGTTTAGGATAGGATGTTGCATTAATGCCTTCGTATTCATACACTATATCGGTTTCTGCCGGTACAGTTCCGGTAATCTCAACAGATTTTTCTAAACCATCATAAGTAACACTTATTTCAGGTAATGAAATATTAGTAAAGTTTGCTTTTTCTATAACTAATATAATATCTTTTTTTGCGGCAAGGTAATTTTTTGTTTCAGCAGATTTTGCTGTTATGGTATACCCACCGGCATTTACATATTCTTGTTGGGGTTCATAAGTAATTGAAGAATCAGTATGATTATGGGAAGCGAATACTTTCTTTTCTTTTCCATCGTAAATGTAGGTATATAAATCATCCGAAACAATTTCAGTTATAGCTTTATTGATAGTCAAATTTGCTGTAAGAGTTGTTTCGCAATCAGTTGATTCAGAATTATTTTTTAATTGAACGATTACTAAATAAGTTCCGGCATCAATAGGAGCGTCAGAACTTTCATTATAAGAAGTATTCCCGATACCTTTATATTTGATTTCTGCACTTATATGATCAGGAAGATCATTTAAAACAATTTCTTTAGGTGTTCCATCATAAGTTACTTCTGTGTCATTAATTGTAATATCATTAAAGCTGTTACATGAGGTTTCATTTTGATATTCATAAGCACCTATATCTACGGTTTTGTTAACAATTCGAGGGTTGTTGTCTAAGTCTTTATTCGTTGCAGTTATATACTCATTATTGCCCTTATTTATAACCGGACTGTTTAGATTTAATTTATATCCGTCTTCGAATAAAGGATCTGTTTGACCGCTTAAATTAAAATTATCGGTGGAAAAATTATATTGAACTAAACTATAATTAAAAATAGGTTTTTGACCTTCATCATTAAAGGTTGTATTGGGTTTGTTGCCCCAAATAATACTATTGTAAATTATTGGGTCAGCAGAATTACAATATAAACCACTTCCTCTATTAGCCAAAACTTCATTGTCTGAAACAGTAACATTTGTAAATTTAGATCCATCTGTTCCTTCCATATAAATACCTCCACCTACGTGGGATTTATTTCTAACAATTAAAGAGTTAGTTAATAATAAACCGGAGTTTTTATTAAAAATACCTCCACCTCTACCAATTACATTTTTATTTTTGGAATAAATAGTAATTGAATTATCAGCAATTAGTACATTAGTTAGTTTGGGTTGTATTGATTCATGATTATATATTCCGCCACCAACAGTGCTATTAGTTGCTTCAATTTTATTATTATTAATGGTAACATTAACTAGGTTAGGTGATGATTTATAATTATAAACGCCGCCACCACCAATTACCTCATTACCTTTTAATATATTATCTTTTATTGTAACATTGCTTAATAAAGGGCTAGATACATCAATTATTAAACCGGCTCCGGCATCCGCTGCTTTGTTTTCTTCAATAATCAAATTTTTTAGTTTGGGCGATGAATTGGAAAGATAAACTCCTCCTCCATATCCTGTAAAAATCCAACTATTATTAAGCATAATGTGACAAAGGGTATTAAATGGCCATTTATTACATGCTTTAGTAGCTAGACTTGCATTACCTCCTTTTATAGTGAAACCGTCAAGAACTGTTTTTCCGGCATCTCCTGATGAAATAACAACATGGTAAACATTATCCCCTTGGAGCGTAGTACTATTATTTTTCCAATCTCTTTGACTAACGGATGTTTCTGTTCCAGTAAATCCACCATAAATTTCTACATTTTTTGGTAATACAAATGAACGATCATTAGCATTTCCTCCATCACCTGCAGTATATAATGGAGAATAAGAACCTTTAGCAACCCATATTTGGTTAACCTGTATCTCATTACCCATATTCTGCTCTTCGGCAATTTTTAAAGCATCAGCTAATTCTCCCAAAGCATTTTCCCAAGAACTTCCATCTCCATTACTACCTTTTTTAACATATAAAATGTCTTGTTTGGATCTGAAACCGGGCATAAAAACTGAATTTCTATTAGCATCCAGAGTGTAACTGAAAGCTACACTAAAATTATACAACGGATAAGGTTTGCCATGTAAAAAACTCCCGTCCTTATCTTTAGGTTCATTGTCCGGTCTTAAGGTTGTTTCTGATTTTTCTCTTGGATAGATATATTCGCCATCCTTTTTAGCATCCAAATCTACATAAGTAAAAAAAGCAGGATAGTTATCACTATCCCTTAGATTTCCGGCTTTAATCAATAATTTATTATTAAGATATATATTTTGCTGTCCGTATATGACCTCTACATTTCCGGTAATAGCATTTGTACAAGAAATAATTATCGTATTATTATTCGAATCGATTTTTACCTCAGATATATTTTGTTCCACCCCGTTATTCTTTATTTTAAATCCATAATTGGGAAGTGCTTGCACAAGATTGGTATCAAATACCAGAGGTGGTTGAGGTACATGAAATATAATCCCCACTGAATTCGAAGATATACGATAGATCTGTTTAGGTTGTAGAGGTTTAAAATCTTCGCCTAGTACTTGGGTTTTATAATATACTTTTGCCAACATTTCACCATACCATCTGTATCCGTTGGCATCCATATGAATTCCTCTGTGTGGCAAATGATAAATTGGGCCGGCATTTATAATGTCATCATATGTATTTGATAATTCTAATTGAGCGAGTCCAATATTGAGATTATCATCATTTCGTAACGATCCTACTTGATAGGTAATAAATACCGGTTTTTTAGTTTGCCCATAAGCATTCATGATATCTTTCTGCATATCATTTTTTAATTCAACCAGAAGTTTTTTATAACCGTATTTGTCAAGAGTAGCACCACTAGTATTATCATCATGAAGAGTAAAATAATTGTATTCTCCTTGAAGCCAAAAAATAGCCGGAGTGACCATTTTATAACCATTAGATCGGGCAATATTTGCAGCAGATTCAACTGATTTTAAAAAATAATTGTTATAATAATTAGTTTTAAAATACCCTTTTTTAGATAAAGCTTCAATGCTTTTTCCATTTTCTCCATCGGATGAAGCCAGATATTTAATACCTGCTTTGGGTTGCTTTAATTGTAAATGGTTTACCAGGCCTACCAAAGGAGTTTCCGCCAACGTGATGGATGCTCTGTTTTTAGGATAATTTTGGTACATTATGGCAGTGGAAGCTTTCAACGGATTAAAGTCCGTGAAATGGGTATTTCCCTGCTCGATCCAGACTTGATCTCCTATCATATAGTTTCCCTCAATATTTTCGGTAGATAGAGCGGGATACGATTGAGCTCCGGTGGACAAACTTTGTCCATACATAATTAGATGTTGGTAGGTTCTTTCTTTAAGTGTTTGAGAAGATTCTGTAAGTATTGAATTTTTTTCTTGCGAATAAAGGGACCCAATGCCTATAGTTTGCAGTAAAATAAGAACAAAATATAGATGTTTCATAAATCAACTATTGATCAAAAAAATTAAATAATTAATTAAATTATCAAAGTGAATGAAGTAATCTGATTAATAAAGAATATTTAAATAGAAATATATGAACAAATATAATAAATTGATAGTAAGAACTATTTAAATAACATAAACTAAAACTAATTACACACACACAATTTTGCAAAAATACAAATATTTCTATATTATTATTAAGGTGTTTATCTGAATATTTGTATAAAATTACTTATTATATAATAAAATTATTTATATTTAGATGAATTATTGTTAATAGATATAAATTAAATGTGTAAGAATTATATAATAGATTTTATTTTATAAAAACAATTTTATAAAAAAATAATTTTTAATCTTATTGTAGAAATAATTTTAAAATTAAAAAACTATTTTTAAATTATTGAGCTAAATTAGTATAGAGTAAATGTAATTAGATAAGTTATTACAATTAACTTTACTTTAAAAGTATAAAGATCTAGTTTGGAATAGTTATTTGAAAAAACTATTTCCAATCTTTTAAATACAAAGGATCGAAATAGGCAACATTTTCAAATATAGTTTGTTGGAATTTTTTATATGAGAGATCAACCATATTTTTTGCTTGAGGATAAGCATTAATAAAGGTAGCGTTTTCCAAAGGAAATGAAGTTTCTTTCAAGAAATTTTCAGTTTTTTCAACGGCATCTCCAACAAAGAGTACTTTCTTTGAACTTATTTGTTCAAAAGATTTTTCATTTAAAACATGAGCATGAGTCTCAATTAAATATTCACCTTTTTTATTTAAGACAGACGTGTAAATTTCCATCCTTCTCGCATCAATAACAGGTATAATATAATCGTACTCGGAATTTAAATAGGGAACGGCTAAAATATATAAAGAGTTTATGGAGATTAGTGGGATATCATTTCCAAAACAAAACCCTTTGGCTGATGCTAATCCTATACGTAAACCCGTATAAGATCCGGGTCCTTTTCCTACAGAGATGGCGTGGATATCTGAAAGTGCTAATTCTGCACCTTCAAGAGCCCATTGAATAAATAAATGAAGATTTTCGCTATGTTTATAATCTTGGGATATTTCTTCACAATATGAATTTATTTTACCGTCAGTTCCAATCGCTACCGAACAGTATTTTGAAGAGGTTTCTATATGAAGAATGTTGATTGCCATTACTGTTTTTTCTTTTTCTTACGGTAATTTACAACTAATTGAATGATAATGGCAACTATTCCAATGCAAAAATAAACGATCGCAAAAAAATTATTTTGTGAGGGATCACCTTGCGAGCGGTTATACCAGAAAAACGAACGGATAATAAAATAAATACCAATTATAAATGCTATAAAATTTGCAATCTTTTTTTTCATCGTAATAGTAGTGTTACTTATTTATTTAAGCGTATGCGCGTTTTACATACAAGACTAAAGTAATTATACCAAAAATAATATTTGGGAGCCATACTGCAAACCAAGAAGGTAAAATTCCTTTGGAAGAGAATACTTGTAAGGCTTGGAAAGAAAATATATATAAAAAAGCACAGGATATACCAATCGCCAAATTTATTCCTAATCCGCCTCTTTTTTTGGTTGAAGAAAGAGATAAGGCAAGGAAGGTAAGAATAACTACAGCTACAGATGAGCTGGTTCTTTGATGAAGCTCATTAAGATAGATATTTACATTATTAGCACCTCTCATCTTTTCTTTTTTTATAAACTCTCTTAATTCAGGAGTATTCATAGTTTCTGCTACAAAGGCTTCAGGCAGTAATTCATCAGGAGTAAAATTAAAATGTTTTTTTAACGTACTTCCGTTTTTTAAAGATACTATATTTCCATTAGAAGACATTTCCTTTTCGTAATAGTTGCCTAAGACATAGGTATTGTCTTCTTCAGACCAATAAATTTCAGCAGAACGTAATTCATGCAGCAATATTCTTTTTTCATTAAATTTCTGATATAAAAATCCCGTTCCTCTCTTCATTTGACGATTATAGCTGTTAACGAAAATATATTCTGTAGGAGAAATTTGTGCAGATATATTTTGATTGGCCATATAGGCATCTTTTTTGTTTCCGGTAAGAATTTTTACATTAAACTCATTCTTTTTAATGTTTGCCCAAGGAAGAAGAAAATGATTGGTCATGAAAGAACCTAACGCAATCATGATTCCCACGATAAAATAGGGTCGTGAAAATCTGAAAAAACTGGTCCCTGAGCTGGTTATGGCAACAATTTCCGTATTATTTGCCATTCGAGAGGTAAAATAAATTACTGAAATAAAAACCAGTATGGATGCAAAAACATTTACTGCCCAAATAACATAAAACGGATAATATAATTTTAGGGTATCCAATACGGAAAATCCGTTTTCGCTGAATTCCTGATAATGACTTTGAATATCAATAATCACAAAAACAGCAATTAAAAGAAGCAGCATGAAAAACAAGGTTCCCAGAAAGTTTCGAATAATATACCGGTCTAAAATAGTAATCATAATCTGTTTCTTAGCTGCGGAATGACCGATTTTTTCCAACTTGTAAAATCACCTTCTACAATATGTTTACGAGCGGTTTTAACCAAGTCTAAATAAAAAGCAAGATTATGTACAGAAGCAATTTGTTTTCCTAAAAATTCATTAGCAGAAAACAAATGCCTTAGATAGGCTTTGGAGTAATCATGGTCAACAAAAGCAGTACCTTTAGGGTCCAGTTCGGAAAAATCATCCGCCCATTTTTTGTTTTTAATATTAATAACGCCATCCCAGGTAAATAGCATACCGTTTCGGGCATTTCGAGTAGGCATTACACAGTCCATCATATCAATACCTAAAGAAATGGATTCCAAAATATTCCATGGAGTACCTACACCCATTAAATATCTCGGTTTTTCAAGAGGCAAAATATCGGTTACCAAATCGGTGATACGATACATTTCTTCTTCCGGTTCTCCAACGCTTAACCCACCAATAGCATTACCATCCGCATTGACAGAGGAAATAAATTCTGCTGAAAATTTGCGTAAATCATCGAAGGTACTTCCTTGTACAATAGGGAATAAATGTTGTTTATAATTATAAAATTCCGGATTTTCATCACACCATTTCACACAACGTTTAAGCCATTTATGCGTAATTTCCAATGAATTTTTAGCATAGGAATAATCGCAAGGATAGGGGGTACATTCATCAAACGCCATAAAGATATCCCCTCCGATATATCGTTGGATTTCCATAGATTTTTCAGGTGTAAAAAAATGATACGATCCGTCAATGTGCGATTTAAATTTTACTCCTTCTTCTTGGATTTTACGAGTTTGAGAAAGAGAAAATACTTGATAACCGCCACTATCTGTAAGGATAGGACGATCCCAATGGATAAATTTATGTAACCCGCCGGCCTTGTATAATATATCGGTACCCGGTCTTAGATATAGATGATAAGTATTTCCTAAAATGATCTGGGCTTTAATATCTTCTTTAAGTTCTCTCTGATGTACTGATTTTACAGATCCAACTGTTCCAACCGGCATAAAAATAGGGGTTTCTATTTTTCCGTGATCTGTTTGCAAAATACCTGCTCTTGCTTTAGAATTTTTATCCTTAACGTTGCTACTAAAAAACATAAATGCAAATATATAAACTGATTTAAGAAATATTCTAAAAAAGGATGTTTTTTAACATTTAAGATAACCTATAAATTTTAATTATTTTTGATTTTTAAATTTTGCGTTCGATATTTAACTAGAGTATTCATGGATAAAGATTGATAAATTTTATATATTTGTAAAATTGTAATCATTTTATCTTTAAAAGATTAAAGAAGTCATGATGATAATGCTTTTTTAATATGATGTTTTAGTGATAATTCACAACTTTAATTATTACAATGAAGTATACTTAGTGTTGTGAATTGCTTTAAATTTTATTAGATATACCGAGTTTTCATAATAACAATTAGTGAACAACTTGATGTGAGAATATTGTGAACGCTTTTAGGTAATTTAAATCATAATGGTATAAATCAATCGCAAGTACCCGTAAGGGTTGGAAAATATGTAATGTTGTGAATTGATTTCAAATTTTATTAGATATAGAAATATATTATTGACTTTTAAATGGGTATTTATTTTTTTGTTTTGTATATTCAAAATTAATTGAATAGTACCCTATAGGTCAATTTAACTTTCGATTAATCCATCCATCAGATTCAGTTTACATTTAGGTGAAATTAGTCAACCTTGTTTTTTTTATTGTTTAACTTATTTTAGTAGTTTCTAATCAATAACATTATTTTTTTCATTTTGGAACTCATTTAAAAACTTACCATACAAAGTCTGCACTATCTAAAGTATAATGACTGTCTTCCGCAGCATAATTTAAACTTTCTCCTTTTAAAGCTTCTTTTTAATCTGAGCATGATTCTTCTCGAGATGTTGCAAAAAAATGAGCTTTTTGAGCACAAGTATCTAATTTAAAATTATCTTTATTATTATTTAAAGCTTTTCTAATTATTCAAATATTATTGTAATTTTACTCCATAGTATATCTGTTTTTATTCTAATAAATTAGTAAAACTGCTTTTTAATGTCGGAGATATTTAGCTATCACGAGAATAATTGTAGGACCGCTTAACTATTTTATACAATTTTTCACCAATTCAATTAAAGACGTACACGATCCGTTTCCTTAAATAGCCGTCTTACTTTTAGGATGTAAATAAATCTTTAAGTATGAGATAAAACGAAATAAAGGGAATGAGTCTTCATAATTCTTTTCATTCTCCTATATGAACAATTTTCCCCATATGATTCAAACGAACTTTAACGATATTTCTAACCCCACTAGGTCTTTCCCTCCTCCAGATTATTCTTTTTAAATTTGCATCATTAAATTCAATGCCGGTTTCCAAATGATGTCTAAAATAATAGTCTTTAGAAGCTAATTTTTGGACTCTGAATAGATGTTGGGAAATTAGATTTAAGTTTTTTTCATCGTTGATATCTAGATCATTCGGATTGAAATCTTCTGAAGGAAATAAAAACATCTCGTTTTGTTTCATGGTAAAAAGAAATTTCCAACCCAGGTTTTCATTATAGAACTTATCAATTACGGGAAGTCCTTGATTTACTTTTTCGACCGCTTCAAAAAAACTGACTATTTTTTCCTGTAGGTTTCCTTCTGCATCTTCATAAATAGCTACATGATGGTTATTTCCCGTACTCACAAAGTCCACCGGAATAGGTTTGCCGTTTAAATCTAAAAGTTCATTTCCGAAATGGTCTTTTTTAGTATGTAGCGATTCCACGTTACTAACTCCGATTATAGTTGCTGTTTTAATGCAGATTCCTTTTTCTTGGTTTAGCCAGATTGGTTTTTTTTCCAAATCTGAAAAGGCTTCTTTAGCATTTCCATGAGCTTCTTTTAATCGATTTCTTAGTATGTTTTGGGTAGTGGGATCCAATACTTTTTCAATAGTTTTTTCATTTTTAAAATTTTCGGGGGTAATAGCTTTTCTTATAGTATAAACTTTTTCAAACCATTGGATGGTAACTTTTTCAGGAATGGTATCGGTTGAAAAAGCATTCAAAAAAATTGGTTTTTTAGTTACTGAATTTTTACCGGAAAAAGCTTTTTTAGGATCATTGAAATGATCATTCAATCGTTTTAATAAAGCATTTTTGTATATAGGATTTTGAACCATTGATACCGTCTCATAGTTACATTTTGAAGAAATCATTATTTCTTTAGTCCGGGAAATTTTTGACATCCCATAAATGGTTTCTTTATGTAAAGGGCCTCTTGGCGTAAGTTCAAGCTTGGGCGAATATCCGCCTTTTTTCTTAGGTTTATTTAAGTTTACAGTGGCTACCGTATTTTTAGTTTTGTATGAAACCAATATTTCTTTTAATTGCTTTTCGACTTCTTGTCGAAAATTTTGAGTTGGAAAAGTAAATCGAGAGGGGCTGCTTCCATTTTCATTGATTTTATCATATTTGATCTTCTTTTCAATAGCAAGAATAACTGCATGTCGTTTATGTTTTTCATCGTCCCGAGCATTCATATGATTTAAATATTGAATATGATTTCGGGATGTAAAAGCAACAAGTAAGGCATCGAGAGCTTGATGACGATGGTCATTTCCTTTGTCCCAATCGATGATCATTTCTTTTTTTTCACCTCTTGAATTTCCAACCAACTTTGTAAGTCCGGCGTTACGGAATTTTTCAATATTCAATTCTTTCATAAGATCAGTTAAGTTCCAATCTTTACGTAATTTAGAAGTAATATCACTGCAAGTAGTAACCACATCGGGAGCAATTTCAAAAAGGAGTTCCTTAATTTTTCCGGCAATATATGGTGTATCTTGCAACTCTCTGTTGATAAAACTTTCTCCTATTTCGGAGCCTTTTTTACGTAAGTTTTTATATTTGGTTTCGGAAATAGCTCCTTTTTTATATAATTCTGAAATTACATATTGAAAGTGTTCTTCTTTCTCTTTTCCTTGATTTGATAGGTAATCGAAAGCAGTTAAATTACTTTTTTCAAGGTTTGCTTGCCTGGGAACCAGTACTTTATTGGAAAAGCTGTTATCAAATACTTTGGATTGCGGGATGATATGGTCTACGTCATAGTTGTTTGTAAAAAGATAATCTTTATTTATAGGAGTATGAGTATATAAATCGTTAAAACCATTCGCTTCCAATTCTAAATATAATCGATAGCGAATTATATCGTTCTTAGAGGGGCTCGAAATATTAAATTCTTTTTTTAGTATTTCTGCATATTTTTGATATCGAATTTTAGCAGCATCCCTATTTTTTGAAATTTTCTCTCGCTCTTTAGCGTTTTTTTTGAGCTCTTTTGCTGATTCAAGGCGTATTTCATCAAAAGCACCATATTCATCCATTAATGAATTTACCAAATTAATTAATTGGTTTATGACTTTTTCCACTACAGGACTTCTCAAAGAATTTTTAGGTAAAATTTCGAGTCGATCTTTTAATTTGCGGTTATTACTGTCCTCACGAAATAGGTAATGTTTAGAATAATGTTGATATCCCGCCAATATGCAAGCCTCACTAAAAGTATTTTCTTTACAATAGGGGAAAATTTTTCGCATTGCCTTACTACTTAAATTACCATATTCTGAATCATATGAGATAGAAGCAAACAGTTGTGCATATTCCTTTTTAAATCCGAATTTAGTAGTTAACAGTTCCAACAATTTATCATTTCCCGAGGTAGAATTGTCCTCTTCATAAGAATATATTAGATGCCAAAGTTGATATGCGCTTTGATTCTCAAATTCAGGATTTGGAAGCAACGGGTCAAAATCTAATATAGAAGTAGAAATAGAACATGTTTCAAAAACAGATTTTACTATTTCTTTGATTTCGGCGGCAGGGATTTTACTTTCTCCCGGTTTTAATTCTTCTTGATCTTCCGGTATGTCTAAAAGTTCAAAAACATTATATCCTTCCATATCTAAAATTTTAAGATAAATTCGGTAAAGCTGTTCTTGAGTTCGATTTCCTTCCAGGTTCGTAAAATTGATTTTAGTTTCTTTAGAAGGCAATTTTAATAGGGATAAAACCTTTGGTCCGGATAGGTTTCCTTTAATATTCAGTTCTGTAAATAGTAATTCTTTTTCTTTTAACGTCAACGGACGATCGTTTCCTTCCTTTTTGATGAGAACATTACCAAGGCTTTGCCATATTTTAAACTGTTGGAAAAGAGGGGAGGACTTGGGGGCAACCTTCAAACCGATTTTTTTCTTTTTCTTTTTTCCGTTTTTACTTATTTCAATTTCTTGGTTTTCAAATTCACAAAGACTAATTAATCTTTTTTGGGAACGAAGTTTACGTTGGTAAAAGATAACGGAATCTCGAATCTTTTTTTTTAGCTCAGGAGTAAGTTGAGGGTAGAATTGCGCTTGAGTTTCCCATATTTGCTCAAACTCATCAAGATAGTCTTGTCTCAAAAATACTTGATTTTTTAATTTGGTATGAATATTTTTTTCTACTTGAGAAAAAAGATTTTCGCCTATTGTCTGTTGGTTGAAATATAGCTCTTTACTTCGATCACTAATTGCGCCTAAATATCCGCTGGTATTAGCAATATGGTTATTTATTTCAGCCAAAACATAGGCTATTTCTTCAAGGGTTATTTTTTCCGAGACTGCTTGGTTTCTCCATTTAAAGGCTTGTAACTTTTTTTCATCTCTTTTCCCTTTATTTATGGCGATTCTGATTCCATATTTTTTTAGAAATAAAGCGGCAGTTGCTCTTTGTCCTTTTCCTTCCAGCTCTTTTTTTAAATCTTCGGTCATAATATCGGGATAATATTTTTTTTGAAAATCCCATAATGCAGACCATTCCTTTTCTAAATCAGAACGGTAAAAGTCCGGAGTTTGTTTTTTTCCTTTTCTAATAAGTTGGTAAGTATATTGTCCGGGAGTTAACTTTTTTTCATATAAAAGCTTAGCGATCTCCATTCCGTCTATTGCCTTCCCATCCTCATTGTTTTTTACTTTTCGACTGCTTTTATACCCTCTCTTTTTGTTTATATGAAGTAAAACCCTGGCTAATTCTTCCAGCTCTATTCTTTCTTTTGTTGCTTTTGCTCGATTTTTTAAGGTTTCGAAAGAGGTAAATTTACCTTTTTCTGTCAAAGAAGAGTTGGATGTAATAATTTGGTTTTGAAGTAGCAATGCGATTAAGTTATTTCTTCTCAGCTTAAAACGTTGAAGATTTCTTCTAGCGCTTCTTGCTGAAGATCTTTCTGCATTGGGTGTTACAGACAATCCTTTATCAAAATTATTCTTTTCATCTTTGGTTATAGGAATCACCCGCACCCCTAATTTGGTAATAGTATTTAAATTTGGATTTTCTTCATTTTCATGGACAACAGCCCAGCCAATAGAAGATACTCCTACGTTCAGGCCAAGAATTTTCTTAAAAGACATAATGATCTATTTGGTTTTAGTAATTATTCAATAAAAGTATAAACAAATTAGAAATAAAAAAAATGTATATTTATGATGAATTAGTTTAATTTATTGTTTATATTTGAAGCGAATAAAATTTGAAAGCAATTCACAATAAGGATTATTCCGTTGTGAAAACATTAAAGGCGGGAATTATCTCGCTTTTTTTATTGGTGTCTAGGTGATTTTATGCTGTTATAGTAGATGGTATTTTTTAAGGATAATTATATAGAATAATTTATTTTAAATTAAACTTATTTAATTTCTTTAATAAGAATAGTATAAACCGGAAAATGATCACTATATCCTCCGGTATAATTATCATTAGAAAAAGTACGGTAGGGATAGCCTTTATAAGGTCCTTCTTGTGTAACTAAATAAAATGGCGCAAACACATTCATTTTATAAAAGTGATAACCTTCCTGATCTGTAACAAGGGCGGGAGACATAATTTGTTGATCGAAAAAGCTAAATGAATCTTGATAGGCAATAGTTCCCAATCCTTTTTTAAATAAGTTCTCTGCGGGATTATAATAAGAACCGGTTGTTACGTTTTCTTTTTTAGATACCGTATTTAACCCTTTTTTAATACTTGGGCTGGTGCAATCATCATTAAAATCACCCATAGCTACTATTTTTGCCTTTGGGTTGATGCTTATTAGGCTGTCCATTGCTTGTTTTAAGACTTTGGCAGCCGCCATCCTTTTGGGAAGACTTCTTTGTTCACCTCCTCGTCGGGAAGGCCAATGATTGACGAAGAAATACATTTTTTCACCTTCTAACAAACCTTCTACCAGTAGTATATCGCGTGTATAATTTTTATAACCTTCTTGTCTGGGTAAATTTATTAACAGCTTTTGTTTATTTAGGGGGATAAACCTTGTTTTGTTATATAATAAGCCAACGTCAATGCCTCTTTCATCGAAAGAATTAAAATGAATAAATTCATAATTTCCTCCTCTTTTATTGATGGCTTCGCATAGATCATTCAATACATGCTCATTTTCAATTTCACATAAACCAATGATGACCGGCATAGATTGAGTTTCGGCTTTACCGGTTTCGGATATAACTCGGCTGATGTTATTGATTTTTTCTTTATATTTCTTTGAATTCCAACGTTTCGAACCTTTGTAATGGAATTCATCGGTTAAAATATGCTTTCTGATTACCTTTTTTCCTTTTAGTTTATTGAAGGATAGTTCACCTCTGTACATCTCATATCCGGATTGTAAAGCTTCATCTTCGGATACGCTTATTTGATACTTTGGATCATTAGGATCTAGGGTGCCGTTAATAAGATCAGCAGATGGAATGGTGTCATAGAGATTTTCTACGTTATAGGACATAACGGTTGCTGATTTATATCGTATTTGTGCTTCAATAGGGGTGTTAGCAGGTAATAAAAAAATAAAAACAAATATATTTCTTAAAAATATACGCATAGATCCGCTTTTTTTATATTAACAAAACTAAAAATAAATAATTATATTTGCTTCAATAGGCTTCTTGAAATTACTAAAAGATGATGAAATTTAAGTTATTGTATTGGATACTTTTTGTAAATCAGGTAATATTTGCGCAAACTATGATCTATGGTTATCTCAAAGGAGATCAAGATAAACCTTTAGATCAGGCTGTCGTTAGCTTAGGTGAAGATCGTTTGATACAATCCAAATCCGATAGGGTAGGATATTTTCAATTTAAAGATGTAGCTGCCGGAACTTATCTAATAATCATTAATAGATTAGGCTATGTGCCCTTAACTCTAACGGTAAAAATTTTTCCTAAAGAAACGAAGAAAGATTTAGGAGTAATAAAATTAGAATATAATCCTTCGCAAGAGGATGAAGGTTTATTGACTTTGATGGAAGATGATTTTTCGCCGGATGAAGAGAGTTCTCAATCTATGACAGGAATTGGGTTATTACAATCTTCTAAAGATGTATTTTCTAAAACCGCCTCTTTTGAATTAGGATCTTACTGGTTCAAAGTAAGGGGAATTGATAACAGTTATGCAAATATTATGTTTAATGGTATTCCAATGTCTAAAAATCATACAGGAAAACCTGATTTTGGAAATTGGGGTGGTTTAAATAATGTTGTTAAATATCCTTACGAATTAGCGGAAAATAATACCATCTCTGATTATTCTTTCAGCAATTTGGGAGGAACAACCTATTACGATACACGTTCTTCTTCTTACAGGAAAGGATTTCAGCTAACCTATTCTTTTTCAAATCGTACGTATCAACATAGAATCATGACAACGTATTCCTCGGGAATGCTTCCGTCGGGATGGGCTTTCACTTTTTCAGGCTCTAGAAGATGGATGGAAGAAGGAGTAATTGATGGGACTTATAATAATTCCTATGCATATTTCGCATCCCTGGAAAAAAAAATCAACGATAATCACAGACTAAATCTTACTGCATTCGGTGCTCCAACAAGAAAAACAGGAATGAGTCCTAATACACAAGAAGTATATGATCTAAGAGGTAAGAATTATAATTCATATTGGGGCTGGCAAGATGGAGATAAAAGAAATGAAAGGGTAAAAAGAATTTTTGAACCGATATTTATGTTAACTCATTACTGGAATTTAAGCGATAAATCAAAGATAACAACTACAGCCTCATATCAATTCGGGTATAATAAAAATTCCCGTCTAAATAGATATGAAGCCGATAACCCATCTCCAACTTATTATAAAAATTTACCTAGTTACTGGCTTAGTCAGGGAAATATGACGGAATATGAAAATTTTCTACATGCTTGGGAGACAAATGATCTCAACGTGACACAACTCGATTGGGAATATTTATATAATACGAATTATCATGCTCCAACATATCAAGATCCCTACAGCGGGCAAATAGGCAGAAGGGCTTCCTATTTCCTGGTGGATGATGTTTATAAAGATAAAACCTTTAATGCTGCCACTCATTTGCAGACTTTTTTAAGCGATAATTGGAAATTATTTCTCAATATTAATTATCAAAATTTAGTTTCAGATAATTATAGAGAGGTAAATGATTTATTGGGAGCAGATTTTGTCGTAAATAAAAGTTCATTTATCAAGGGTGATGGTTCCGGTTCATCTACCGATGATTATAACAGCTTAAAACCGGGTAGTGTGGCAAGGAAAGGCGAGAAAACGGAATATGATTACCGAATGTTCAGGCAGGAAATAACAGGAAATGCTACCTCAAGAGTAACGTTAAACCATTGGGAGATGGCAGTATCATTAGTATTCGGTTGGAATGAAGCCTATAGAGACGGAAAATTTAAACACGGATTATATCCGAATAATTCGTACGGAAAATCTAATAAAGCCAATTTTACAGAATTGGGTCTTAGAACAGGAATAACTTATAAGATTAATGGAAGAAATTTCATTATAGTAAACTCCGCCTATTTTGAGTCTTCACCAACTTTAAATGAAATATTTGTGAATTCCCGATTAAATAATGATATAACACCTCATATATCCAATCAAAGAATAAATACTAATGATTTAACATATATTTTAAAGTCTCCTTCTGTGAAAGCCAGGATTACCGGATATTATACAAAGATAAAAGATGCGGTAGAAATAACACGTTATTATGCTAAAGGAGTTAGTTTAGATGAAAGTGAAGACGCGTTTGTTTCAGAAGTTTTAGCAGGTGTTGAAAAAGAATATTTAGGGTCCGAAATAGGGTTGGAATGGAAATTAACACCATCTTTAACCCTCTCCGGTATAGCATCTGTAGGGCAATTTACATATAAAAATAATCCTAATTTGTACATACTTAGTGATAATTCACCGGGTGTACATGATTACGGATCTTCTTTCATTAAAAATTATAAGATTTCCGGAACACCGCAAAAAGCATATGTAATTGGTATTAAATATGATTCGCCTAACTATTGGTGGGTAGGAGTTAGTGGTAATTTCTTACAAGATAATTATTCGAATATATCTTCTCTATCAAGAACCAAAAATTTTATAATGAAAGATGATGCTTTTCCATATGAGGGAGCTACTCAAGAAAATGTTAAATCAATTATAAAACAGAAGCAATTTCAAGATGTTTTTATGTTAAATGCTTCTCTGGGTAAATCTCTTAAAATGGGTAAATATTCCCTGGGTTTAAGTGCTTCGGTAAATAATATTTTAAATGAAAGAGGATATGTTACCGGATCATTTGAGCAAGGAAGATATTCCAATTATGAACAATTGGAAAAAGATAAATCGTTGGCCTATCCGCTTTTTGGCAATAAGCTTTTTTACGATAGAGGCAGATCGTATTTCATAAACGTTTCTTTTAGATTTTAAATTAATGCTGAAATAAACGATAAATTTTAAAATTGAAAAAATGATTAAAAATAGTGTACTATTTATATTTATATCTTGGTTTCTCTTGGCCTGTGTACATGATGATGATTATAAAAATCCCTCAGTAAATCAAGGTCGGCTAATGCAAGCGACTGTATACATTTCTGATCTTTTAAAAACAGCTCCTGTTTTTACCGGAAAAAATGGTATAGAGGCACAAGCTTTTACAAATGGCGAACTTTTAGAGGGTTATGTTATTTCAACAGATCATGCCGGAAATATTTATAAAAATTTATTTTTAGTAACTGAAGACGGAACTCAAGGAATTGTACTCAGCATTAATAAATCCAGCTTATATACTTATTATCCGCTTGGGTCTAAACTATATATTAAATTAGATAATCTCTATTATGGAAAGCAAAACGGTATGGTTCAGATTGGTATGCTTCCCACACAGCCGGAAAAATATATCGTCGATCAAATATCCCCTTCAATTATGAAATCGAATATTATCTTGGGTAAAGATCAAAAAAATGAAGAAGAATTGGTTATTAAAAGAAATTCAGACGGTAAATTATTAACTGCTAGAGAGGTCAATAATAATGAAACATATTTGTGTACCTTGGTTGAAATTAGCGGAGTAGAATTTAATGAACCGGGTAAGACATTTGTAAGAAACAATTCAAGCACTGACAATCAGGTAAATACTATAAATCTCAATTATTTTGCTGTACCTATAAGTAATTATGCTTCTTTTGCGGGATATAAAATTCCCTATGGAGAGGGTAAATTGAGAGGAATTATGACCCGATATGATGGGATGTATAAAACCTATAGATTGAACCTGAGAACTATAGAAGATGTCAAAAATTTTCCACTTACTCAACCTTTTTTTATTGAAACTTTTAATAAGGTTTCAAATGTATCCGTAAGACCTAAAATAAATAATGCAATCGGTTTTGATAATTCTCAATCGGTCACCTATAGTGATCCTTATGGAAAAGCAGATATTAGGACTTCTGGAACTTCATTTCCTTCCCCTTTAGTTTGGTTTCCGGCAAATACTAATGCTTCATTAATTATAGACCATATCAATACATCAGGTCATAAACAAATGATTTTATCCTTTAAACTTAATGTAGGCATTTTTGATTCATTGGATATCGGCTTTGTGGATGATCTAATAGTTAAATGTAATGATTTTGAAGTAGAGCTGCCCCATATTGCTTTAGATAAAAGCAATAATAAAAATACATTTTATACTGTGCGAATTCCTATTCCCGATGATACTCAAAAAATTGAATTTTTTGGATCAGCAAGTAAAAATAAAAAAGGAATTAGGATTGATACGATACAATTGGAAGATTAATTATTGAAATGATGAAATTAAAATACATATATTCACTTATAATAATTGGATTAGTGGTTAAGGGATTTCTTATCTCCTGTGTTGATAATGATGACTACTCAACGCCACCAATTCCTCCAAGCGGATTTTTTAAAGAAACTTTTAATAAGGTAACTAAAGTCAAGGGAGGATTAATTATTTCAAGTCCATGGCCTAAAATATCTGCGGTTACTAATTTTGATGGAGAAGCAGTAGGAGCAGTTTATTCGGATTCATTTAAACTGGCTGATATAAGAAAATTAAACGGGACCAGTGAAATTGCCAAGAAAGAATTTTTTATATGGTTTCCGGCAAACAAAGAATCGTCTTTAATCATAAGTCATATTCCATTAGGAAACCGAAAAAATATAGCCTTGAGATATAATTTCAATGCAAACATTTATAACTCAGATGAAATTTCTAATACAAACAAGCTAAGGATTAGATTTAATGAGAAAGAGCTGACATTACCCGATATTGAACTCAATGCCTTCAACAATAGAAACAAATATAAAGGCGTAATGATCAGAATTCCGGATGAAATTTTAAAAGAAATTTCAACCTTAGAATTGATTAGTGAAGCGGCAAGTAATGATAGAGGTTTTAGAGTTGATGATATTGAATTGGTTGAGAATTTTCCGAATTTTGAATAAAGTCAAATAATATACAAACTGTTTTTTATAAACTATTTTAATTGGAATAATTTTGTATATTTAGTAGGTAAATTCTTTAAAAATAGTATATGCAAAAAACAGCTTTAATTACAGGGGCTACTTCAGGTATAGGTCAAGCTACGGCGAAAATATTCGCTGAAAATGGAATCAATCTTATACTCTGTGGAAGAAGAAAAAGTAGATTGGACGATATAAAAAAAGCATTGGAAGATAAAGTGAAAATAACCACTCTTTCATTTGATGTTGGAAATAGAGAAGCGGTATTTTCTGCAATAGAAAGTTTGTCGGATCAAAATAAGAAAGATATAAATATATTAGTAAATTGTGCAGGAAATGCCCATGGATTAGACACATTTTTGGATTCTTCAATTGATGATTTTGATTCGATGATCGATTCGAATGTTAAAGGACTTCTGTATGTATCCAAAGCCGTCGTTCCTATTTTAGTTGCCAACAAAAGAGGACATATAATAAACATAAGTTCTATTGCAGGAAAGGAAACTTATCCAAAAGGAACGGTATATTGTGCTACCAAACATGCCGTGGAAGCAATCAGTAAAGGAATGAGAATGGATTTGTTAACTCAAGGGATAAAGGTTACCAATATTGCTCCGGGTGCTGTTGAAACTGAATTTTCCTTGGTTCGATTTAAAGGAGACCAAAAAAGGGCAGATGCTGTATATCAGGGATTTGAGCCTTTAGTCGCAGAAGATATAGCGGACGCTATCTATTATGCAGTATCAAGACCTGATCATGTACAAATTGCGGATATGACCATATTTCCGAAAGCTCAAGCTTCCGGAACGTTATTTGACAGAAAATAATTTTTTAGTTACTTATTTTCATACCAGATATTCCAGGCATGATCAGCTTGTAAATGAAGCATTTCCAATCCATTTTTAGTTTGTGAACCTGCTTTTTTTCCCAGTTGTAACAATTTAGTTTCTTCCGGATTGTATATCAAATCATAAATTAAATGTTCAGGGGTAAAAAAATGAGTGGGTACAGGGGGACAATCATCTATATTAGGATAAGTTCCTACCGGTGTTGTATTTATAATTAAATTGTGAGATGAAATTATTTCTTGGGTTAATGAGCTATAAGTATTTATTCCGTTTCGGGAGATGATTGTATAAGGTATGGAAAGATGGTGTAAAATATAAGCGACCGCTTGTGAAGCTCCACCGTTACCGAGAATTAAAGCCGATTGGTGATGAGGTTTTAATAAAGGAACTAATGAGTTTTTAAAACCGATTGCATCGGTATTATAACCAATCCTTTTTTTACCTTTAATTTTAACCGTATTAACAGCCCCAATTTTTTCAGCCTCAGGACTTAATTCATCTAGAAAATCTAGTATATCTTTTTTATAAGGAATGGTAACATTAAAACCGAGTAAATCTGGCGTGTTAAAAAGTTTTGAAATATCATTTTTGGAAGGAATATCAAATATTTTATAGGAAAAATCTTTTAATCCCTGTAGTTTAAATTTTTCCGTGAAATAATTTTTGGAAAAAGAATAAGAAATATTTTTTCCTAATAAACCTAAAATCATATTTTTTTAAACTTGAAGTTACTAACAAATATATAAAAACCCGAGTTTATATTATACAAATTAAATAAAGATATGTATTTTTGCAGCGTTCAATCCATATTGGATGTTTATCGAACCAAGTAATCGAATATGAAAAAAATAATTATTGTCATAATAATTTTGTTTTTATTATTTTCGTTGGGATTAATTATTGTAGGCGTTCCTTATTACAAAAAATATTACAGCTCAAATGTTATACAGGAAAAGCTTATATATATTCCAACTCGAGCTAGTTACCATCAGGTAAAAAAAATGATCGCTCCTTATCTTAAAGACATTGAATCTTTTGACAAAGTAGCTTATGCCGAAAAATATCCGAATAAAATAAAAGCCGGGAGATATAAATTAAATGTAGGAGAAAATAATAAAGATTTAATCAGACGTTTATTATTGGGCAAACAAGATGAAGTTCATTTAAGAATTAAATCATATGATGACATTTATGAATTGGCTTCCGACTTAGGTAAAAATTTAGAGGACGATTCTTTACATTTTATAAATTATTTTAAAAAACAAGCATCATTAAAAGGATATAATGATGTAGAAGAACTGAAAATATATTTCACTCCGGAAACCTATTATATGGACTGGAATACTTCGCCGGAACTATTATTTTCAAGATTTGAAACTATTCATAACCGTTTTTGGAATGAAAAAAGAAAGGCAGAAGCCTATAACTTAGGGTTGTCTATTTTAGAAGTTTATACCTTAGCTTCCATAGTTCAAAGGGAATATGTAAATAAAGAAGAATTGCCCATCATTGCCAGCTTATATCTTAATCGTTTAAAAGAAAATATGAAATTACAATCGGATCCTACCGTTCAGTATGCAGAAAGAAAGGTATATGGTTTTAAGGTTCAAATCAAGAGAGTAAAAAATGTATCTATTGATTCTCCATATAATACCTATAAGTATAAAGGCTTACCTCCTTTACCTATTTGTATTCCTAATGATTTTGTAATCGATGCCGTTTTAAATCCGGCTAAAACTGAATATTTATATATGTGCGCTATTAGAAATACCGGCAGACATGCCTTTACTTCAAAACCGGAAGAACATATGAAAAATGCAAAAGCATATATAGAATGGTTAAACTCAATCAAAATAAACTAAAATAAATATTATGAAATTAAATTTGCTTAGTAAGTATAGAACTTTATTGATGGGTGTTGCCATTTTATGGGTCATGTTTTTCCATTCGCATGTGCAGGTAGGTACATCAACATTTTTTGAATTCTTTAAGCGTATAGGTTATGGAGGGGTGGATATTTTTATATTAGTATCCGGTTTTGGAGTCTATTTTTCAATCCATAATGATGATTCAATAAGACATTTTTATAAAAAAAGAGCGTTACGTATATTACCTTATTACTATCCAATTGTTATAATAGTAACTATTATAGCGATAAAATTGGGAATTTGGAATACAGATTCATTATTTTATAATTTAACAACCTTAGGCTACTGGAGAAATGTGGGTTTAGGAAAAATATACGATTGGTATATACCGGCACTTATATTTTTATATTTGGTAACGCCATTATATTATAAATTTTTTAAAATTAACAAGAATGTTACTACTATATTTGCTATTATAGCAGCATATGTTTTTAGCTATTCTACTAATGGGAATTATGATTATCTTTATAATTTAACTTTTAGAATTCCTCATTATGTAATAGGATTTTGGTTAGCCGATTTCTTAATTAGAAATAAGGAATATGAATTAAACAAATTTACAATAGTTTTATGTGCATTAAGTCTAATAGCAGGAGTAAGCTTTCTTTATTATTTTTATTATTATACTCCCTATTTTGAACAATATGGAATTTATGTGGCTCCTTTTATTCTTATAACATTCCCATTGTGTATGTTCTTATGTTATTTCTTTTCTTTATTTAAGTCGTATAAATTTCCTATTCTCACTTTTTTTGGAATTCACAGTCTTACCTTATTTATTTTCCACGAAAAAATCTTATTCTTATTTTATCTGTTTTTACCTTCAAATATTCAAGATATTTGCGCATTTATTGTAACAATTATTTTGGCGTATATTTGGCAAAAATTAGTTGACAATATTGTTAATAAGATAACTATAAAGAAAAAAACTTTCCAATAGGAAAGTTTAATATTATAATAATTAAAGCATTTTTAAAGTATTAACTTCGAGGTCTGTGAGAATTCTCCAGTAACCTCGTTTTAATGCTTTTTTAGTTAGTCCGGCAAACATAACCCGATCGAGCTTTTCTACCTCATATCCTAACCTTTCAAACATTCTTCGAATTATACGGTTCCACCCGATATGGATTTCAACCCCTACTTCGTTTTTTGGAGCTCCTTCAATATAGGATATCTTGTCAACCTTAGCTATACCCTCTTCAAATCGTAAACCATCCAACAATTTTCCAAAATCTTCAACCGAAACTTTTTTATTTAATGTGACATGATAAATCTTTTTAACTTCATGGGAAGGATGGGTTAATTTTTTAGTAAGATCTCCATCATTGGTTAAAAGAAGTACACCGGTGGTTTGCCTATCCAATCGGCCAACAGGATACAAACGATAAGGAGAAGCGTTGGCAACTAGATCTAATACGGTCTTTCTGGCCTTTTCATCCTTAGTGGTTGAAATATAACCTTTGGGTTTATTCAAAAGTACGTATACATTTTTCTCAGGACGAATATATCTCCCGTCAAAAAATACTTCATCGCCCGGTTGTACTTTATACCCAAATTCTGTAATAATTTTTCCGTTAACTTCAACAACTCCATTTTGAATAAATATATCCGCTTCTCTTCTGCTGCAAACTCCTGAATTTGCTATATATTTATTAAGTCTTGTTCCGTCATTTTCTTTAGGAGTTTTAGGTAATCTTTTTCTAAATGGAGCAGTTGATGCAAATCGTTTTTTATCCTCGAATTTATTTTTTTTACCGGGTTTATTTTCCTTTTTATCATTGGCTTTGAAATATTCTTTTTTATGAGACTTTTCATTTCTTCCAGAGCCTCTTCTGTCGTATGATTTATTATTTTTCATCTGTTACAAATCTATGTTAATATACCTTTATGATATATGTGAATATAAATAGGGTAGAAAGCTATTTTTAAACAAACTTCATTAAAAGTGCAAAGTTAAGGGATTCCCATCAATAAATACTAGAGAAATAGTGCCTAAAAAAATCCAAAATTTGATCATAAATATTAATATCTGAATATATTGAGGTTTACTTAACCAGATAACCACAATCGAACAAACGCATAATAGTATGGTTAGTAAATAATAAAGTCGTATTTCATAAAGATGAGGTTCGCAACTTAATTGAAAGGAAATACCTAATAATAAACAAAATAATATATTTAATATAATTTTGGTAGGTATAATACCTAAAGTATTAGGCAAAGTATGGTAGTTAAATAGATGATCATATTTATAGGAGAGAAGATCTTTACAAATATCTTTTATGAATATGATAAAGAATAAAAATCCAGAAAGATATAAAATGTAAGAAGAAAAATTTTCATAAAATAAAAACAGCGCTAAAAAAGGAAAAAGCATGATTGCAGAATTAGTCAAATTATTGATAAAAACTATTCGACTAAGTTTATGGCTGTAAAACCAAATGATAAATTGATAAATTAGAAAAAAAATAAAAATACGATAAGATAACACTATGGCAATAGTTAAAGATACGAAATTGAAAAAAATGTAAAATCGTAAAGCTATTCCATTACTGATAAATCGTTGCAATATAGAAGTTATCGGTTTATATATCATATCTTTTTCCTGATCGTAAAAAAAATTTATAATATAACCAGCCATGGCACTTAGTGATGAGGATAAGATAATACCATGAAGCTTTATATTTTTTAAATTTTCGACAATATTTTTTTCATCACCAAATAAATAGATAGCAGAAATATACATGGCTAGAATTAGCATAATTACATTAAAAATTCTAACTCTAACCAAAAAAGAAAGGTTAATTAAAAATATTTTTTTTCCTGAAGAGTACATCCATTAAGGATATTAATCAGGTAAAAATACAAAAAAAATTATGGGATTTATAATTAAAAACGATATACGATTTCTTTTTTATAATTTTTTAACATTTTTTCAGTAGCTTCATAATCCTGGGTAAAACCTAATATATATCCGCCTCCTCCCGATCCGCAAAGTTTCAAATAATAGGTATTAGTATCAATACCCTTTTTCCAAATTTTTAAAAATTTTCGAGGGATCATGGGGGTAAAATGATCTAAGGCCCACAGAGAAAGATGTTTCAAGTTTTGAAAAAAGGATCCCATGTCCCTATTTAGGAAAGAATCTATACAATTGTTATTATATTTTATAAATTCTTCTTTTAAAGTTTTTCTAAAACCTTCATTTTTAAGTTTTTCGAAAAAAATCTGAACCATAGGTTCTGTTTCACCGGGCATACCGGAATTAATTAAAAAAACAGCTCCTTTTCCATCTTTACTCTCAGTTAATCCTATTTTGTCAACATCTGCATTAGGCTGAATTAATAATGGGATATTCATATAACAGATAAGAGGGTCAATACCTGAACTTTTTCCGTGAAAAAAAGATTCCATTTGTCCTAAAACGTTTTTTAAATCTTTTAAATCAGTTTTTAGAATCTTATCAGATGAGATTTTATTTACAGAATATTTATCGAAGATAGCTGCTACCAGAGCACCGGAGCTACCAACCCCATATCCTTGAGGAATATTAGAATCAAAGAACATTCCTTTTTCAATATCTTTTTCAAGCTGAGAAATATTAATCGAAAATTTTTCAGGCAATGATAAAGTTTTCAAATAATCTGCAAATTTATGCAATGATTTATTTGATTTTGATTCAATTTCATTAAGTTTTGAAGAAAACTGTAAAGTTCCTTTATAGGTATTGTAGGGTAGGGTTAACCCTCTTGAATTTTCAATAATTCCATATTCTCCAAAGAGTAAAATTTTTGCATAAAATAAAGGATGCTTCATATTTTATATATTCTTCAAAAAACATTACAAATTTACACATTATATTAATTTTGTAATTAAAATTTAACTAATATTTTTATAAACCTTTGAAAGTTTCTAATTTTAAAAACTATTTAAATCCAATGGATATAAAAACAAAATATTCATGCTGATAATGAAAAAGTTGGCATTAATTTTTTCAGAGATTAAAACATTAACTTAATTTATATACAAATTTTGGGATATTGCATACGTATCATTAGTTTTTTAGGTTTGGATGTAATTGCTATTAATCACCTAATTAGCAAGTTAACCTGTTGTAGGCGGTTTTTTAAATAAGAAGTTAACTAGTTGTAATGTATGGGGGAAAATAAATTCAATAAATAACGGTATAAATATAAAGAAAAGAATATTCTAAAAATTAATTGAATAATTTAAAATAAAATAAAAAAATCCCGGAATTCCGGGATTTTTTTATTTTTATAAAGAAAAAATGTGATTATTACATCATTCCCGGCATTCCTCCACCCATTGGAGGCATTGCAGGTTCATCTTTTTTAATATCAGTAATTACACATTCAGTAGTTAATAACATTCCGGCAACAGAAGCCGCATTTTCTAATGCAACACGAGTTACTTTAGTAGGGTCAATAATTCCGGCGCTGAACATATTTTCGTATTGTTCAGATTTGGCATTGTAACCGAAATCATCTTTTCCTTCTTTAACTTTATTAACTACAACAGAGCCTTCACCACCGGCATTAGCTACAATTTGACGAAGTGGTTCTTCAATAGCTCTTCTAACGATTTTGATACCGGTTTCTTCATCTTGATTAATACCTTTAAGAGATTCAATTCCGTTAATTGCGCGAACTAAAGCGACACCACCTCCGGCAACAAAACCTTCCTCAACAGCAGCACGAGTTGCATGTAATGCATCATCTACTCGGTCTTTTTTCTCTTTCATTTCAACTTCTGAAGCAGCCCCTACATATAAAACAGCAACTCCTCCCGCTAATTTAGCAAGTCTCTCTTGAAGTTTTTCTTTATCGTAATCAGAAGTAGTATTTTCAATTTGAGCTTTAATTTGAGCTACTCTTTGTTTGATGTTTTCATCACTTCCTGCACCATTAACAATAGTCGTGTTATCTTTATCGATAGATACTTTTTCAGCAGTACCTAACATTTCTAATGTAGCTCCTTCAAGAGTTAATCCGGCTTCTTCAGAAATAACAGTTCCACCTGTTAAAATAGCGATATCTTCCAACATTGCTTTTCTTCTGTCTCCAAATCCCGGAGCTTTAACAGCAGCAATTTTTAAAGACCCTCTTAACTTATTTACTACTAAAGTAGCCAATGCTTCACCATCTACTTCTTCAGAAATAATAAGTAAAGATTTACCATGTTGTGCAACTGGTTCTAACACTGGAAGTAAATCTTTCATGCTGGATATTTTTTTATCGCATAATAAAATATATGGATTTTCCAGCTCAGTGATCATTTTATCTGTATTAGTCACAAAGTAAGGAGATTGGTATCCTCTGTCAAATTGCATACCTTCTACTACGTCTACGTAAGTATCAGTACCTTTTGCTTCTTCCACAGTGATAACACCTTCTTTTCCTACTTTACCGAAAGCTTCAGCAATAAGTGAACCGATAGTATCATCGTTATTTGCAGAAATTGATGCAACTTGTTTGATCTTTTCTGAATCAGAACCAACTTCTTGAGATTGTTTTTTTAATTCTTCAACAACAGCAGCTACTGCTTTATCAATCCCTCTTTTTAAATCCATTGGATTTGCACCCGCAGCTACATTTTTTAATCCTTCTCTTACAATAGCTTGTGCCAATACAGTTGCTGTAGTTGTTCCATCACCGGCAACATCATTGGTTTTAGAAGCAACTTCTTTAACCATTTGAGCTCCTAAATTTTCAATAGGCTCTTCTAATTCAATTTCTTTTGCAACAGTAACACCATCTTTAGTTACATGAGGAGCTCCGAAAGATTTTTGTATAACTACATTTCTTCCTTTAGGTCCTAAAGTAACTTTAACAGCGTCAGCTAAAGCGTCTACCCCTTTTTTAAGGGCATCTCTAGATTCAATATTAAATTTTATATCTTTTGCCATTTTAATTTTTTTAAGATTTGAGTATTTGGTTTAATTAAACAATTGCTAAAATATCAGACTCTCTCATTATAAGATAATCCTTTCCATTAAGTTTTAGTTCAGTTCCGGAATATTTTCCATATAAAACTTTATCACCAACTTTAACAGTTAACGGTTCGTCTTTTTTTCCGGCTCCTACTGCAACTATAACCCCTTCTTGTGGTTTTTCTTTAGCACTATCAGGGATAATGATTCCTGAAGCTGTTTTTGTTTCAGCAGCTGCCGGCTCTACTACTACACGGTCAGCCAATGGTTTAATTGATAGTTCTGACATATCTATTATTTTTAATTTTTATATTATTTTTTTAAACTAATTGGTAATACCCTTTTCTTTTTTCTAAAAATATGCCAAATAAAAGTTTTATGACAAAAAGAAAGTAAACGCGTCAAGGTGTCAGATGACTTATATATATGGTTTAAGTGGGGTATTTATTTTTATAAATAAGTATCTGTAATACAGCACTATAAGTTTAAAATACGTTTAAAAAGTTAAGTATAAATGAAAAAACCTTTGATAAAATAAAAATATCAAAGGTCTATAATGAAATATAGATAATTTAAAATTAAACTATATTATTTTTTATTTTTTTAACACTAAAAGATAAACTGATGTAATAAATTCCTAAAAACAACATAGATATGCTAACCCATATTAGCAAAGCGGCTAATCCTATTGGAGGGAATACCACTATTACAAATGAAAGGATAACTTCCAGTATGCCTAAAGTTAATAACCATCCCCAATTACTTAACCCCATGTTCTTAATATCAAACGAGTGGCCAATTAAACTAACTCCTTTAAATAACAGCCAGAAGCCAATAAAGAAAGATAAGATTCCCATTTGAGTAAATATATTGGAGGATATTAATATAATCCCTACCAATAAATCTAAAATACCACCGGCCAAATACCATCCCCAATTGCTGGTATGAGTATTACTTAATGAAAAAACAATTTCAAAAATACCAAAAATCAGAAAAGAGACAGAAAAAAATGTTGTTAAGAAAATTAGTGATGGAGTAGGAGACACCATTACTATAATACCTGCTAAAATGAACAATATGCCTAAAAGGAGCATAATCCACCAATTTTTTATAAATGATTTCATATAAATTTTATGTAATTATTAGGATAAGATAATTTCAAAAATAATGCCATGAAATTGTTATATACAAATGAAATAAAGGTTGATAAGTACTCATATAATAAGTGCAACTATTAAATTTTTATTTTTTTAATTAGGTATTATTATTGTAGATTGTCAACTAAAAAAGAGAATAATTTCAAATTGAAAAATAAATTAGATCTATTACAGCTAATCGAAGAAGCAAAAAATTCCAGGCAACAGGCTCAAAGTAAAATAGTAAATTTATTTTGGAGTGATATTAAGTCCTATATTTTTTCTTTAGTGAAAGATGAAAATTATTCAGAAGAGCTCACTGTTGAAACCTTTACAAAAGTTTTAAGTAAGTTAAATTTATACAATTCTGATTTTGATTTTAGAACTTGGGTCACTTCCATTGCGCATAATTCAGCCATAGATTTTTTAAGAAAAAAAAATAAGGATAAAAATAAATTTTTAGACGATGACTATCAACAGCCAAGAGATTGGGAACCATCGCCTGAGCAGTTGTTTATTGATAAACAAAATTTAGAAGCATTTGAAAAAAGATTAAATAATCTTCCTGAAAATTATCGAAAATTAATTTATTCTCGATATGTAGAAGGTAAAAAGCTTAAAGATATAGTTGAAGAAACCGGTTTATCTTTAGCTAATGTAAAAGTAAGCTTGATGAGAGCACGTAAGCTTTTATCTTAAAAAAAATTTACTTTAATTACCTGACAAATACTAAACTTTTTTCTGTAGATAATTGATCTGAATATTCATAGCCGTCCTCATTATACGTCTTGATATCCTCCCAATGGGTGATAGAGTTTTCAGCGCACCAACGAGTCATCTTTCCACGGGCATTTTTAAAATACATCATAATGCTTTTTAAAGTTCCATTTTTATAATCTTTAAATTCAATATCCATAACTTGACCTTTCAACTTTTTTAAGTCAATTACTTTAAAATATTCTTTACTCGCAAGGTTTAGTATAGGTTCATCATTTTCAAGTAAGTTATTCAAATAAGTATTCAATATATCTTTCCAAAATCCATATAAATCGTTGGCTTGTTCGGTTTTAAGTTTTTTGCCCATTTCCAATCGATATAACATAATATCATCTGAAGGATGAAGCAAACCGTAAAGACCTGAAAGAATTAATAAATTTTTTTGTAAATAATCTAAGGCGGATTTAGATAAGGATTCGGCATCTAGCCCTCTGTAAACTTCTCCTTTAAATGCAAAAATTGCCTGTACGCATTCCTTTTTTAAAGGATTGGGAGTCCATTTCTGAATTCGTTCCCAATTTTCTTCGGACAATTTTGATGAGATATTCAATAGATTTTCTAAATCAGAAGGAGAATATTCCTTTAAAACATGTTGTAATTTTTTACTATAATCAATGAATTCGGGTTGAGTGTGTTGATTCCAGCTTGAATTGGTTTCCAAACTCATAATTTTTGCCGGAGAAAGAAGTATTTTCATTTAAAATTTATTAGCGATGTAGCTAAGTTATTAAAAAAGATTGAAGTTTAAACGTTGAATTTAACTTATTTAAATACGAAAGGTTAGGAATTAATCCTAACCTTTGAAAAAAATTATATATATTTTTTATATTTCAAAATCAGAATTTACATCTAATTTTTGAGCAATAATCTTGTTTATTTTATTTTTCAAATAAGGAATGGAAACAGATTCCATTACATCCGCACAGAATGCGAACATAAGTAAAGCTTTAGCTTCTTTCTCATGAATTCCCCTTTGTTTCATATAAAACAAGGCATCTTCATCAAGTTGCCCTACAGTACACCCATGGGAACATTTCACGTCGTCTGCAAAAATTTCTAACTGAGGTTTCGTATCGATGCTCGAGTTTTCAGATAGCAAAATATTATTATTTTGCTGGAAAGCATTCGTTTTTTGAGCTATTTTATTTACTTTGATTTTTCCGTTAAATATGCCATGTGCAGAATCTTGATATATCCCTCTATAAAGTTCATGGCTTTCACAATTAGGTTGGTTATGTTTAACTAGTGTATGATTTCCCACTTCTTGTCCTTCTCCTATAAGAGTAACACCTTTTAACGTTGAATTGATATTTTCTCCTTTGTGATCAAAAGATAATTCATTACGAACCGTTTTGCCGCCAAAAGAAAAAGTATGCACAAAAGCGTTGCTGTCTTTTTCTTGTTCAATATAGGTAGAGTCTATTAAACAAGAGGAATGTTTATCATCCTGAATTTTATAAAGGCTGAAATTCGTATTTTTTCCAACAACTATTTCTGTAACGATATTATGAAAGAAGTCCAATTCAGAAAGCGTATGAATTCTTTCAGAAATTTGAATTTGAGACTGATCTTCAATGACAAATAAATTACGAAGGTTGCTAATGGCTTTATATTCTTGTTTTGAGCTTATATAGATTAATTCAATTAACTGATTCTCTATTGTATGTTTAGGTACATAAATAAAAGTACCTTCTTGATATGATGCCGTATTTAATACGTTAAAATAATTTTCATTATTAGAAATGGAATTTAGCTTAGAGAGAATAATTGTTTGATACGTTTCATTTTTTAAAGCTTCAGAAAAAGGAAGCACTTTCCATGAATCCTGTGGGTAATTGGAATACATTGGTGAAATGATTCCATCAATCAAAACTATTTTAAAAGAATTCGATTCATTACCTAAAATACTCTCTATAATCTCTTTAGAAACAGGATTATTTTTTGCAGCTTCATAGGTTTCCGGATTAAAATCTTCTATTTTTGAAAATTTCCAATCTTCATTTTTTGAGGTAGGAAGACTGCTATTCTCTAATGTTTGTTGAGCTTGTTTTATAATTTTTACTAATTCTGTATGTTGTGGAATGTTCATTTTACTAATTTTAGTTAAGAGGATGACTGATTGGCGTATTTGAAAATTATAACCAATCGTAACCTTTTTCTTCTAATTCCAATGCTAATTCTTTAGTTCCCGATTTTATAATTTTTCCGTTCATTAAAACATGTACGAAGTCAGGAACGATATAATCCAATAAGCGTTGGTAATGAGTAATAACTAAAACGGCATTATCTTTATTTTTTAATTTATTAACCCCATTAGAAACAATACGTAATGCATCAATATCAAGCCCTGAATCCGTTTCATCCAAAATGGATAATTTAGGTTCTAACATAGCCATTTGGAAAATTTCATTTCTTTTCTTTTCACCACCTGAAAATCCTTCATTAAGAGATCGGGAAAGAAAATCTTTTCTTATTTCAAGCATTTCAGATTTTTCTTTAACTTTTTGTAAAAATTCTTGTGCCGAAATATCTTCCTGTCCGCGAGCTTTGCGATTAGCATTTATGGCTGCCTTTAAAAAGTTGGAAACGCCTACACCAGGAATTTCCACGGGATATTGAAAAGACATAAATATTCCGTCATTGGCTCTTTCTTCAGGAGCAAGGTCTAACAAATTTTTTCCGTCTAAAAGAATAGAACCTTCGGTAACTTCATAATCTTCTCTTCCGGTAATTACGTTGGAAAGCGTACTTTTTCCCCCTCCATTAGGCCCCATAATCGCATGTACTTCTCCTTTATTGATTTCAAGATTTATTCCTTTAAGTATTTCTTTTTCTCCAATTCTTGCGTGCAAATTTTTTATTGATAGCATTTTTATCGTATATTATCTTAAACTTATTCAAAAACAAATATACTACCTTTATAACTGCTGTAAAAAATAGGTTATAAATTTTATTGATTTCAAAATTGATTAACATTATTTAAATAAATATTTTTCAAAGACTTACTAATGCAAAGGTTTCCTATTAAATGGAATATTTCACAGAAAATCTCTCATTTTAAAATACTTCTTATTTAAAAAAGTATGTTTTAATAAATTCAATGAATTCAATTGATGTTGATTCTCTTTAAATTAAGAGTCTTTATCGTCAATATCCAGTTTTTTACTTATAATTTTCTTTAAAGCCGATGGAATCCACTTTAAAAGTTGTTCAATGCCATCTAAAATTTCTCCCGTATATGCACCGGTAAGCATACATAATACGTATATAGTATTGTGGGATACATCGGTAAATTCTTGCATCAGTATCCCCATAGAAATTCCTATTATTATGGAAATGGGTGTTTTAATAAGAAGTCTGCATACCGAAGTTCCTTTATATAAGGAACGAGCGATCATACTGATCACAGTAACAAGGATCACACCTTTGTTTTGGATAAAAAAATCAAATAGTGTTTCGTTAATTTCTTTATAATATGGTATCATATGGACTTTTTAAAGGTTGTTATTTAAGGTTTTAATATGAAATACACTTTAATTATATCATATAAAATATTAATTTTTAGGGTGTCTTGTTTCGATAACAAAAATTATTAGCTTATTACTTCTTGAAAATTAAGGGATAAGAAAAGCTAATAATAAAGAAGCTTTTAATAAAAAAGAATAAAAAAAGGAAATTCTTACTAAATGAAATCGGTAACATATCAATAGATAAATCATAAAAAAAGAATATTTTCTTTCATTTTATTTGTATTCTCGTAATATGGTTGCTTTCTCTTTCAAAATGAAACTCAGGTCGTTTCCATCTTTTTCGACGTATTTCATCTAATTTATCTTCAATTTTATCAATGAGGTCGACGGGTATTTCTAAAGGGTAGGACCACTCTAAAATTTTAATCTGATTATGATGGATGATGCATCTTTCCTTTAAACTAAGAAATTTTCGAACTTCAGAATCATAGCTTAAACAGGTTCTTAAATCATGGATGTTTAATTTTCTTTTTCTCATGGTATGGTTTATTAATTGGTGAATTAATTCTTTTTAATTGCTAATTGAGACTAGGCTAAATCGGGTTATAATTGAATATTAATAATTGGAGCATTTTAGATTCGCGAACTATATTAATTAAACCGTTATAATTCGTGGAATCAATCTTAAAAATGGTATTTTGTTCTTAATATTCATTTAATTATTTATTAGTTCCTATTTAGTTAACATCTTTCTTGTTTGTTTGTAAATCGAAATAAAAATTTCGATATCTAATAAATTAATTTTCTGGTAATTATATGGGTTTTTAAAAAAATAATGTATATTTACGTTATAATACAAAACAAACATACAAACATATTTGCAAAAAATAAATAAAATATGAAAAATAACACAAATTTCTTTGAAAGAATAGCTGAGATCATTAAATATAAAGGATTTAGAAGTGTTCATGATTTTGCAATTAATGGGTTGGGATATAGTTCTTCGGAAAAATTAAACCGATTAAAAAGGGAAGGAACTAAACCTTCTTATGACATATTAGAAGATATTGCCAATAAGTTTGATGAAATAAATGTAAATTGGCTTCTTACCGGAAGGGAATCCATGTTAAAAAGAGGATCAGGATTTCCGAGGGGAAAAGAAATTATTACTGTTCCGATAAATGTGCACCGTAAAACGGCGGATCCTGTTAGAGAAATACAAGATGTTCCATTATATGATTTAGAAGCTACGGCCGGTTTGGTTGAGCTTTTTAAGGGGACTTCCAGTGAAGCGGTTCTGGATCGAATTCGTATACCGGGTATAGCTAATTGCGATGGAGGAGTATATGTGAAAGGAGATTCCATGTATCCATTACTGAAAAGTGGTGATATAGTATTATATAAAGAAATAACTTTAGATAAAATTTTTTGGGGAGAAATGTATTTACTATCTATAAAAATTGATGATTGGAGTGAATATATTACCGTTAAGTTTGTCCAAAAATCCGAATTAGGAGACAATTATATAAAGCTGGTTTCACAGAATCAACATCATCAGCCTAAAGATATGTTAATGGAACATATAAATGCTATTGCGTTAATACGAGCAAGTATACGGTTGCATAATTAAATTACTATTTTTAATACATTTAAGATTTTATACGGTTAAGTAAAATTTATTTGTAAACTTCATAAAGTAACTTTTTTACCTTAACCGTTTTTTTTAAAACCTGTAGATATTATAAATTTTTTATAAATAAATAATATTGTGATCGATAGTAATTAAAGGCTTATTAGTTCAAAATTATATAAGAATATAGATGATCCTCAAATATAATAGTATAATAAGGAATATTTAATCCCTGTAATAGATGCGCTTTACTCTGGGCGAAATAGAGGTTAAGACTTCATAAGGAATTGTTTGATACCAGTCAGCATATTCTTTCAAACTAGGATTTTCACCAATTATAGTGACTGGGTCACCTTCCTTACAAGCAATGCCCGTTACATCAATCATCATCATATCCATACAAATATTTCCAATGATAGGAGCTTTCATTCCCTGTATCGTTACATATCCTTTACCATTTCCTATGATTCTACGAATACCATCTGCATAGCCAATAGGTAAAGTTGCAATAGAAGAATTTTTTTCAACAACATAATGTCGACCATATCCGACTGTTTCTCCGGGTTTAAGATTGTGAATATTAGAGATAACAGTTTTTAAAGTAATTACATTTTCCAGCATTTTTAAAGCCTTTTCGTTATCAATATATCCATACATACCAATACCTAAACGAACGGCGTCAAATTGATAATCGGGATAATTAAGAATACCGTTTGAATTTGCTATATGAAGAAGAGGTCGATAACCTAATATTTTAACTAATAGATCAAATGAATATTTCAGTCTCGTCGCTTGTAATCTGGTAAATTCTTCTTGCTCTAACACATCGGACACTGCAAAATGACTGAAAACCGATTTTACCTTTACATAAATATTATCTTTTAATAAGTCACCTAATTTTTGAGCTTCATCGGGTTGGAAGCCTAAGCGATGCATTCCGGTATCTATTTTAATATGAATAGGATAATCCGATACGTTTTTTTCTTTTAATTTTTGTGTAAATAAGTCAAGTTCCCTAAAACTGTATATTTCCGGCTCCAAGTTATATTCAATGACACGATTATAACTGCTGATTTCAGGATTCATAACCATAATAGGTAAATAAATCCCCCGGTCTCTTAATTTAATACCTTCATCCGCATAAGCTACGGCCAGATAGTCTATATGATAATATTGTAAAACTTCTGCAATTTCAAAATTTCCCAAACCGTAAGAAAAAGCCTTAACCATGGCAATAATTTTAGTTTTAGGTTTTAATTGACTTTTGAAATAATTTACATTAATCAAAAGTGAATTCAGATTAACTTCCAGTATGGTATCATGAGATTGAATTTGCAATAATTGAGCGACTTTTTCCAATTCAAACGCGCGGGCCCCTTTAATTAATAGGGCAGCGTCTTTTATAGATCGACTTTCTAAAAACTTAATAACTTCTGCTGTGGACAAAAAGCTTTTTAATATAGCATTAAATAAGCTTTGATATTGGTGCATTTTTTCTCCTACTAAAAGGACATGATGTAAAGGAAAAGAATTAACCAAGTCAGCAATTTTTTTATACAATGCAGCTTCAGGAAGACGAGATTGGAAAATATCCGACAATATCAATACTTTTTTAGGTTTATTTTGCTGAAAAAGAAACTGTAAGGCTATTTCCAAAGATTGATAATCCGAGTTGAAGGTGTCGTTTATGATAGTACAATTGTTAATTCCCGATACTTGTTCTAAACGCATCGATACCGGTTGCAAATGAAAAATTTTTTCTTGTATAAAATCGTATTTACAACCCAATTCAGAAAGTACGGCTACTAAACATAATACATTTTGAATAGAGGCATTATCAGTAAAAGGGATAGTATATTTTCTTTTTTCTCCCCAAATGGAAACGTTCAATTCTGTTGTATTACCGGTAAGAGAAATATCTAATAATTGGATGTCTGAATTTTCCTTTCCGAAAGAAATTAATTTTTTATTGGGATACGTTTTTTGAATTATTTTTGAAATAATCGGATCACTTGGATAAATAATTACCCTTGAGTGTTTAAAAAGTTTAATTTTTTCCACAATTTGCTCTTCCCGATCTTTAAAATATTCGGAATGAGCTGCCAGTACATTTGTGAGAACTCCAATCGAAGGATGCAAAACATCTTCCTGTTTATCCATTTCACCGGGTTTGGAAATTCCGACTTCAAAAATTCCTAAATTGTGTTTAGAAGTAATTTGTAATAGAGATAAGGGAAGTCCAATTTGAGAATTAAAACTCTTAGGACTTTTTATAATTGAAAATTCATCCCATAAACATTGGTCAAGCCACTCTTTTAGTATAGTTTTACCATTACTTCCGGTAATGCCTATAGTTAGAAGATTAGGAAAAGAATTTGTGTGATGACGAGCCCATTTTTGCAATGCAGAAACCGTATCATCTACTATCAAATACGTAGCATCGGGATGCATTGAGGGAATATGTGACGCTATAAAAATTCGAACCGATTTATTATAGGCATCTTCCATATAAGTATGTCCGTCTCGAACTCCTTTAAATGCAATAAAAGTACCATCGGCAGGAGATACTATATTTCGGCTGTCATAGAATACATGTTTAATTATTCTATCAGGATTGCCGATGAGTTGGGCATCGATAATTCGAGCCAGTTGAGATGCTGAATATTTCATCGTAGAATCTCTAGTTAAATTTCATCCTTTTTCTGTACTTTTTCCTTATTCATTATCTCCCAAAAAGCTTGCCTGCTTAGAGGTTCATATTTGTCCTTTTCTCCTAATTCCACCAAGTTCTCACCGGATGAAATTCGATGGGAATAATTAGCTAAATTTCCGGTTTTTACGCAAACAGCATGTACTTTTGTTACGTATTCGGCGGTAGCCATTAAAAAGGGCATCGGTCCAAAAGGTCTGCCTTTAAAATCCATATCCAAACCTGCAACTATAACTCGTTTTCCTTGATTAGCAAGTAGATTGCAAACTTCCACTATAGTATCGCTAAAAAACTGAGCTTCATCGATTCCTACAACATCGCAATCGGCTGCCAAAAGAGGAATTTCTAAAGGATTATCAATAGGAGTGCTGGGATAAGAAGTTTGATCATGGGAAACCACCAATGTTTCATCATATCTTACATCCATGGCAGGTTTGAAAATTTCAACCTTTTGTTTTGCAAATTCTGCACGTTTAAGTCTGCGTATAAGTTCTTCAGTTTTACCGGAGAACATGGAACCGCAAATTACTTCAATCCAGCCAGTTTGTTGAGTGCTATTTGTTGTATTTTCAAGAAACATTTGTAAATTTCGGGTCTTTAATAAAAATTTTTACAAAAGTAGAAATTAACGAACATATTAAAAAGCAAATTATGAATGCTAAAGAAATATTTCAAAAGGTAGTTCTAGAGGAAATAAAATCCATTGCCGGAGAAATTAGCCGTGTGCAAAGCTTTTCAGGTCTTTTGTCGCATCAGCAGAAAATTCAAAATTTATACGAAAAATTTATTTTTTTAAAACAATTATCTACTTCTAAATATCAGCAGATTCTTGAAAGTTTAGAAAGTAATGGAAAAGTTCAGGAAAAAAAAGTAGAGGTTAGAGATTTTTATGAAACGAACAAAGAGGCGGCAAGTGAAGTGTCTGATCCTATAGACTCAATAAAAAAAGATAATGTTGAAAACAATGTAATCACAGAAGAACAAAATGTTGAGGATCCCTTTGTAGAAGCAGTTGATACAACTGAAGAGATGAGAAAATCAGAGGAAGAAAATTTAAAAAAAATGGATTCTCTGAATATCCAAATTGCAGAAATAAAACCTCAAGAAAAGAATAGAATTGTACGACCAATTAATTTAGATTTTAATGATTCCATAGCATTTATCAGTCAATTGTTTAATGGCAGCAAATCAGATATGGATGCTGAATTTGCTCAGTTAAACCAAACCCAAACCATAGAAGAAGCAAAAAGATGGATGGAAAAAATGTTCGTAAAATACAATTGGAAAAACAAAGAAGAATATGTGGAACGTCTATCCGGTTTAATAGTACACAGGTTTGATTCTTAAAAGTTTATAAAATATATGAGTGGAAAGCTATATTTAATTCCAACTCCTATTGGAAATCTGGAAGATATAACCCTGCGGGCTTTACGTCTTTTGAAGGAAGTAGACTTAATTTTGGCAGAAGATACTCGTACTTCCGGAAAGCTTTTAAAGCATTACGATATCCAAACACCTATGCAATCATATCATATGTTTAATGAACATCAAAAAACAGAGGGATATACTCAACAAATTTCTGAAGGACGTGTCATTGCTTTAATCACCGATGCCGGAACACCGGGTATCTCGGACCCCGGATATATGCTTGTAAAATCGTGTATCGAAAAAAATATATCGGTAGAATGCCTTCCGGGAGCAACGGCTTTTGTTCCTGCCCTGGCTATCTCCGGGCTTCCTTCTCATGAATTTATTTTTGTAGGCTTTTTACCGGCCAAAAAAGGAAGGCAAACAAAACTTAAAGAGCTATCTCAAGAGAGCAGAACTATTATTTTATATGAAAGCCCCCATAAAATAAATAATATTTTGGAACAAATCTCTGAAATCTTCGGAGAAGATCGAAGAGTTAGCATAAGCAGGGAACTTACCAAAATGTATGAAGAAACGTTGCGGGGTAGCGTAGGCGAAATAGTAAAAATATGCAAACAAAAGCCTTTGAAAGGCGAAATAGTTTTACTAATTGAAGGAAAATAAGTATCTTTAGATTTATGATTTCCAACCGGTGTAAATACGCTTTAAAAGCTTTAATTTATATAGCAAGACAAGATAAGGATAAAAGTATATTGTCGACAGAAATCTCTAATGATGAAAATATTCCCAAAAAGTTTTTGGAAAATATTTTAAGAGACCTTAAGAATGCACAATTTTTAACCAGTAGAAGAGGAGCAAAAGGAGGGTATCGATTGAATAAAGACCCCGAAAAAGTAACCTTGATAGAAGTGATTAGATTAATGGATGGTCCGATAGCATTATTGCCTTGTGTGTCGATTATGTACCATCAGCCGTGTGATACTTGTACAACAGAAGATACTTGTACCATACGCGATGTATTTATAGAAGTTCGAGATGCAACCTTAGAAATATATAGAAAAACAACCATAGCAAGTTTGGCAAAAAAGAAAAATAAGTTATCTTTGTGATCGAAAATTCGGGGCTGTAGCTCAGCTGGCTAGAGTGTTAGACTGGCAGTCTAAAGGTCGTGGGTTCGAGCCCCATCAGCTCCACAAGATTAAAATTCAAATATCTGTAACACCGAATTATAATATTCGGTGTTTTTATTTTTAGGCAATATCTATAAAGCCGGTTTGATTTTTATTTTCAATAAATAAATATTATTTTACTTATTAAACAGTTTCTCTATTAAATCATTTTTTCATAAAGTGCTTATTTTATAATATAGAATTCTACTATTTTTTCAATAGGATAAATAGCATATTTATAATGAACAGCGTAACTGAATGATTCATCTTGACATATATTTATTATAATTAATACCCTTTTCTTTATAAATCTTAATGGATTCAATAAGAAAATGTAGAGCAGAAGCATTTTTATCTAGAATATTATCATTTATTTACTCCTTTTTCTCAAGTTTAGATACCGTTTGTTAAGAAAGTTTCAACTTATTTACCTATTCTTCCGGTTAAACTCCTAATAATTCGAGAAGATATTACATTTCTTCCATGATGCATATTTGGATCTAGCTCGAAAATAAGTTTTCCCTAACATTTTTTATTATAAACAATTTTCCCATCATTGTTTTTATATTCAATTAATTATAGATACATGAAACAAATAATGGTTTATAAAATTGATTTGTTTTTGTTTAGTGTCAAAGTATTAAGTATAAGCCTTTTACTTTTTGTTGTTTTATTTTATATTAATATATATATTTATCCTTTGATTTTGACGTTATGTTGATATACAATGGTATTAGAAGAAATATGGAAAATCGATAAACAAGCTCTTAATAAAAACCAAAAGGAAGCTATTTTAAATACAGAAGGCCCCCTGCTAATAATTGCGGGTCCAGGAGCAGGTAAAACAAAAACCCTTGTGGAACGTGTAGTTTACCTTATATCAAAAGGTGTTAATGCAGAGAATATACTTGTTGCTACATTCACTGAGAAAGCAGCAAAAGAACTTGTCACAAGAATTTCAAATCGATTATTACAACTTGGGATAGATATTAATCTCAATGAAATGTATATTGGTACACTACATTCTATTTTTCTTAGAATATTGGAAGAATATAGAGAGTTTACGAGTCTTAACCGAAACTATAATATTCTTGATCAATTTGACCAACGATATCTTATATTTAGAAATATCAATAGATTCACAGCAGTTGAAAATAGTGACTTCATTTGGAAGATAAATTTATCCAATTGGATTAAAGCTGATATCGTTGTAAAATATGTATCTAAAATAGCAGAAGAATATATCGACCCTGATGAGCTATACAATTCTGATGAGCCTGATTTACAAGTGATTGGTGATTTCTACAAAGAATATCAAAAACTGCTGAAAGAAGAAAATGTTATTGATTTTGCTACTATACAGAGTAAAGCTCTTGAGTTATTAGAGTACAATCCTGATATATTAGCAGAATTGCAGAATAAGATTAAATATATTATGATTGATGAATATCAAGATACCAATACTATTCAAGAACGTCTTATTCTATTACTAGCTGATAAACACAAAAATATTTGTGTTGTTGGAGATGATGATCAAAGTTTATATCGTTTTCGAGGAGCTTCTATACGAAATATTTTAGAGTTTTCTACACACTTTGAAAAAGGGACTTGTAAAAAGGTTACATTAGATACCAATTATCGTTCACACCCTGATATTATCAATTTCTATAACAGGTTTATGAACAGACATAATTGGAATCATAATGGTAAAACTTTCAGATATGAAAAGACCATCAAACCAAATAATGGTGAATTTCCAAACATCCCTGCTGTGATAAAAGTATCTAAACATAATGATACAGAAGCTTATCATCAAGAAGTTTATAATTTCATCAAAGATTTAAAAGATAAGGGTGTACTGACTGATTACAATCAAATAGCATTTCTATTCAAATCTGTTCAAAGTGACCAAGCCATTGGATTAGCTGAATTTTTAGAAGATAAGGGCATACCTGTATTCTCACCACGTTCCAAGATGTTTTTTGAACGTGAAGAAATACGTTTGCTGATTGGTGCATTTGTTACCATATTTCCTGACATATTTCAACGTCTGAAATGGAATGATACAGCAGAATTGGATATATGGGATTATTATAGAGGTTGTCAGGTAGAATTTATGAATGAGTTTACGAAAGACTCACAAACTCACAAAACACTTTATAAGTGGACTTTGAGTAAGATGAAAGCTCATAATAACTTTTCTCAAAGTACCAACTATGCATTTGCTGCCCTTTTGTATCAACTTCTTGAATTTCCAATGTTTTCAAAATATTTGGATGTCAACCTACAAGAAAAGAAAACAGACCTGAGAGCAACATATAATATCGCTATGTTCTCCAAACTATTATTTAAGTTTGAACATACCTATAATTTCACTGTTTTTACAGAAAAGAATATTGACAGAACATTAAAAGAATTGTTTAATAAATTCTTACGATTTTTGAAGGAAGGTGGTCTTGAAGAATATGAAGACTTTGAAGAATACGCTCCCTCAGGTTGTATTTCATTTATGACTATTCACCAATCCAAAGGGCTTGAATTCCCTATTGTTATTGTTGGTTCACTAAACGCATCACCACGAAAACAATATGATGATATTGATTTGAAACTTCAATCAGACTACTATCACAAGCCACCCTTCGAACCGATTGAAAAAACTAAGTATTATGACTTTTACAGGTTGTTTTATACTGCTTTTTCAAGACCTCAGAACCTATTGGTATTATCAGCTTGTACAAGAGAGGGACAAGGACGCACACCATCCAAACATTTTGCGGATACTTTTAATAAATTGCCATCTTGGACAGATAAACGTTTTAAACCCGAATTGCTTGAATTAGAAAACCTAAAACCCATCAATATAAAGCGTGAATATGCTTTTACATCCGATATCTTATTATATGAAAACTGTCCTTTACAATATAAATTCTATAAAGAATTAGGATTTGTTGAAGTTCGTACAGGGGGCGTTTTAGGGGGTAGTTTATTACATCAAACGATTGAAGATATTCATCGTGCAGTATTGAAGAAAGAAGAAAATAAGCTCACTAATGATAATATAACCGATTGGTTTAATCGTAATTATCAACTATTATCCAAACAGCAAAGAAGTTATCTACACCAAGGACAGCTTAACGCATTGTTGAAACAGGTGTTAAGGTATCGTGACCGCAATCAGAGTCGTTGGAATTTGATATTAGAAACCGAAGTTGATGTGTCTTTGGTAAAAGAAGATTATATTCTGAAAGGAACTATCGACCTTATAAAGGGTGATAATGAAACAGTAGAATTGGTGGATTTCAAATCAGGTGATAAACCCGATGTAAACTCAACTGACCCTAAGGAGCGAAAATTGTTGAACCAATACCAACGTCAATTGGAAGTTTATGCGCATATTATCGAGAAAAACAAAGGGGTAAAAATAAGTAAACTGCATTTGTGCTACCCAAAAGAAGATGATGGTATCCCATACATTACTTTTAAAGCAAATATAGATAATATAAACGCTACGATTGATATATTTTCTGAGGTAGTAAACAGAATAGAATCAAAAGATTACGATATGAGTCGTACGCCTAAAGGTGAAAAGCAATGCGGTGAATGTGATATGCGATATTATTGTAATCCACATATGTTTAGTGAATAAAAGAAAGAATTAAATACTATGGAAGATAATATATTAAATCTGAATGCAGAACGAAAAATAGATTCGGTTGAAAAATTTAAATTTGAACCTATCAAAGGTTATCCCATGTTGAGATGGAAGGGTAAACGTCCTTTTACAAGTACGCAATATTACCCTGCACAATTGAAGGAACAACATGGTGAAGAAACCGATGGTTGGATGAATAAAATCTTTTGGGGTGATAACTTACAAGTGATGTCTCATCTTTTGAAAAAATATCGTGGACAGGTAGATTTAATTTATATAGACCCGCCATTTGATAGTAAAGCTGATTACAAAAAAAAGATATCCCTAAAAGGAAAGAATATCCAAAATGATGCAAACGCATTTGAGGAAAAACAATATACAGATATTTGGACAAATGACGAATATCTTCAATTTATGTATGAACGATTAATTCTGTTAAGAGAACTATTATCTGATACAGGTTCTATTTTTCTTCATTGTGATGATAGTAAAAGTTACTTATTAAGGATGTTACTTGAAGAGGTCTTTGGGAATAATAATTTTATTAATGAAATTATTTGGAAAAGAAGTACATCAACAGGATTATCAAGTAAAAGATGTGGGACTTTACATGACACAATATATTGGTATTCTAAAACAAGTGATTATGTATTTAATATGCAATACCATGAATATGATGAGAAATATTTAAAAAGAGCACGAAAAGATGAAAATGGAAGATTGTATATTCCAATTCCAACAGGCAACCCAGGGGCTCGTCCCAATTTATACTATTCATATAAGGGGTACTTACCCCATGCGAATGGGTATAAATGGACAAAAGAAAAAATGGAGCAATTTGAAGCAGAAGGAAGATTAATATTCCCTGAGAATATGGATGGTCGTATACAATATAAACAGTACCTTGATGAAATGGAAGGTATTAAATTGCAAGACATTTGGACAGATGTTTATGCCGTTAATCCTGTTGCAGAAGAAAGGAATGGATATCCAACGCAAAAACCCGAAGCTTTACTTGACAGGATTATCAAAATGGGTTCAAACAAAGGTGATATCATTTTTGACTGTTTTATGGGTAGTGGAACTACCCAAGTTGCAGCATTAAAACTTGGTAGACGCTTTATTGGTGCTGATATCAATCTTGGTGCTGTTCAGATTACGACTAAACGTTTAGTTAAGTTAGCTAATGAATTAGGTAGTCAACAAACAACAATAGACTTTGATGATGAGAGTAAGATAGAAAATTACTATACAGGTTTTCATGTCTACAATGTTAACAATTACGATGTTTTTCGTAATCCTATCGAAGCAAAAGATTTGTTGCTAAAGGCATTAGAAGTACAACCCATGCCAAACAGCATGTTGTATGATGGTGAAAAAGATGGACGTTTTGTAAAAGTGATGCCTGTAAATCGTATTGCTACACGTGCCGACCTGAATGAACTAATAGTTAATTTCGATTACAAAACATTTGAAAAACGTCACAATGAAAGCCCAAACAAACCTGTTGAAGCCATTCTTTTGGTGTGTATGGGACACGAACCCGACTTGGCAGCACATTTGAAAGAACAAGTACCCTTTCCATTAGATGTGAAAATAGTGGATGTTTTGAGGGATAAATCGAACTTAGAATTCAAACATGACAGCGATGCTGAAATCAGTATCGAGGGTAATCGTTTGTTGGTTCGTGAATTCTATCCAATGAATTTACTTCAAAAACTTTCCATCCAAAAAGAAAATGTAGAGAATTGGAAAGAAATGACAGAAAGTATAATGATAGACTTCAATTATGATGGTTCTATTTTCGAACCTCAGATTGTTGATATACCGGAGAAAAATGAATTGGTAAAGGGAGTCTATGATATACCAAAAGATTCGGGTACAATCCATATCAAAATAACAGACCTTTTGAGTGAAACTTTTGAAAAGACTATTAAATAATGGCAAAGAAAAAATCATCACATATTGATTTTCCCTTTTATCGGTATTTGAACTTATTCATTTCACAAGAAAGGAAACGGATATATAAAGAATTTAAAGGAATAACTAAGAAATATTTAATTTTTAATAATCCTGAAGAAAATGTTGAAGCCTATCTTCGCAAACCACAATTTGAAGCCTTGGAAATGTATGTTTTCCTAAAAGAGTTTTGTGAAAACAAGCATTTGAACGAAATATTTATAGAATGGGTTTATAAAAAAAATGAGTTTAAATACAGAGAAACCACGGGATTAAGTTCTAAAGGACAAATAGATTTATTTGAAAACGAATTTAACTTCGATGAAAATAAGGATCTTTATCAAGCAGTCTTTAATCAAATAGAAGAATTCAAACAAGAGTATCCCAACTATATCTTTTCTCTCACAATGGGGCTAGGGAAGACTGTTCTGATGGCTACATCGATCTTTTATGAATTCCTATTAGCAAATAAATTTCCCAAAGACCCAAAATTTTGTCATAATGCTTTGGTATTTGCACCAGACAAGACTGTTTTACAATCACTAAAAGAGATTCAAACTTTTGACAAATCAAAAGTTGTACCTCCTGAATATGTCAATTTTATAGAAAATATAAAATTCCATTTTTTGGATGACACAGGACTTACATTGAATCTGCTCGAAGGTTCAAGATTTAATATTATCATATCCAATACTCAAAAAATAATTCTGAGAAGGCAACAAAAAGAGCAAACTCAAACTCAACAATTATTCAGTGATCGAACCCATGCATTTTTAAAAATGGGAGAAGACTTGTATGGTGAAGAACTAAATGAACACAATCTCCTTACAAATCAACGTTTTGAATCCTTAAGGCGTATTTCTCAGTTAGGTATTTATGTTGATGAAGCTCACCATGTATTTGGTAGTACCTTAAAGAAAGATTTTGATCCCAACAAGGCTACAAGTTTACGAAACACTATCAATAAGTTAGCAGAAAGTTTGAATTACGCAGGAACTCACATTGTAGGCTGTTACAATTATACAGGAACTCCTTACGTTGGTAAACGTTTATTACCTGAGGTAGTTTATTATTACGGTTTGAAAGATGCGATTGATAACAAGTATTTGAAAAAAGTCAAAGTAGAAGAATTTGAAAATATAAGAAGTCAAACACAAGCATTTGTAAGATATTCAATTACTAAATTTTGGGATGCTTATGATGGGAAACGCTTTGAAGGGATGTTACCTAAAATAGCATTCTTTGCAAGTTCAATAGATGAACTTCAAAATGAATTACGCCCTGCAGTTGAGCAGGTATTAATAGAATTGAATATACCAATTTCAAAAATTCTTGTAAATGTAGGTGATGCAACTATCACAAATAATGATGATTTAAGAGAGTTTATTAATTTGGACACCATAAGCTCAGAGAAACAATTCGTTCTTCTTGTAAACAAAGGAAAAGAGGGTTGGAACTGTCGTTCATTATTTGGTGTGGGTATGCATCGATGCCCTAAGTCAAAGATATTTGTACTTCAGGCGACAATGCGTTGTTTGCGTAAAATCACAGGGTATCAAGAAACAGCCATGGTATTCCTATCCAAAGAAAACGTTGATATTTTGAATGCTGAATTGGAAGAAAATTTCAGACTAACGATTGATGATTTAAAAGGAGAAAACGATGACAAAGAATTAGTTGAGGTTCGTTTCGTTCCACCACCAGTAGAATTGAAATTAAAACAGGTTAAGAAATTATACAAACTGAAAGAACGAAAACTTAATGAGGGTATAGACTTTGAATTTGAAAAGGTTGATATTGAAAGGTATAGGATTATTCAAACAGAAAGATCAATTACCGATTTATCAAAAAAAAGATATTCTAAAGATATTACTTATATAAAAGAGAAATTTAAATATTCAACATTATTATTAATCGGTGAAATATCACGATATTTGAATCTCAAACCAACACTTATAAAACAAATATTACAAGAATCCAAACAAAGGCTTGATGAAGTTTTAAAATGGGTAAATGACTATAATGAATTGTTATACGATTGGGTTATACCCAAACTATTCAATTATTATTGGGATATACAGGAATTTACCTCTACGGATGAAATAAAAGTTGATTTAGTCAAAGCACCAAAAGAAGGATTTTACCAAATGAAGGTTAAGCCTGAACTCTTAGCAAGTTTAGAAGACAATAAATACAAACCTTTCAAAAACAAATCGTTCCATCTTGACAATTATTGTTTTGATAGTGTTCCAGAAAAAACATTATTCCAAACATTGCTTAATGAAAACAAGGTAGACAAAGTATGGTTTACAGGCATGTTAGCAAATGGCCAATCTGATTTTGTAATACATTATATAGATAATGTTTCGCATACATTACGCAGTTATTATCCTGACTTTCTAGTATTGCTCAAAGATGGTTCATATGTTATATTAGAAGTGAAAGCTGATTATATGATTGATGATGAAGTGGTAAAAGCTAAAAGTGAATATGCTAAACAATTGGCTGATGCAAACAAAATGAGATATGAAATTATACAATCAAGTAATCCAACAATTAAATTTTAAAGTTATTTCATAAAAACATTTATTTATAAATAAGACAATGCTGGATTACATTTATCGTATTTTATTATGTCTTTTTTAAAATATTTAGAATATTATTAGTCTAAAATTAAGTTTGAAGAAACTTTAGAGTTAATTGTTGAAAAATTCAACCTTAACTATAAAAGACTTTGTTTTTTTAGTATGATATAATATTAATCAAAAAGATGGATAAAAAAATATTTAAATAAAGTGTTAGACTTAGTTTTGAATATAAAAACAGTATAAGTAGGCTGGAGATGGACACCGGATTAGTATTTAATTAGCTCTTTATTTTACTATTTAAAAAAGAAATTAAACTTGAGCATAATAACTCTAAGCTCCAAATTATTTTTTCGGTGCTTTTATATTTTTAATAACTCTAATTTCTACACCTATAAGTATCTCCTCTCTTTTGAAAATTAATCCATTTTGAAATCAGTTATATTGGTAGAAATAAAGGTAATCAGTATACAAATTAAGATGATTTAAAATCAGAAATTTACATTAGCTCTATCAATGTTAATTAACATGATTAACATTAAATATAATTTGTTTATGAAATAAAAACAGTTTAAAGAATACCATCGGTGTCTTTATCAACGATTTAAAAATTATAAAGGTATAATCATTGCAATTAGATTATAGGTAGAGATGAAGTAATTAAATTTTAAAAAGATCCATCATGTTAACAATTGCGTGTATTTAAATGATGAAAATAATATATCATAAAACCATACTGTTTTTATTTATTGTCATTGGTATGGTTAGCCATCTTAAATCACAATATAACAATAAAATACAGGATACTCTTTTGAATTCCAGGCAGCAGAGTATAATAATTATATCGAACTATACAGCTAAAGGAGACTTATCTCAAATTAAAAAAGCGTTAAATAATGGGCTTAACTCCGGTTTAACAGTAAATGAAATCAAAGAGATCTTGGTACATTTATATGCCTATTGTGGATTTCCGCGAAGTATTCGGGGATTACAAACCTTTATGGAAGTGATTGAGGATCGTAAAAATCAAGGCATAAAAGACATAGATGGAAAAGATATTTCTCCCATTAAGAGGAACGAAAACAAATATGAAAGAGGAAAAAGGATACTGGAAGAATTGACTAAAACCCAACAACCTGAAAAACTTAGTGGTTATTCAGCATTTGCTCCGATAATTGATACCTTTTTGAAAGAACATTTATTTGCCGATATTTTTGAAAGAAATATTCTTACTTATGCTGAAAGGGAGTTAGTTACCATTTCAGCTATTAGTGCAATTGGAAAAGCAGAACCTATGCTTCGTTCCCATTTAAATATCTGTCTTAATGTAGGTTGGTCTCCCCGACAACTTCAACAATTTACAACTATAATAAAAACAACTTTAAAAAGAAAAGAAGCTGCCTCTGTGCGAAAAATTGTAAATGAAATAGTTGAACAGCAAGAAAAAAATACATAACATTTTAATCATGAATAAATTAACCTCAATATTAGCTATTGCAACATCATTAGTAGGGGCTGATGCAATGCAAGCACAATCGTCTCATAAAAACGATCAACAAAATTCGTTTACCTTAGTTTATGAAGGTGCGATCCGAAAAAATGAACCGGGAAAAGTAAATATACATCCGGTTACCTATAAATTACATGGAATTGAAATAGCGGCTAATGTTTATACTCCGGCCCATTACGAGTCTTCAAAAAAATATCCGGCTGTAGTGGTAGCCCATCCTAACGGGGGAGTGAAAGAACAAACTGCCGGACTTTATGCGCAAAAACTAGCAGAAGCAGGTTATATTACCATAGCTGCCGATGCAGCCTATCAAGGAGCCAGTGGGGGAGAGCCTCGTCATACGGATAATCCGGCCTATCGCACCGAAGATATTCATGGCATGGCAGACTACATTTCTCAATACCCCGGAGTTGACGCCAATCGTATCGGAGCTCTGGGAATTTGCGGGGGCGGTGGGTATACTCTTAAGGCGGCTCAAACAGATAAAAGATTAAAAGCTATAGCCACTCTTAGTATGTTTAATTCGGGAGAAGTACGACGCAATGGATTCCGGAACTCACAAATCAGTACGATTCAAGAACGTTTAAAACAAGCATCCGAGGCTCGAGCCCAAGAAGCATCCGGAGGAAAAATTTTGTATTCGGGAGTAGCTAGTGTTACGGATGAAGAGATTAATAAAACTCCTACGGATTTATATCGTGAAGGATTTGTATATTATTACCGAACTCATGCGCATCCCAATTCAACTTTTCTTTACACTACTAGTAGCCTTATATATTTAATGGCGTGGGATGCGACCGATCAAATAGAATTACTTAATCAGCCATTAGTAATGATTGCTGGAAGTAAAGCAGATACCAAATACATGACCGAAGAAGCTTTTTCTAAGGCTATTAATGCAAAAAATAAGGAGTTATTCCAAATTGAAGGGGCAACTCATATACAAACCTATTGGAAGTCTGAATACGTATCTCAAGCAGTAAATAAATTAGTTGAATTTTATAAGAAAAACCTTTAAAAAGTAGTGGATAAATCATCAAGTTTTTTTAAAATTTAATAAACCATGAATCAAATTAGGAGCTCATTTTTTCAAGGAATACTTTTATGTACTTTATTATTATTAATGGCGTGTAGGAGTACCCGACAAAGTAATAGATTGGATGCACGGGAAGTGTCGGCGATTTTTCCTAAAGGAACTAAGGTTTCCAATGAGCATTTTACAGGAAACGTATGGTTAACATATTTAGCTCCATCCGATAGCGTTTATAATGTTGTAATTGGTTCTGTAAGTTTTGAGCCGGGAGCAAGAACTCATTGGCATTATCACCCTGGAGGCCAAATATTATTGATAACTGAAGGGGAAGGATGGTATCAAGAAAAAGGTAAGCCCGTTGAAATTATTAAAAAAGGAGACGTAATAAAATGTACGCGTGATATTGAGCATTGGCATGGAGCTTCAAAAGATCAGTCCATGACACATATTGCCATTGGAACTAATAGCAATTTAGGCGGGGCTGTGTGGCTTCATCCGGTTACCGATAAAGAATATTTTAGCGGGGATTTTTAATTTAAAAGGTAATATTTTATATTCTATTCCATTTTATCGATAATATATACTGCTGCTAGTTGTTAAAATATTCGAATAAATTAAATCCTATACAAAAAGAATATCATCAAGTTCAGGATAATAAATTTAAATTTTTCATTTTGCAGCCTAAATAAGGTAACAATTATATGCGTCGAATAATATTATTACATCTGTTTTCATAAAAAGATTTTAAAAAAGACAAAATGATCATATAGTAAAAAAAATAGTAAACAATCATTATTATTAGTTATATATAAGGTAAAATATTATTTCAATCTTAAAAATAAATTTTTTATAATCATAAAAACATCTGAAATATAAAATCTATATAAATGAAAAAATAAAGTTAAATTATAAATAATTGTCAGAATTGAAATAATATTTATAAAGATGAAAATCAGAGACAAGTTTAACCGTTTAAATAAATATATAATCTCAATTTTTAATATAATTGTAATAGCAATTACAAAAATATATGGTAATATAATTTGCAATATATGTAAATATTATAAAATTATATGATAATTGTTTTTTAAAAATAATATATTTATCTAAATATAATATTATTCATTTTTGTTGTATTTTTAATTATCGAATAGTAAGAAAAATCGTATTTATACATAAGTAATTAACTAAAATCCATATCTCTTTACATATTTATTGAGATTTTTTAGATATGATTTATTTCATAAAAATATATTTTTTATCTGTAAATATATACTTGTAAAATAAATTTATGATGAATTATTTAAGCATTATAAGGAGTTTTAAGAAGATATTATAATTTATTAGAGATTCATAAATTTTAATTTTTAAAAATTTTATTATAAAAAAAATTATAATTACGGGATTCCTCAATTTAATGTTACAATAATAGAATATCTTTGCCTCGTACAAATTTTATAATATTATTAAGCACCTATTGTTATATGTAAACAACTAATTAGTGTAGTTAAAGCTCTCTTTTTTTAAAAAAAGGGAGCTTTTAATTGATAATCCATTTAAAATTTAATCGATTAAATTTATATTCTCATTCTTTGTTTAAAGCTTTAAATTTATAGGCAAATAATTCCGTTTATAACACTTGAATAATTTTAAACATATGTTAATAACAGCCTCTTTTCTTTAAATTATAAATAGTTTTACAGTATATTTAATTAGTTATATTTAAATATTAATAAATGTGTATAAATTGAATAAAAAAAATAAATTCTTATATCAAATAAATTTATATATAAAGTGCTTTATTTAATATAATACCTGTAATATATCTTAAAATTATTTAGAATCTTTATAAATATCTGTCAAAAAATTAAAACATCGTATATATTGATTTTAAAATTGTATATTTAAAAACCTAGCAGATAAATTTTCCTTTAAAAATACTTGTTTTATTAAAAGGCTGTCATTAAACAGCAATAGCAAAGTAAAATTTAAATGTTACATAAAATTAACAAAGCAAAAAATAAATTTACTATATGATTTTTGATTTAGATATGATAAAAGCGGTATATAATCGCTTTCAGTTAAAGGTTGGAATGGCGCGAAAAGTAGTGGGGAGGCCTCTGACATATTCTGAAAAAATATTATATTCACATTTGTTTGATGGAAATCCATCTGAAGCATATAAAAGAGGAGAATCTTATGTAGATTTTGCACCGGATAGAGTAGCTATGCAGGATGCTACTGCGCAAATGGCCTTATTACAATTTATGCAAGCCGGTAAGAAAAAGGTAGCGGTGCCTTCTACCGTTCATGCCGATCATTTAATTCAGGCCAGAGTTGGAGCCGATAAAGACTTGCAAGAGGCAATCAATAAAAATAATGAAGTATATAATTTTCTATCGTCTGTTTCCAACAAATACAATATAGGATTTTGGAAACCCGGAGCGGGAATTATACATCAGGTAATTCTTGAAAATTATGCATTTCCGGGAGGAATGATGATAGGAACTGATTCCCATACTCCGAATGCAGGTGGTTTAGGAATGGTTGCCATTGGAGTTGGAGGAGCTGATGCGGTCGACGTTATGGCGGGAATGTCTTGGGAATTAAAATTTCCAAAATTAATTGGAATTCATCTTAAAGGTAAACTCAATGGCTGGACTGCACCTAAAGATATCATATTGGAAGTAACAGGTCTTTTGACCGTAAAAGGAGGTACCGGATGTATCATAGAATACTTCGGAGAAGGAGCAGAATCATTATCGGCTACCGGAAAAGGAACTATTTGTAACATGGGAGCGGAAGTAGGAGCAACTACTTCAATATTTGCTTACGACGAAAATATGTCAAAATATCTAAAAGCTACCGGACGTACTGAAGTTGCAGACATGGCAGATAAAATTAAAGAGGAACTTCGTTCCGATAAAGAAGTTTATGAGAACCCGGAAAAATATTATGACCAAGTTTTTGAAATTGATTTAACTTCTTTAGAGCCTCATCTCAATGGTCCATTTTCTCCGGATATAGCAACACCTATATCTCGAATTAAAGAAGTAGCTGAAAAAAATGGATGGCCTTTAAAAGTAGATGTCGGATTGATAGGTTCTTGTACCAATTCTTCTTATGAAGATATTTCAAGAGCAGCCTCGATAGCGAAACAAGCAGCAGATAAAAAGATTAGTCCTAAAGCAGAATATACCATAACACCGGGATCGGAATTGGTACGTTATACCGTAGAAAGAGACGGATATTTAGCTGTTTTCGATAAAATTGGAGGCAAAGTCTTTGCAAATGCATGTGGACCATGTATTGGACAATGGGCTAGAGAAGGGGCAGAAAAACAACAAAAGAATACTATTGTGCATTCTTTCAATAGAAATTTTGCCAAAAGAGCAGATGGAAATCCTAATACATATGCATTTGTAGCTTCTCCGGAATTAGTTACTGCATTGGCTATTGCAGGAGATCTAAGTTTTGATCCTAGAAAAGATAAATTGATAAACGATCAAGGAGAAGAGTTTATGTTGGACGAACCGCAAGGATTTGAGCTTCCACCGAGAGGATTTGAAGTAGATGATCCGGGATATCAAAAACCTGCCGAAGATGGTTCCGAAATACAGGTTCAAGTTTCACCTACTTCAGAAAGATTACAGTTGTTAGAAAGCTTCCCTGCATGGGACGGTAAAAATATTACCGGAATGAGATTGCTGATTAAAGCTTATGGAAAATGTACTACAGACCATATTTCTATGGCCGGACCTTGGTTAAAATACAGAGGGCATTTAGACAATATTTCAAATAATACTTTGATTGGTGCTGTAAATGCTTTTAACATGGAAACTAATAAAGTTAAGAATGAAGATACAGGAGAATATATGGCTGTTCCTGATTCGGCAAGAAAATATAAAGCAGATGGAGTTCCTACTATAGTGGTAGGAGATTATAATTATGGAGAAGGATCATCAAGAGAACATGCTGCTATGCAGCCTCGTCATTTAGGAGTAAGAGCCGTTTTGGTTAAATCCTTTGCAAGAATACATGAAACAAATTTAAAAAAGCAGGGGATGTTAGCTTTAACTTTTGCTAACCCCGAAGATTACGATAAAATTCAGGAAGATGATTTATTTAATTTTTTAGATTTAGATCAATTTTCTCCCGGAAAACCTATTACTATTGAATTAGTTCATTCTGATGGAACTAGAGAAAATATCATAGCTAATCATACTTATAATAATGGACAAATCGAATGGTTTAAAGCAGGTTCAGCATTAAATTTAATTAAGAAAAATGAGGGTAAGATTTAATAAAAAATAAAAAAACAATCATAAAAAAACACTGGTTTATTCCGGTGTTTTTTCTTTTAATAATATAATGATTGATTACTAAAATTTTGTCATTTTTAAATAAACATTTAAACGTGTAAACAAGGTGTACGTATCATTATTAGTTAAACTTTTCTTTTAAAAATTGTCCGGTATAAGATTCTTTGCATTTAATAATTTCTTCAGGAGTACCTTGAAAGACAATATTTCCTCCATTAATTCCGGCATCCGGTCCGATATCAACCAGATAATCTGCACATTTGATAATATCCGGATGATGTTCAATAACCATAACACTGTGGCCTTTCTCAATTAATGCATTAAATGATTTTAGTAATTTATTTATGTCATCAAAATGCAAGCCGGTACTTGGTTCATCAAAAATAAATAAGGTATTTTCGGAAGAATTACCTTTTACCAAAAATGAAGCTATTTTAATTCGTTGAGCTTCTCCTCCGGATAGTGTACCGGATGATTGTCCTAATTCCAAATAACCTAAGCCCACATCTTGTAAGGGTTGCAATTTAGTTGCAATTTTATCCTGATTGTGTTCATTAAAAAAGGTTATGGCCTCGTCAATGGTCATTTCTAAGACGTCAGCAATATTTTTACCTTCATATTTAACTTCCAAAACATCTTGCTTAAATCTTTTGCCATGACAGGTTTCGCATTCTAATTCAATATCTGCCATAAACTGCATTTCAACAGTTATAAATCCTTCTCCTAAACAAGTTTCACAACGTCCGCCCTCTACATTGAATGAAAAATGTTTCGGTTTAAAATTGTTAAGCTTACTTAGTTTTTGCTTGGAAAATAAATCGCGTATATCGTCAAAAGCCTTAACATAGGTGGCCGGGTTGGATCGAGAAGATTTTCCAATTGGATTTTGGTCAATCAGTTCTAGATGTTTAATTTCCTTCCAATTTCCCTTTAATTCAGAAAAATTACCGGGTTTATCACCGTTTATTCCCAATTTTCTTTGTAATGCAGGAGTTAAGATATTTTTCATTAAAGTACTTTTACCTGAACCGCTTACTCCGGTTATAACCGTTAAGCAGTGTAAGGGTAATTTAACATCAATGCCTTTTAAATTATTTTGTCTGGCTCCTGTTATTTCAATAAATTCTTTAGTTTTTCTTCGAGTTTTAGGTATTTCAATTTTCTTTTCACCATTTAAATATTCGGCGGTTAATGTATGGGTTTGCATCATTTCCGAATAAGTGCCAGAAAATACGACATTTCCTCCCAGACTACCGGCTTTTGGTCCAATATCAACCAAATAATCGGCAGCTTTCATAATATCCTCATCATGTTCAACTACAACCACGGTATTTCCCAGATCTCTTAATTTTTCCAGAACAGTGATTAAGCGGTTGGTATCTCTTCCATGTAGTCCGATACTAGGTTCATCTAAAATATAAATAGATCCTACTAAACTGCTTCCTAATGAAGTTGCTAAATTAATTCGTTGAGATTCTCCGCCTGAGAGGGTATTAGAAGCTCGATTTAAAGTTAAATATCCCAAGCCAACGTCTAAAAGAAATTCAATTCTGCTATTAATTTCAAAAAGTAATCGTTTAGCAATTTTTTGTTGATATTCATTAAGCGTTAAATTTTTTATTATACCGTGTAACTGGTCAATAGGTAAATCAATCCAATCGTTAATCGAATATCCATTGATTTTAACGTAATTGGTTTCAGGTCGTAAACGTTTTCCTTTGCATTCTGGGCAAATAGTTTTGCCTCTATATCTGGAAAGCATAACCCTGTATTGAATTTTATACGTATTTTCTTCAACCATTTTGAAGAAATGGTTCAGGCTGGGAAAACTATGATCCCCTGTACCTTTCCATAAAATATCTTTTTGTTTATCTGTTAATTCAAAATACGGTTTGTGAATGGGAAAGTTGAGTTTAGATGATTTTTTAATAAAATCATCTTTCCATTCACTCATTTTTTCTCCTCTCCAAGCAACAACAGCATCTTCATAGATTGATAAATTTTTGTTAGGAATTACCAGGTCTTCATCAATACCTAAAATTTTTCCATATCCTTCACAAACCGGACAAGCTCCATAAGGATTATTAAAACTAAAAAAATGTATGGTAGGCTCCAAAAACTTAATTCCGTCCAGTTCAAATGCATTAGAAAAGGTTTTAATTTCTTGAGTGTCAACATTTTTAATGGAACAAGAGCCTTTGCCTTCGTAAAAAGCTATTTGAACACTATCAGCAAATCTTTGTAAGAATTCCTCATTATGTTCAACGGAAAAACGTTCAATAACTAAATTTATAGGGGTATTGCTATCCGGTACAAATCCAAAACTTTCCAAATCCTCAATAGTAGCAATATTTCCACCAACTTCCAACCTGACATATCCTTGGCCTTTCAAAGTATTTAAAAATACTTTAAAATCTTTATCTACCATAGTAATCGGAGCAGATAAGATGTATTTACCACCTTCCGCTAAAGAGAGTATATAATCGATAACATCTGTAACCTCATCTTTTTTCACTTCTTGTCCCGATATGGGCGAATAGGTTTTACCTACACGAGAAAACAATAGTCTTAAATAATCATAGATTTCAGTAGAAGTACCTACGGTTGATCTAGGGTTTCCTGAAATGACTTTTTGTTGAATGGCAATTGCCGGAGCAAGTCCCTTAATGTCATCTACTTGAGGTTTCTCTAATTTTCCTAAAAATTGCCGCGCATAGGAGCTTAGGCTTTCCACATATCGTCTTTGACCTTCTGCATATAAGGTATCAAAAGCCAGGGTAGATTTTCCACTTCCTGATACACCTGTTATTATGGTTAATTTATTTTTGGGAATGGAAACATCTATATTTCTAAGATTATGAAGATGTGCATTTTTTATGAAAACCACATCTTGATCTGGATGTGTTTTAATTTTATTATTTGTTTTCAAAAGTTTGTATTTGATTAGCTAAATTGAAAAGTAACGCTATTTTACTATAAATATAGTATATACAAAGGTAGGGAAATAAATAATTTTTTAAAAATGTAATTAGTATCGTATTAATTATAAAAAAAAACCATCCAGCGGATGGTTTTTTCATTTTTTGATAACAATTTATGGAATCTATTATTTTGACAAGTCAACTGTTTCGGATACAGGTGCAGTTTTCATTACTGTTCTTATACCGTTTTTAGCATCGGTTTCAGAATCAAAATAAGAACTGGTCCCTACTAATTGTCCGTTTCCGGATTTTAAACTAAACATCCATTTTTTATTGGAAGCTTGTTTCACTTCAAAACGATCTTCATTTTTGGAATTTCTTTTTACTGAACTGATTCCTTTTTGACAATTTGTTTTTTGTGTATATCCATCACTTTCAAGAATAATTTGACCATTTTTTTCTTTTAATCTAAAGAAAAAAGCTCCTTCTTTGTCTTTGAAAATTTCAAACATATTGTTATACTATTTAGTGTTAATATGGCATAAGGTAGGAAAAAATCATGCCATTATTTTATAAACAAAACTATTCTGTATTTTTTAACAATAGATAAAAAATGTGATAATTTCATAGGATAGGCTAAAATAAAGGATTGTAGCTTATTTTGAATAAAATTTATAATTTAAATTTTAACATTTTTTAAGATAATTTTTACAATGATGTACACAAAATTGTATACTGACATTTTTGCATTTTTCACCAGTTGCATGCAATTTTATATGATTTTAGTTTATCTTATATATACTTAATGGTTATATTTTTTCTTTGTAACTTTTGTGTGTATAAAAATATTGTTTTTTCTAAATTATGTTATACTGTTAAAAAGTTATTATAATTTATGTTATTAAATTCATTAAAAATATGTGTAATTAAATTTTTGATAAAAGAATTTTGTTTATAATTTGCTTTATATAAGGCATTTTATATAATAGAATATAAATGTTATTATGTTTAAATATCCTAATTATTAGTTAGATATACTGCCATTTAATGGTAACGAATTTTTAGAAACGAATTATATTTGTAAAGAATAATATAAAATAATGGAGATAACCCCTTTACTTGAAGATTATATAGAAAAAAACAGTACAGAAGAACCGACTTTATTAAAAGAATTAAGGAGAGAAACGTTTTTAAAAACGACACAACCACATATGTTGTCCGGTTTGTTGCAAGGAAGACTGTTAAGTATGATTTCGAAATTAATTTCTCCCCATTTAATTGTTGAAATAGGAACTTTTACCGGATATTCAACATTATGTTTAGCTGAAGGACTTTCAGAGTCCGGTAAAATAATAACAGTAGATAATAATCGCGAAACGGCATATATAACTAAAAAATACTTTTTAAAATCAGAATACTCCCAAAAAATTAATTTTATTTTGGATGATGCTATAAATGTTTTACAAGAAATTAATCAGGAAATTGATATGATTTTTCTGGATGCCGATAAAAAGAATTATAGTAAGTATGTTGAGATAGTTAAGCCAAAGTTGCGTTCAGGGGGAATAATAATAGCAGATAATATTTTATGGAAGGGAAAGGTAGTTCAAGATTTTAAAGACAAAAAAACGGAATGTATAAAGGAATTCAATTCTTTTATAAGATCGGATTCATCACTAGAAGTGCTAATTTTACCTATTAGAGATGGTATAAGTATTGTTAGAAAAAAATAAATTTGCATTTATGAGTAAATCTATTTGTCAGGTAAGTGTTGCCCCAGTACGAAAAGAACCGTCTGATTCTTCAGAAATGGTTACTCAATTGTTGTTTGGTGAGCTATGTGAGATTTTAGAAGTGAAACAACAATGGGTTAAAATTAAAATCTATTTTGATGGCTATGAAGGATGGGTAGATTATAAACAGGTTTCCATTCTCAGTGAGATAGAATTTGCTAATTTTTCTCAAGATCATTCATATATATCAGAGCCTTTCAGCCTATTAATTTTAAATAATCAACCTTTTCCGGTTACTATTGGTGCAGAGGTTCACGGTGCTATTGAAAATAGCGTTTTTAAATTAGCTCCCGATAAACATTTTTTTATTGATGAAACTTTGTTAAAAGGAAAACAAAAAAAAGATCAAATTTTAGAATTGGCTTTTAAATACATAAATACTCCCTATTTGTGGGGGGGGAAAACAACCTATGGTATTGATTGCAGTGGCTTGGTTCAAATGGTTTATAAATTAGCCGGGTATAAATTACCAAGAGATGCCGGTCAACAAGCATTAGAAGGGCAAGTATTAAGTTTTATAGAAGAAGCAGAACCGGGAGATCTTGCTTTTTTTGAAAATCAGGATGGAAAAATTATACATGTTGGGTTTATACTTCCTGATCAGAAAATTCTACATGCCCACGGAAAAGTACGCATTGACAATTTAGATTATACAGGAATTTTTAATTCAGATCTTAATAAACATACGCATCAGTTGCGTTTTATCAGAAGAATATTCTAAATGAAATTAAAATATTCAAAATATAAATTTGAAGTTGCACTGGATGAAGTAGGGAGGGGCTGTTTGGCAGGTCCTGTAGTTGCAGCAGCAGTCGTTTTTCCTGAAGACTTTTTTAATGAAGAAATCAATGATTCCAAACAGCTAAGTGAAAGGAAAAGAAAAGAATTAGATAGTATTATTAGACAAAATGCAATTGATTATGCAATTGCAGAAGTTTCCCCACAAAAAATTGATGAAATTAATATTTTAAATGCCAGCTTTTTAGCTATGCATTTAGCTGTGGATAAATTAAAAATTCAACCGGAATTTTTATTAGTTGATGGAAATAGGTTCCATAAATATAAAGAAATACCGCATTTTTGTGCTATAAAGGGTGATGCTAATTATATGAATATAGCTGCTGCATCTATCTTGGCTAAAAATCACAGAGATTTTTTAATGGATAAATTCCATGAAGAATTTCCTGATTATTTATGGAAAAAGAACAAGGGATACCCAACGACTGCTCATAGACAAGCAATAAAAAATTATGGAATTACTTATCTTCATAGAAAGACTTTTAAACTGTTAGACGAACAATTATCCTTAAATTTCTGAATTAGAAAATTATTAGCTAATTCCTGTGAATATATAATTAACATAAATGTTATATCTTTACGACTTATAAAATCAATGGGATAAAATAAAAGTGGGTTATTTAAGATTAATAAGGGTCAAGCAATGGCTAAAAAATGTTTTTGTATTTCTTCCTATATTTTTTGCAGGTAAAATATTAGATTTGAATTTATTGTTAAATTCAATAATCGCCTTTTTTTCGTTTTCATTTATAGCAAGTTCTATTTATATAATTAATGATTATACAGATATCGAAAAAGATAGGATGCATCCTGAAAAAAAAAATAGACCTCTAGCAGCCGGCAAGATACCAATTAATCATGCAATTATAGTATTTCTATTTCTAGTCATTGCATCCTATTTTTTTGGTTATTTTACTCATTCTTGGGGGGTAATTTTAATAATTTCTGTTTACTTTATAATGAATTTAGCTTATAGCTTTAATTTAAAACATATCGCCATTATTGATGTATCAATTATTGCTATAGGTTTTTTACTGAGAATTTATATGGGGGGATATGCAACTAATTTACCCATATCAGTTTGGGCTGTATTAATTACATTTTTCTTGGCATTAGTAATGGCTTTAGGGAAGAGAAGAGGTGAATTAATTAACGTTCAATTGACAGGTCAAACTAGGAAAGCTTTAGACGGGTATAATCTCCAATTTATAGATATTGCAATTACGATGGTTTCTACCTCTTTTGTCGTTTGTTATATTATGTATACCTTAGACCCTGTAATAAAAATGAACTTCCATTATTACATTGTGTATACTTCTTTGTTTGCAGTAATTGGTATTCTAAGATATTTACAATTAACTTTTGTATATAATAAAACAGAATCTCCTACCAAGATGATTTACAGAGACCTATTTCTCCAAATAGACTTAGCAATTTGGATCGTGATGATTTTTATACTAAAATATTTAAATTAAAAAGATGAGTGAAATTGAAAATAAAATAAATATAACTAATTGGGGGAAATATCCGGTAGTTAAAACTAATTTTCATATAACATCTGACGTAAAAGAAATAGTAAATATAATAAAAAATAGTACTTCAATTATTGCAAGGGGAAACGGAAGGTCTTATGGCGATAATTCGTTAAACAGCGATCATGTTTTATCTACTCTGCGATTAAATAAATTTTTATCCTTTGATAGAGAAAATGGTATTTTTGAATGTGAATCCGGAGTTATTTTGTCTGATATTCTTGATGTAATTGTTCCGGAAGGTTATTTTTTACCTGTAACACCGGGTACTAAATTAATTACGGTTGGAGGAGCCATAGGATCTGATGTTCATGGAAAAAATAATCATTCAGAAGGTTGTTTTGGGGATTATTTGATTGATTTCAAAATAATCACCCAAGATGGAGAAATAAAAAAATGCTCCCGTGAGGAAAATTCCGATTTATTTTGGAATACCATTGGAGGTATGGGATTAACCGGTATCATCATTTCTGCAAAATTTACTTTAAAAAGAATACAGACGGCTTATATTAAACAAAAAGTTTTAAAGGCTGAAAACCTTGAGAAAATTTTTAAATTTTTCGAGGAATGTGAAAACTGGACGTATAGTGTAGCATGGATTGATTGCCTACAAAAAGGCAACCAAATGGGGAGATCAATATTAATGGTGGGTGAACATGCAAAGTTGTCAGAATTACCCACTCAATGGAAAGAAAATCCATTACAAACTAAGAAAAAATTAAAATTAAATGTTCCTTTTGATTTTCCGTCATTTGTGTTGAATACATGGTCTATTAAGGCTTTTAATTTTTTATATTATTTGAAACAAAGAAAAAAAATCATAAGTAATGTAGTAGACTATGATACATTTTTCTACCCTTTAGATGCGATCAACAATTGGAACAGAATTTATGGTAAAAATGGGTTTATACAATATCAATTTATAATACCTAAAAAGGTTGGTAAAGAGGGAATGACAGAGATTTTAAAAACTATAGCAAAAAGTGGCCAAGGTTCATTCCTTGCAGTTTTAAAATTATATAAAAAAGGAAATATAAATGCTCATAATTCGTTTCCTATTGACGGATACAGTTTAGCATTGGATTTTAAAATCAATAAAAAATTACCATTTTTAGTTAAGGAATTAGATGAAATAGTGGAACATTATGGGGGAAGGATTTATTTAGCCAAAGATTCCATGTCCAAAAAATCACTTATAGACTATGTCAAAGTTCCTGAAACAGGTAAATTTGATTCCTTACAAAGAAAAAGAATTACCAATTATTTATCTTGATAATGGTGGATTATAAGAAAGTTAAATATTGGATTCTCATCATAATTACATTAATAAGTATTGCTTTATTACCTTTGTTTTTGCCTTTTGGTGGTATTACACCTGATTCATTATCTTATTTTAAGATTGCAAAGGATATACCCAATGGTAAAAGTAATTTGTTTCCTATCGGATATCCAATAGTTTTAAGAATTGGATATTTTATTACAAATGAGTTTTATTTTAGTTCTCGAATTATTAGTTGCCTAAGTTTTGCTGTTATAATTAGCTTCTCATATTTTAAAAAATTTTATTTTAAGGAGACGGCTTTACTGGTTACTTTTAAATTTATTATTTCTCTCTATATTCTTTCTATTTCTGAAAGTATTTTCTTAACATTTTTTTATATTTTAATCTTTTATTTAAATAAATTTTTGACAGAAAACAAGTTAAAATTTAAAATTATTTATCCGGCAGTTATCTTAACTGTATTTTTAACTTTAGTACGATATACAGGCTTATATATTTTTATAGCAATAACAATATACTTTATATGTTATACAATTAAATATAATCTCTTCGATAAACTTATTTATAAAAATTATTTTTATTATTTGTTATTTTCATCTTTAGGAATCGGTATATATTTAATCTATAATTACTTGGAATTTGGAAGTTTTTTTGGTGAGCATATAAGATCAGCTCCCTCTTTAGATAGCCTATGGAAACATACATTAGATAATTTGTTAGGTGTACTAAATGTTGTTAATCCTATATTTTCAATTAAAATACTGGAACCGACGACGGTATTAATTTTTTTAATGATAGGTATATTGTTAATAGATTTATTCTTCCTACTATCCTATATATGGTTTTATCGAATGCCTTTTAAAGGTAAGGTTACCACATTTCATCAATTATTACTGACTATAGGATGTGTATATCTCATTTTAATGTTTATGTCAGAATTTACACAAGGAATAGAATCATTAAACACAAGAATGTTGGCTCCGGCATCTTTTTGTTTTTGTTTTTCATTTCTAATATTATTTTTTAAAACTTATCCCAGCAAATTGCATTATATTTTTATGTTAAGTATTTTATCGTTAGCAATAAATATAATATATCAATTGAAATCGCCGGTAAATTACCTTTATTATAGATCAAAAGTGATAAAAATTTTAAAAGAAAGAAAAAATCTAAAATATTTTTTAAATGATACGGGTAACGATCATGTTTCCATATATAAAATTCCATTACTTAATAAAAAATTTGAATACTTTCATCCTTATTTACAATCAGGTTATATAAATTCTAATATTGTAAGATCAATTAATCCTGATATCCAAACCATTCAAAAAGATAATTCAATTACGAATAAAAGTTTAATATTATACAATTCTGAAATAAAATGATAATTCTAGGAGCAACTTCAGATATCTCTCAAGCATTTATTAATAAATTATTATCTGACAATATAAACAGATATCCCAAAATATATTTAATAACGTCAAACCCGGAAGAAACCCAACGATTATCAAAGCATATTTTAATTAAGTTTAAACAAGATTCCGAAATTATAAATTTTGATTCAACTAAAGATGTTGATTATTCTGTATTTGATTCTATTGATTCGGATTTATTATTTTGTGCGACAGGTTTTTTAGGAAAAAATACAGAAGAGGGATTATATGATGAAAATAATACACAAAGAATTCTTGAAATAAATTATTCTAAACTTGTACCATTAGTAAATTATTTTGCTCAAAAATTTGAAAATAAAAAATCAGGAACTATCATCGGATTATCATCTGTTGCCGGACTTCGGGGTAGGCAAAGTAATTTTATTTACGGGAGTTCTAAAGCCGGATTTATGGTTTATTTAGATGGTTTGCGTAATTATCTTTATCATAAAAATGTTCATGTTATGACTGTTCTTCCCGGATTTATGGATACCAAAATGACTTTGGGAATGGCTTTACCTAAACTCCTAACCGCTTCACCGCAACAAGCCGCAGACATTATCTATAAAGCATATAAGAAGAAAAAAAATAAAATATATATAACGGGCATCTGGAGATATATAATGTTAGTTGTAAGGAATATTCCGGAATTTATATTTAAAAAATTAAAGATGTAATATAATACACTTTTAAAACAAATGCTAAACAAATCATATTTTCAATGGATGAAAAAAAATTATATCTTTTTGACTTTGATGGAACGTTAACAAACAAAGATACTTTATTTGATTTTTTACAATTTTCTTTTCCTCATAAATACAAAAAAGTCTTTATTAAATTTATTCCTTTATTTATATTGGTAAGATTTAAAATATTCGATGCAGGAAAAATTAAGCAAAAATTTATCTCTCAATTTTTAAAAGGTAAAACACGTTCAGAATTAGAAGAATTAGCTCAATGTTATTTTGAAAGTAGGAAAAATACTATTATCAGACCCAAGGCATTGGAATACATACGAGCGTTATCAAGAGAACCCAATAAATATATTGTCACGGCTTCCTTAGATCTATGGGTTAAACCTTTTGCAAAATATTTAGGATTACGTTTGATTTCTACAGAAGCAGAATATATTAATGGAGTTTTTAACGGTAAATTTGCTACACCTAATTGTAATAATAAGCAGAAAGTAGTTAGAATAATTAATGAAATACAATTAGCCCATTATTCCAAAATATACGCATTTGGAGATAGTAAAGGAGATAAAAATATGTTAGAACTTGCGACAGATCCTTTTTATCGTCATTTTGAATAAAAATGTAGAAAGTTCAGAAGAAAAAATCTACTAGTAAAATTCCTGATTTAATCTGATATTCTGTATATTTTTATAAGTTTATAATAACTCCAATAGAACCATGGCTCCCTAGCTCTGCAAATGCACCAAATTTATCATCGAAGAAATACCGATACCCAATATGTGCACCTATACCAAAACCGTCATTTCTTCCTCCTATATTTATTCCGGGATATAAGTCCATAGTATGAGGAAGATCTAAGAGATCATTTAAATGAAAATTAGCCCGTCCATAAATAAAAAAATTATCATCATCTGCGCTCCAATAAAAATCGGTACCCCCACCAATGGAAAGCCAATCCATTACTCCGTAATCATAAGAAGCAGTAATTCCGGTTCCATATCCGAAAGCATTAATTCCTACCTGTACTTTTTGGTCTCCAATACCTCTAAAACTCTGAGCATGGGTAAAGGAAATCAGCCCTAAAAAATAAAAAAGTACTATTAATTTTTTCATTATGTATGGTTCAGGTTATTCGTCTATTTCTAAGATATCATTGATAAATGAGCAAGATACTTTAAATCGTAAGGGTTCTTCTTGAGTAATAAAATCTTCACAATAGCCTTGCCATATAAGTTTTAAATTACCCTGTTCATCTTTACCGAATTTCAATTCATTATTGTCAGTTTCCAAATCCTCTTCATCATTTAAATTCAGATTTGTATAATATAATTCTTCTGCTTCGCCATTTTCATTTTCTTTTTCTTCATACGAAGGTATTTGAAAAGATTTTCCGCAAAGTTGCTGTATAGTTTTTACTGGAATTTCGAAATCTTCAATGGAAAAAGACACTTGCGGGTATTCATTTTGATATGAGTCTTCTTCTACGTGATCTAAATCATCATCTGATTCTATTTCAACTACTAATGTATTTTTCTTGTTAAGAAAAACAACCTTACAAAAACATTTCCTGATGTGATACACTAAGGTTTCATCAGGATGATAAAACTTAATAAGCCCTTTCATCTATTTGTTATATAACGTGTTGCAAAAATATATATTGTGTTATTTTATAAAATTTATTTACTTAAAATAAAAACTATTTTATTCAATTCCTTTAAGGATAAAATATGATTTTTTTCCTCGTTGAAGTAAAACGTATTTTCCTTGAATTAAATTTGATTCATTAATAATAAAATCAACGTTAACTTTTTCTTGATTAACAGATATTGATTTTTCCTTTAGAGCTCTTTTAGCTTCATTTTTTGAAGATAAAAAACCGCTTATTTCTGATAATGCATCAAGAATTGAAATTCCATTTTTAAGAATATTTAAAGAAACTTCTTTTTGCGGAACCCCTTCAAATAAAGATAAAAAAGTAGTTTCATCTAAAGATAGGAAATCTTCCTTAGTTGATTTTCCAAACAAAATAGAGGAAGCTTTTATGACCTTATCCGTATCTTCCTTACCATGAACCCAACGGGTGACCTCTTCAGCTAATTTTTTTTGTAAAATCCTAAGGGATGGGTTTTCATTATGATTTCTAATTAATGATTCAATTTCATCCTTGGAGAGGAATGTATAAATTTTTATATATTTTTCAGCATCAATATCTGTTATATTTAACCAGAATTGATAAAATTTAAAAACGGAAGTTCTATTTACATCTAACCAAACATTTTCACCTCCCTCACTTTTACCGAATTTAGTACCATTAGACTTTGTAGTTAGTGGACAAGTTAAAGCAAAAGCTTCTTCACCGATTTTTTTTCTAATGAGCTCAGTTCCTGTAGTCAAATTTCCCCATTGGTCGGAACCTCCCATTTGAAGTTTAACCCCTTTTTCTTTGTATAAATGATAAAAATCAAAACCTTGTAAAAGTTGATATGTAAATTCTGTAAAAGACATACCCTCTTGATATTCACCGTTTAATCTTTTTTTGACGGAATCTTTAGCCATCATGTAATTAACAGTTATGTGCTTTCCAATATCACGCGCAAAGTCTAAAAAAGTAACATCCTTCATCCAGTCATAATTATTAACCAGTATGGCAGAATTTGACTTGTTACTGTCAAAGTCTAAAAATCGTTCTAATTGAGATTTTATTCCTAAAATGTGCTTTTGTAAAGTTTCACTATCCAGTAAATTGCGCTCTGTGCTTTTTCCGGATGGATCACCGATCATACCTGTGGAACCACCCACTAAAGCAACAGGCTTATGACCATGTCTTTGAAAATGAACTAAAAGTAAGATAGGCACCAGGCTTCCTACATGAAGAGAATCTGCAGTCGGATCAAAACCAATATAACCCAGCGTCATTTCCTTATTTAATTGTTCTTCTGTTCCCGGGATTATATTATGAATTAATCCCCTCCAAGTTAACTCTTCAATAAAAGAATTCATATGTTAGATTTTTCAACAGGCAAATTTATAATTTTTCGATGAATATGTTCCATTTATAAGCATAAATTATACTTTTTTTACGGTTTTAACTAAACAAATTAAATATATATTATAATATTTAATATCACATTGATTTACTTATAATGAATATTCATGAGCCGCTGTATATTCAGCAAAGAAGGCGTAAAAACTATTTATTGTATTTTTGATCCAAAAAAAAATGAGAATGTTATTTGTAGATAATAAAAACAATTACAATCCCGAAATTAATTTAGCTATTGAAGAGTATCTTGTAATGAACTTGCCAATTGAGGAAGATTCATATCTTCTTTTCTATATAAATGATCCTTCCATAATCATAGGAAAACACCAAAACACTATAGAAGAAATCAATACTGAATATGTAGAAGAAAAAAACATAAAAGTAGTTAGGAGGTTATCGGGAGGAGGAGCTGTGTATCACGATAGAGGTAATTTAAATTTTAGTTTTATTACCAAAAATGATGGTAATAGTTTTTCAAATTATCAAAAATATTTACATCCGGTACTAGAAGCGTTGAAGCAAATGGGAGTCAATGCGGAAATTAAGGGAAGGAATGACATAGTAGTGGAAGGAAAGAAAATAAGCGGAAATGCTCAATTTGCCACTAACAAAAGAATGTTTACCCATGGAACACTATTATTCAACAGCAACATGGATGAAGTTGTTAACTCTTTAAAGGTAAGAAAAGATAAAATTGAATCGAAAGGAATTAAATCAATCAGAAGCAGAGTAGCCAATATATCTGATTTTGTCACAACAGATTTAACCATAGAAGAATTTAGAGATAAATTACTACTTTCAATTTTTAATGTAGATAAAACAGAAGATGTCAATAAATATGAATTGACGGAAACAGATTGGGAACAAATAAATAAAATTTCACATCAAAGGTATTCAAATTGGGATTGGAATTATGGACGTTCTCCCAAATTTTATATGGAAAGAAGTCAACGGTTTTCAATAGGTTCCATCGATTTAAAATTAAATGTAGAAGAAGGAAACATTACTGCAATTAAAATATACGGAGATTTCTTCGGAGTGGGAGACCTTGAAGATATAGAGAACAGATTATTAGGAAAAAAATACACAAAAGCTTCCGTTGCCGATTCATTAAAAGATATTGATCTATCAGCATATTTTGGGAAAATCACACTTGATGAATTTCTTTCCTTAATATATTGATAAATCGGGGATCTTAAAGAAAGGTATAATTCTGTATATTTTGACGCAATTATTATCCAATTCAAGATGCGTTAAATCTATCATATAATTAGTGTATTTTTGTAAAAAGTTAAAAAATAGAAGAAAAACAGATGAAAAATTGGATTGAGGCCGCTAGATTAAGAACGTTACCGCTTTCATTAAGTGGAATTATTTTAGGAGGATTACTTGCCAAATGGAAAGGAAATTTTGATGGAATTATTTTTGGACTTTCTTGTCTTACAACCATATTATTTCAAATCTTGTCCAATTTTGCCAATGATTATGGAGATGGAACCAAAGGAACCGATAATGAGTTACGAGTTGGTCCGGTCCGTGCTATTCAATCGGGAGCTATTACGCAACAATCCATGTTTCGTGCAATTTTAATTACTGTATTTCTGTCCCTACTTTCTTCGGTAGTTCTTCTTTGGTATGCTTTTATCCCCAATTATAAAAGTGAATTTTTTATATTCATTGGTTTGGGAATTGCTTGTGTATTGGCAGCTATATTTTATACTATGGGAAAAAAGCCCTACGGATATATGGGATTAGGGGATTTTTTTGTTTTTATTTTTTTTGGATGGGTTTCTGTTTTAGGAAGTGAATTTCTTTATACAAAGTCTTTTACTTGGGATAATTTGCTTCCCGCCTCTGCAATTGGCTTATTTAGTGTAGCCGTTTTGAATCTAAATAATATGAGAGACATTGAATCGGATAGAATCAGTCATAAAAAAACGCTGGCATTACGATTAGGATTTCAAAATGCTAAGTATTATCAAATGGTACTAATGAATCTTCCTTTTATACTTTGTCTCATTTTCCTGTTAATACATCAGAAAGAATTTGTTATAAAATTAGATAGTTGGTCATCATTAAAACCATTTTTATTCTTTATACTATTTATTCCGAATACTATAGTACGCAGAAAAATTCTTTACACCCAAAACCCCAAAGATTTAGATTTATACTTAAAACCTACAGCATTGTTAGCCTTATGTTTTTCCGTTTTCTTTGGAATGGGATTAAGTCTTTAAAAAAAACTATACATGAAAAATAACATAAAACACATATTCTTTGATCTTGATAATACACTTTGGGATACGGATAAAAATTCAAAGTTAACTCTTAAAAATATTTATGAAAATTTAAAAATTGAAGAAAAGTATCAATTACAATTTTCAGATTTTTATACAAGTTATTACAACAGGAATGAAAATCTATGGTCCTTATATAGGCAAGATAAGGTAAGCAAGGCAGATATACTGGAAAAAAGATTTAAGGATACGTTTTTGGAATTTCGTATAAATGATCCTGAAATTTGGGATTATTTTAATGCCAATTTTTTAACTCAGATCATGGAAAACAATAATTTAATTGAGTATGCAGAGGAAATTTTGAAATATCTAAAAACAAATGGTTACCAATTACATGTTGTTTCCAATGGCTTTATACAACAAACCGAACAAAAAGTTCAAGAAACTTGTATTAAAGATTATATAACCACCCTAACCAGCGGAGAAGAAATAAATAAAAGAAAGCCGGCTAAAGAAGTATTTGAATTAGGTCTTAAAAAAGCCCATGCATTAGTGAATGAATCCGCGTTTATCGGAGATGATTGGGAGGCAGATGTATTAGGTTCTCAAAAAATAGGGATGCATCCGGTCTATTTTAATTACAAAAAAGAAGAGCATCATAAAAGTGCAGAAATTCCCATAATTGAAAATTTGTTAGAATTAAAAAATATCTTTTAAATAGATATTATGATTGAGGTTTATACAGACGGAGCTTCTTCCGGAAATCCGGGAAAAGGAGGATATGGCATAATAATGAAGCTGAAAGGAACTTCATATGAAAAAAAGTTTTCAGAAGGATTTCGCTTAACTACCAACAATAGAATGGAATTATTGGCCGTAATTATTGCTTTGGAAAAAATTAATAAACCCGATCAAGAAGTTGAAATATATTCTGATTCAAAATATGTAGTCGATGCCGTTAATAATAAATGGATTTATGGTTGGGAGAAAAAAAGATTTGAAAAAGTTAAAAATCCAGATCTATGGATTCGATTTATTAAAATATACAGAAAACATAAAGTAACTTTCCACTGGGTAAAGGGTCATCATGGGCATTTTTACAATGAAAAGGCGGATCAGTTGGCAACTGCTGCAGCTAAAGGAGAAAATCTGTCCATTGATATAGGGTATGAAAATCTTATATCAGATAACAATAATATTTTTTAATTAAATAGTCTAAACCGTTAGAAAAATAATTTGTTAATAAATTAGTAAATAACGTGTTAAAAAAATGTTCATAATTTTATAAATTAGCACAAAGATTATTAAAAAATAAGATATATGAAAAGTAAAATGGTAATCTATGTGTTCGGATTGATGTTTTTTTCATTTATAACATCTTGTGTATCTTACGAGGCAACTTCTTCATATAAAAAACCAAAACATTCTCATTCGAAAAGATATACTTATAATTCCAATAAAACAAATAAACATATTTCAAACTCAAAACCATCGCATAAATCACCCCATATTTCCAAACCGATAAAGAAAGATTCGAATTCAGAATCAAAAAAATACGGAGTTCATAAAAATATAAAATCTACGGATGTTATTTTGGTTTTGAAAGAAGCAGAAAAATATAAAGGGACTCCTTATAAATATGGAGGAAATACATTGAGTGGTATAGATTGCTCCGGTTTAGTTTGCAATGCTTACCAAAGAATAGATGTAAAATTACCAAGACGTTCCATAGATATGTCTAATGCAGGAAAAGATATAAGTATCTCTCGAATAAAAGAAGGCGATTTATTATTTTTTAATACAGGGGGGAGCTCAATAAATCATGTAGGTATAGTCTATAACATATCCGGTTCAGGCGAAATAACATTCATACATGCCTCAACATCTAAAGGGGTTATAATTAGTTCTCTCGAAGAAACTTATTGGAAAAATAAATTTAAAAAAGCACAAAGGATACTTTAAGTTAAAGTAAAAATATTGTTAGAATAATACGCTTGCCAGCCGGATAATTCGAAGTTTATTATATAAAAAAACCTTTTAATCATCTTAAAGATTAAAAGGTTTTGTAGTATTATCATTTTGGTGAAATAAAAATCTTTGCGATTTAAATTTCGCCCAATAATTTCTTAGCTATAATATTGCGCTTTAAGTTCTTTAACTTTTGCGTCAGATAAGTACTCATCATAGCTCATATAGCGGTCAATGATACCTTTAGGGGTTAATTCAATGATTCTGTTACAAACAGTAGATAATAATTCGTGGTCATGAGAAGAAAGTAAAATAGTACCCTTAAAATTGGTTAACGAGTTGTTAAGAGCCGTAATACTTTCCAAGTCTAAATGGTTGGTAGGCTCATCAAGAAGTAAAACATTAGCTTTAAATAACATCATTCTTGAAAACATACAACGCATTTTTTCACCTCCCGAAAGAACTTTGCAAGATTTTAAAGCTTCATCACCACTAAATAGCATTTTACCTAAAAATCCTCGGATATATTCTTCATGTCTCTCCTCATCCGTATTCACATACTGACGAAGCCAATCTACAAGGTTATCGTCCGATTGAAAATATTTAGTATTATCTAAAGGAAGGTAACTTTGCTTAGTAGTTATACCCCAAGAATAACTCCCTTTATCAGGTTCTGACTCTCCGGATAATATTTGAAAAAATTCAGTAATAGCCAAAGAATTTCTGGATAGAACGGCAACTTTATCCCCCTTTTTTAGGTTCAAGTCAATATTGCTGAATAACAATTCACCATCTTTAGTTTTTTCCAATCCTTTAACGTCCAATATTTGATCCCCTGCTTCACGTTCTTGTTCAAAAATAATTGCCGGATATCTTCTAGAAGACGGCTTGATATCTTCAATGTTTAATTTTTCGATCATTTTTTTACGAGCCGTGGCTTGTTTAGCTTTAGCAACATTAGAACTAAACCTGGAAATAAACTCTTGAAGTTCTTTCTTTTTTTCCTCAGCCTTTTTGTTTTGTTGAGCTCTTTGACGGGCAGCTAATTGACTGGCCTCATACCAAAAAGAATAGTTACCGGTATATAAATTTAATTTTCCGAAATCTAAATCGCAGGTATGAGTACAAACTGCATCCAAAAAGTGACGGTCGTGCGAAACAACAATTACAGTATTTTCGTATCCCGCCAAGAAATCTTCTAACCAAGATATGGTTTCAATGTCTAAATCATTCGTAGGCTCATCAAGAATAAGAACATCAGGATTTCCGAATAAAGCTTGAGCAAGTAATACTCTTACTTTGTCAGCATTTTCCAATTCAGACATCATTTTATAATGTGCATCGTCTTTTATTCCAAGATTAGATAATAAAGTTCCTGCGTCAGACTCAGCATTCCATCCCCCCATTTCTTCATAAATAATACCTAGTTCTCCCGCTTTAACTCCATCTTCATCAGAAAAATCAGGTTTGGCATATAAAGCATCCATTTCCTCCTTTATGTGGAAAAGCTTCTGATTCCCTTTAATAACCGTTTCCAGTACAGGATATGCATCATAAGCAAAGTGATTTTGTTCCAATACAGACATCCTTTTATCTGTTTCAAGGCTTACACTTCCTGTAGTCGGTTCAACATCGCCGGATAGAATTTTCAAAAATGTAGATTTTCCTGCTCCATTAGCTCCAATAATTCCATAACAGTTTCCTTTCGTAAATTTTACATTAACCTCATCAAAGAGTACTCTTTTTCCAAATTGTAAAGATAAATTTGATACTGTAAGCATATACTTTAATAAATTTGTACAAAAGTAGTAAGAAAAACTTTGATTATGAAATTTGAAAATAAAGTAAATATACTGAATAGAAAAGCTAGATTTAACTATGAATTATTGGATAAATATGAGGCAGGAATAGTTTTACATGGTACTGAGATAAAATCTATTAGATTAGGGAAAGCAAGTATTGCAGAGAGTTTTTGTCAGATTATTAATGGCGAATTATATGTAATAAATATGACCATTGACGAATATTATTACGGAACTCGTTATAATCATACAATAAAAAGGGAAAGAAAACTGTTATTACATAAAAAGGAAATTAACAAACTGTTAAGAAAAACTAAAGAAACAGGATTAACGATTGTTCCTACAAAATTGTATATCAATGAAAAAGGAATCGCTAAGATCCAAGTATATCTTGCGAAAGGGAAAAAATTATATGACAAAAGAGAAGCGATAAAAGAAAGAGAATCCAAACGAAATATTAACAGAATGGTAAAGAAATATTAATTTTTTCTTGGGAGTTAGATAATAAAAATGTTACTTTGCAACCTAAAAATTAGATTTTTATATATGAAAAAGTTCAATTTGTTACTTACAGGATTGGCTACAACGTTAGCAACTACTGTATTTGCTCAAAACATTTCGGATAAGTGGTATATCGGGATTGGAGCTCATGCGGTAGACTATACTTCTGTTCGTGGTATCTTTGACGGATATTTTGATACCGATGATTATAGTATTGTACCACCGTTGTCTAAATTAACAGTAGCTAGAAGCATAGCTAAAAACTTTGCAGTTGACTTGCAAGCTTCAATTGGAGAAATAGACAATAAAAGATTAAAAATTAAAGATGAATTCTTTGTTTTAGCAGGATTAGGTATTAGATATACCCCATTAAGTGAATCCAAATCTTTAAAATGGTTAGATCCATACGTTAGAGTAGGAGCAAATTACCACAAATATTCTTATAAAGGAATTAAAATCGTTGAAAACGATCCAACTACTCACTTAGACGCTTACGATGATGATTATAATCCAAAGAAAAATTATAAACTTGGAGGTAAATTTACAGGAAAAGATGATATGTTTGTGTTAAACGGTGGTGTTGGTATTAACTTTTGGTTAACTAAAAACTTTGGTCTAAACATTGAGTCACAATATAACTGGGTAACCAATCAGTCAAAAGATTATTCTGATTTCTTCCAACATTCAGCTTCAATCATATTCAAATTTGGAGCAAAAAAAGAAGAACCACTTCCGCCGCCTCCACCTGTTGAAGCACCAAGTGATAGAGATGGAGACGGTATCCCTGACGATCAAGACAGATGTCCGGATACACCGGGATTACCACAATTCCAAGGATGTCCTGACACAGACGGAGACGGTATTCCGGACGATCAAGACAGATGTCCGAATGCAGCAGGACCAGCACAATTCCAAGGATGTCCTGACACAGATGGAGACGGTATCCCTGATATTGATGATAATTGTCCAACAGTAAAAGGACCAATTGATAATAATGGTTGTCCTTGGGAAACTAAAGACGTTACATTCAAATTAAAAAATATCAACTTTGAATTTAATAGCTCTAAATTAACAGCAGAATCTTTACCATTAGTTAACGATGCTGCAAAAATGTTAAATGACGGAAGTTTTGATGGTAAAAAATTCTTTGTAGACGGACATACCGACAGAGTAGGTTCTGTAGCCGTAAACAATAGAATATCAAAACAAAGAGCACAATCTGTAGTTAACGAATTAGTTAAAAATGGAGTAAGCAAAGATAGATTGATAGCAAGAGGATTCGGTAAATCAGAATTGTTATGTAAACAACATGATATCAATGCTAAGAAAGACGATAAAGGAAATATTCTTTATCCGGATCAAGAAACTTGTGATAGAGAAAACAGAAGAGTTGTGATCTTAGATCAAACCGGTTCAAAAGTATCAATTACAGAAGAAGTTAAAGTAAAAACTCCTAGTCACAGAAGAAGATAATTTACTAAACAAACTTTTATAATAAAAAAGTCATCCAAATCTTGGATGACTTTTTTTATTAATTACTTATAAATGCTTTATAGAATTATACAAACATTTAAAATGATTTATAAAAAAATAATAGCTGTTAAAGATATTTTAAAGATAAAAAATAAGCTCATTTAAAATGTTTTTTTAATAGGGATAATACCGGTTAACAAAATCTATTTTAGTTAACTTTGTAATTAAATTATAAATAACGTGAAAATAATAGCAGTTATTCCTGCAAGATATGCAGCCTCTCGTTTCCCTGCAAAGCTGATGGGTATGTTAGGGGAAAAAACAGTCATTCGGTCAACCTATGAAAATGCAATCAAAACCAATCTTTTTTCAGATGTATTTGTAGTAACTGATTCCGAAATCATTCATAATGAAATTACCAGAAACGGAGGTAAAGCCATTATGAGTAAAAAGGAACATGAGACAGGAAGTGATCGAATTGCAGAAGCTGTTGAAAATTTAGACTGCGATATCATCATAAACATACAAGGAGATGAACCTTTTGTAAAAACCGAACCGTTAGCAAGGCTAATTGAAGTATTTAAGAAAGATCAAGAAAATAAAATAGATGTTGCTACCTTGATTCGTAAAATGGACGATTGGAATTTAATTGAAGATTCTAATTATGTAAAAGTAGTTAAAGACCAAAATGACTTTGCACTATATTTTTCGCGTTCAGTTATACCATATCCTCGAGAAAAATCATTTCAGGCGGATTACTATGAGCATGTAGGCGTATATGCTTTTCGTAAACAAGCCTTACTAGATTTTGCAAAATTACCGATGTTACAAAACGAACAAGCAGAAAAGGTTGAGTGCATACGATATTTAGAATATGGCATGAAAATTAAAGTAATAGAGACTGATTTTGTAGGAGTTGAAATAGACACTCCGGAGGATTTGGAAAAAGCAAATGAAATATTAAAAAAACAGATAAACGAGAAAAATTAAAAATATGAAATTCAGAAATTTCCCAATGGTTCCCCGTGTAATTTATGGACGTGGAAGCTTTGATCAAACTTCAGAAATTATTGAAGAAAAAAGAAATAAAGATTATCCATTTATTTTTTTAGTAGATAAAGTGTTTGAAGGAAAAGAATTAGAAAAAAGAATTCCCTTAAAAGGAAAAGATAAAATTATATTTATAGATACTACTGATGAACCCAAAACCAAAGGAATTGATGCGATTAGAGATTCATTAAAAGAGGAATATGGAACTGTTTCCGGAGTTATTGGAATAGGGGGAGGAAGTATAATGGATTCGGCAAAAGCTGTTGCAATCATGATGAATAGTGAAGGGTCTTCTTCGCAATATCAAGGGTGGGATTTAGTGAAAAATCCGGCTGTATATCATGTAGGTATACCAACAATTAGTGGTACAGGCGCAGAAGTTTCCAGAACTTGTATATTAACCGGACCGGAAAGAAAATTAGGTATTAATTCAGACTTTACCCCTTTTGATCAAGTCATATTGGATCCTTCTTTAGTAAAAGGAGTAGAAAAAAATCAAGCTTTTTTTACCGGTATGGATTGTTATATTCATTGCATTGAGTCTTTAACAGGAACATATCTTAATGCTTTCAGCAAAAGTTATGGAGAAAAAGCATTAGAACTTTGCCAAAAAGTATATGTTCATAAATCTGAATGGGATGATGAGTCTGATGAAGATTTAATGATGGCATCTTGGCATGGAGGAATGAGCATCGCTTATTCACAAGTAGGAATTGCTCATGCGGTGAGTTACGGACTTTCTTATTTACTAGGAACTCATCATGGAGTAGGTAATTGCATTGTTTTTGACCGATTAGAAGAGTATTATCCTGAAGGAGTTAAGGAATTTAAATATATGGTTGAAAAAAATCAGATTGAAATTCCACAAGGTGTATGCAAAGGATTATCTGATGAGCAATTCAATACCATGATTAATGTTTCTTATGGAATGGCTCCGCTTTGGGAAAATGCATTAGGTAAAGATTGGCAGAAAATAATGACTAAAGAAAAATTAAGAGCACTTTACGAAGAAATGTAATACCATTACTCGAAAGATAATAATTCAATTAATGCAAAGATATAAATTGAAGAAAAATGAAATTCCAGGATAACTTTATAGTTGCCTGGAATTTTTTTACAGTCAACCCATTTTAATTTTTATATGAAGAAACTTTTTTTTGTTTTGCTGATATTCCTTTTGAACATATGTTATTCTCAGACGGTAGAAGAAATAATTAAAAAGCATTTGGAAGTTACCGGAGGAACAGATCATTGGAAAGAATTGAATTCAATAATAATTAAAGGAGATATAATTTTAGGATTAAATGAGTCATATCCTATAGAAATTTATCAGCAGAGACCGAATCTTAATAAAACTTGTATAGAAATACAAGGAAAAAAAATTATTTTAAATGCTTACAACGGAAAGAAAGCTATACAATATAACTTTCAAACGAATTCCCTTGAAGAAGATAATAATTACGTTCCTGAAGCATTTGAATCAGATTTAATTGATTATTCTGCAAAAGGGTTTCTTCCTATATTTCTCGGAGAAGAACGTATTGATAATAAGAATTGTTATAAAATTAAACTAACTAATAACAGAGAATCAGAAATTTATTACTTTGATAAAACCAGCTATCAATTAGTTAGAGAAGATACTTCAAATGAAAGTAAATTATATTCAAACTTTAAATTAGTCTCCGGACTAATCTTTCCGTATCGTTTGGTTGTTAAAAACAAGGAGGATGACTCAGAATTTATTCTTGTATTTAAATCGCTTGAAATTAACAAGATCATTCCTGAAAAAGAATTTAAATTTTAAGAATAAAGAAAAATTTAAAGCACTCTCATAAATATATAAAAGAGTGCTTTATTTATTTTAGCTTAAAGGATTACTTCTTAATTACATTTTTGGATATAGAATTACCATTCCCCGTAATATTTATGGTATATATACCCGCAGGATAATTAGTAAGATCTATAGAAAAAAGCTTATTTTTTTCAACTTTTGAAAATAATAAGCTACCGGCCAAATTATAAACTTTAACATGACTTGTATTTCCTCTAAATTGAATAACACCTAAATCGATAGTAAAAACTCCTTCAGAAGGATTAGGGAAAACTTTAAATGTTGAGGTTTCTGAAAAATTTTCATCGGTTTGGAGTTGCTTATAATTCAAACTGCATAAATTCAAAGAAAAAGAATTTAATGTACCAACATCGTTAGCATAATGATCTGCTACTCCTAATAGCCATTCACCGCTATATTTTTTCTTATAAAGTGAATGAATTGCATTACGAGGTTTAATCGTACCTGTAGTAGGAGAAGAACAGTTTACGGCAGCTCCGTTATCATCAAAAGTAACTTTTAAATCTGAATAATATTCACATGAATGATTCCATAAAACAGTTGATTTATAATCCGGACCGGGGTCTTGTAAAACGATGTATAAATCATTAATATTTGGATGATCTATATCAACAGATACCTGTAAATTAATTAATTCATCATAATTCTCATTTTCAGGAATAATAATTCCCATGGTAGCAAAATCAGAATTTAAATGATCACCATTTCCGTCAGGAATCGGAATCGGAGAAAAGTTTGGCATATATTTTTTACAAATTACTTCCGATTCATACCCTATTGAAAAATATTCGGTTAAGGCAAAATAAATATTATTACTAGCCTCAATCATTAATTTTGCTTTTTTAGCAACAAGATCAACAGGTAAATCCACAGTTGCATTTCCCGAATTAGGAATATGATCAGCCAGAGGAGTAATAGTTTGCCCCTCATCCGTAACTAATGAAATATTCACATATTGTGTATTAAATGGCTGTGCTGTTGTATTAGCAACATTCCATGCTACTTTAATTGAACTTCCTTTCTTAGCAATATAATCAGCGGTAGGAAATGTTGCGATAAATGGCCCCCCGCTATCAGAAACCATAACTTCTTTAGTAACAATCTTAGTCTGAGGTTTAATAAGATTATTATCACGCACGGTTACAGTAAAATTTAGGACTCTTTTGACGTTAGAAACAGTCTCCCAAGTATTTGGAGAGTAACTATTGGTAGTTAAAGCGGGAAAATATCTTCTGGTAGATGATGTCGGTATAAAAGATCTGAATATAGGACCGGATCTTTGTGAAGAATCGACTCGAATAACATTTTTACGAGCATTATCAATTTGTTCCCAACAAAAAGTCAGCTCATCCCCGTCAGGATCTGTTGTTCCTTCTGCATCCAAGTAAAACCGTGTCCCTATAGGAATGGTCACACTAGAGGGACCTACATTTACTACGGGGGGGTGATTAGGAATTTGATTGATTGTTCCACAGATTTTACGCTGTAGATTTCTATTAATTTGCTGAATACTTGCAGAATGAAAATAAGCATCCGAACTTAATTGTACATTGGCAGATGTAATACCGGCATATCCCATTATTGTACTTCCGCTTCCCGGTTCAATATTAACCCCTTTATTTTCAAGCCAACACGAAAAAGTATGATTAGCTCCCAGCTGATGTCCCATTTCATGAGCTACGTAATCAATATCAAAATGATCTCCTGACGGATTGTTATTTGAGGGAGAAGTTATCCCACTACCTTTTCCTAAAGAAGTGGGAATTCCATTTTGATCCATCAAAGGACTGACACAAATACACCCTATGCACCCGGCATTTCCTCCTCCACCATTACCGCCAAAAAGATGGCCAATATCATAGTTATTTTCTCCAACCACAGCTGTTAATGTTCTTTGAAGTTCAATATTCCAGATATCCATTAAAGAAGAATCGGAATAAGGGTCCGTATTTGGATCTTCATAAATAAGAGAAATATTATTAATCATTTTAAGATTTACAGCTAGATCTTTTTCCAAAATACCATTCACTCGGGTTAAGGTGATATTTATTTGTTGTAAAGCTCCGGTTACGCTACCAAAATGTTGAGTATATTCACCGGTTACTGAAAGAGCTAATCTATATGTGCGAAATTTTCGATCACTCGATATAATTTTATAGGAACTTGATTCTTCCGAATTAATTTCATCAACCGTATTACAATTAAAATCATTAAATATATTTTCCTTTCTAATACGAACTGAATAAACTTCTCCATCGGTTGTATAAGGATCAATGAGCTGAATGCTACCCGTATTATCCATAATCATTGAATTGAACTGATTGGGAGAAATACTAAATCGAATATATTTATTTGTATCGTCTAAACCGATTCCTGCGTATGAATACAATTCGTATGTATTTTCAATTTCTTCATCCATTACAGGAGCATGATAAACCGAAAATCTTTCTATTTTTCCTTCGGATGTTGGAACGTATACTATGATAGGAGTATGGTTAGTTCCTCTTAATGCGGCCGAATTTAATTGTTTTTTCAAAGAATAAAAATCAACGGTATATAGTTCTTCAATGGGTAAATTGATATTTTCACTTTTTATCTTCTTACCTGTTAAGCTTGTTCTCTTCCAATAATTTTGTGCTGAAAGAGGAATACTGAACATAAAAACACTAATAATTAATAAGAAAATTTTCATGTATTTCTATTTTTTTATGTTATTATAAAAACAAAAATATACATTATAAATTAATAAGCAATAATATTGATGTTTATTTATGATTATTAACTATAAAATTATAAATTATAATTTTACTATTAACAGTTTTTAAAAAAGAGATGAAATGAAAAACAGGGTTTTTGATTTATAGTATAGTATAAAACAAAATTATCAAGATAAATAACATAATGAAGTCAATAAATGAAAGTATTTAATTTTATAAGATAAAATTAGTTTGTTTATTAAAAATAAGGTTTATGGAATCTTAAATTATTTTAAAAAGAGAAATTATTTATTGAGAAGCAACTAATATCGCGTTTTAATAAAATGAAAACCTTTTATAAATAAAAATTACATAAATATTCTTGCCCAGCTTTCTTTAAGAGGAAGTCTAAATTTTTCATCGAATTCTTTAGAAGTACTTATAGCAAGGTTATAAATATAGGTTTCAGGAGAAATTTGAGCGGATTTGATTTTTTCCTTGAAAGAATTCATAGGAACAGTAGTAATTTCCCCTTTATTGTCTTCATAGCTTACCCATAATCGGTTTAAAAGTTCTAATTGATATTTTTGATCGATTTGTCTAATGCATTGATTCAATTTATCGATAGAACATCCGGTGGCTTTCGCTTGATTTTCATCAACCGCTATAATTATGAATTTATTTTTAATAATCGTAAGCTCAGATTTTAAATCAGCACCATGTGCCGCCCATGTTTTCAAAAAATCAGTAAGAATTTTGGTGATATCTTGAATTTCTTCAAGGGTAAGAAATCTTCTAGATTGAAAAACCCAGAGCTTAGAAAAATTATTCATAATTTATGTTAGAGGTAAACTTTACCTGTATTATTAATGTGAGAATTAGGATACAAATTTAAAAATTAATTTCTCAATTAAGGGTAAACTATTAGAAATAAATAGTAAATTTATAAAGAGTTTTGCTATGTGTCATTAAGGTAAGCAAAGTTTTCAAGAGTAGATAAAATTTAATTTAGGGCTATATATATGGATTTTGATTTTCATAGAATTAATAAAGATTTTAAAAAGATTAATACGAATATTAGAGTCTATAGTGATCTTCTTATAGAAAAATCTTTAGATGTTTGGAATATAAAAACTAAAGTTGGTTTATTCTTTTTTTCATTAGGTATTGCTTTATTAGGTACTTATTTTCTTTCTCCTCAAGAATTTACTAAAGCTCAAGAATACACCCTGTTCATTCTGATGTTTTCAATACTTTTATGGGTTACAGAAGCAATCCCTCCCTTTGCCGTAGGGATACTGATCACAGGTTTTCTCATTTATACCATGGGGAATATAGAAGGATCAACAATTGATCCGAAAACTATTTCTAATACATGGTCTGATAGTGTTATATGGATTTTCTTGGGCGGTTTTTTTCTTAGTGAAAGTATGAGAAAAACAGGAATAGATATTTCTTTATTTAGGGGTACCATATCTATTTTTGGTAGTAAGCCCTCGCATATGTTGTTAGGAATTATGCTAACTACTTCCTGTTTATCATTAATTATTTCCAATACGGCAACGTCAGCCATGATTTTGGCAGCTGTTATGCCTTTTTTAGACAGAGAAGGTAAAGATTCGCCCATGACAAAAGCAATATTGATAAGCATACCGGCCTCGGCAACTTTTGCAGGAATGGGCAGCTTAATATCTTCTCCTCCCAATTTGATTGTAGTAGATGTTTTAAAATCCAAAGGTATTGAGGTTTCTTTTTTTGATTGGATGATCTTGGGTTTGCCCGTATCAATAGTATTGTTGTTGTTCTTTTGGATTCTGCTAAAGCAAAAATATACTTCTAAAGTTGAAAAAATTAATTTAAATTTCTTAGAAGAATTAGCCCCGATTCCCAAAAAGATTAGATTGCAGAGGTTTTTTGTAATACTAATTTTATTTATAACCGTTTTCTTTTGGATGATGGGTTCAAAATTGAAAATCCCAAGTGCAGCCACTTCAGGAATTCCTATTGTTTTCCTTCCTATGTTAGGGATTATAACGGCTGAAGATATAAGAAAGCTTCCGTGGGATACCTTAATGTTGGTCGCCGGTGGATTATCACTAGGGATTGCAATAAAGGAATTGCTGGCGCCCTATTATTCCGAATTATTGGGAGATGCCTCGTTTAATGAATATTTAATGATGATGATTTTTGCTATAGTGACTGTGATTTTTTCTAACATAATGAGTAGTACGGCTACAGCAACCATCGTCATAAATATTGCTGCGGTGGTACTTCCTCCGGAACAAATACTGCCGATCGGTTTAGTAATTGGTCTTTGTGCTTCATGCGGATTATTCCTACCCGTGTCAACACCTCCCAATGCAATAGTATACAGTACAGGAATGCTTAAACAATCAGACTTTTATTTTGGAGGTTTTTATGCCGCAATAGTAGGAACTGTAGTAATCATGGCTTGGGTGTTATTTTTGCAAAATTTTACGGGGTATTTTGAGATGGTCTTAACAAGCAGATAAATAAAATTATATTTACTTAACATATATTTTAAGAAATATTTAAAACAATAATCTGTCAACTTGGCATATAAAGTTTTATCTTTGCAGACTATTTTTATTTTGATTTAGTAATATCCCGGTACTTTTTTTCGTAGGGAATGTTTAAATATGGAAAAAGAAATTATAGAAGGAAGACAAGGAGAAATCTTAATACAAGAAAGTTCTATTAAAAACAACAAAAAAATGTTTTTAGAAAGCTATGGTTGTCAAATGAATTTTTCCGATAGTGAAATAGTTGCTTCAATACTTAGTAACGAAGGATATAATACCACCTCTCAACTGGAAGAAGCAGATTTAGTTCTTCTCAACACTTGCTCTATTCGTGAAAAAGCGGAGCAAACGGTTAGAAAAAGACTTTCTCAATTTAATGCAATAAAAAGAAAAAAGCCGGATCTGGTTATAGGCGTTCTCGGCTGCATGGCAGAAAGATTAAAAACAAAGTTTTTGGAAGAAGAGCATTTGGTTGATCTAGTGGTAGGTCCCGATGCATACAGAGATCTTCCGAACTTATTGAAAAATACGGATGATGGAAGAAATGCCATTAATGTACTTTTATCAAAAGAAGAGACCTATGCAGATATAAGTCCGATACGCTTAGGCGGAAATGGAGTTACAGCTTTTGTGTCCATAACCCGAGGATGTGATAATATGTGTACATTCTGTGTGGTTCCTTTTACAAGAGGAAGAGAACGCAGTAGAGATCCACATTCAATTCTTAAAGAATGTAAAGAGTTGAGAGAAAACGGATATAAAGAAATTACACTTTTAGGACAAAATATAGATAGTTACTTATGGTATGGAGGAGGTCCTAAAAAAGATTTCTTAAAAGCTAGTGAATTGCAAAGGGCAACAGCGATAAATTTTGCACAATTATTGAACATGGTAGCTGAAGCTTGTCCTGAAATTAGAATACGATTTTCAACGTCTAATCCGCAAGACATGCATGAAGAAGTATTGCACGTAATGGCTAAACATGATAACATTTGCAAATACATCCATTTACCTGTTCAAAGTGGGAGCACTACAGTTTTGCAGCGAATGAATCGTCAACATACACGTGAAGAATATATTAATTTGGTGGATAAAATAAGGGAAATCGTACCTGACTGCGCGATTTCACATGATATCATAGCAGGTTTTTGTGGGGAAACGGAAGAAGAGCATCTAGAAACCTTATCTCTAATGAAATATGCAAAATACGATTTCGGATACATGTTTGCTTATTCAGAACGTCCCGGTACGTTAGCTCATAAAAAAATGAAAGACGATGTGCCTGCGGAAATAAAGTCAAGAAGACTTAAAGAAATTATAAATCTTCAACAAGAACTTTCATTAGAAAGAATGAAAACGTATACTAACAAAGTACACGAAGTTTTGATAGAGGGAACCAGTAAAAAAAGTAAAGATCAATGGTACGGAAGGATTTCTCAAAATGCAGTGGTGGTTTTTACTAAAACAGATCAAACAAAAGTTGGAGATTTTGTTAATGTATTGGTAAATGATTGCACTTCAGCTACCTTGATAGGAGAGATCGCGTAACATAAATATTATGGATTCATTACAGGCAATAAAACAAAGATTCGGAATAATTGGAAATAACCTTGCACTTAACAGGGCTTTAGAAAAAGCTATGCAAGTAGCACCTACAGATATTTCTGTTTTGGTAATTGGAGAAAGTGGGGTAGGAAAAGAGTTTATTCCTAAAATAATTCATAATCTTTCACCAAGAAAACATAAACAATATATTGCTGTTAATTGTGGAGCAATTCCTGAAGGGACCATAGATTCAGAACTTTTTGGTCACGAAAAAGGAGCTTTTACGGGAGCAGATAAAGTTCGTAAAGGATATTTTGAAGTAGCAGATGGAGGAACCATTTTTTTAGATGAAGTAGGAGAATTGCCTTTGCAAACGCAAGTTCGTTTATTAAGAGTGTTGGAAAGTGGTGAATTTATGAAAGTCGGATCATCTACTATTCAAAAAACAAATATAAGAATTGTAGCTGCGACTAATGTTAATTTATTAGAAGCAATTAAAAAAGGCAGATTCAGAGAAGATTTATATTACAGGTTAAATACAGTACAAATTGATATACCTGCTTTAAGGGATAGGAAGGATGATATTCCTTTACTCTTTAGAAAATTTGCAGTTGACTTTTCAGAAAAATATAGAATGCCTTCAGTGAGTTTATCAGAAGAAGCCATGTCCTATATTCAAAATTATTATTGGCCGGGAAATATCCGTCAATTAAGAAATTTCACCGAACAAATTACGGTGGTGGAAACCAACAGGAATTTGTCTATAGATAAGGTAAAAGAATATTTAAAAGACATTCCACAAACCACGTCTTTAGTAAACTTTTCCAAGCAAAATGAAAATCATTCCGATTTTTCCAGTGAAAGGGAAATATTATATAAGTTTTTATTTGATATGAAAAAAGATCTCAACGATTTGAAAGCGTTGACTTTAGAGCTCATTAAAAATAAAGGCGATTTGATGCTAAACTCAAATGATCAGGATCTTTTCCAACGAGTATATAAAGATTATGATATTCCTAAATCGGGAGATTCTCTTGTTTACTATGATGAAAAACCCGTCATACCGACAGTTCCTTCATCAGTTAATGAGTATCACGAAATTTTGGATGACTATGAATATGAAGATGTGTCCAACAATTCAGAATCTTTATCTTTACAAAGAAAGGAAGAGGAACTTATTAAAAAAGCTTTAGAAAAGTATAATGGAAAACGTAAATTAGCAGCAAAAGAGTTGGGGATTTCGGAAAGAACATTATATAGAAAAATAAAACAATATGATATTGAAGAATAAAATCATATTACTCTTAATAGGAATTTTTTTTATATCTTTGTCCGGATGTTATTCATTCACAGGGGCTTCTTTGGATCCCGATATAAAAACTATAGAAATAAAATCATTTCCTAATTATTCAGCTTATCAAAGCCCGAATTTAAGTGTAGATTTTACTACCGCCTTACAAAGTAGATTTAATCAAAGAACGAAGCTTGTAGAGACTAATATAGATCCGGATATCATTTTAGAAGGTGAAATAACAAATTTTTCAACCAGTCCGGTAAATATACAAAGTAATTCCGACGAAGCAACGCAAAACAGATTGACGATAAGCGTTTCTGTTAGATACGAAAATAAAAAGCAGCCTGAAAAGAGTTTCGAAAAAACTTTTTCCGATTATGAAGATTATTCTAGCAAAGAATTATTGATTAACGTTCAAGATGATCTTGCCCAGAAAATCAATCAAAGAATTATTGATCAAATATTTTTAGCGATAGTAGCCGATTGGTAAATTATGGATAATAGTAGAATTATACAGTTAATAGAAAACCCTGAAAAACTTAAATTTTCCGATAAGAATTATGTGGAAGATTTAATAACTCACTATCCATTTTCTCAATCGTTTCATTTAATTTATTTAAATTGGAAAAATAGATATGTATCAGAACCGTTAACTAATGAAGATATTAAAAAGGTTTCAATTTATACGAACTATCGAGAATTAATAAAAAAATCCATTGATACTAACAAGAAGTTAGTAGAACCAATTACAGCAGAGGAATTGATCGATAAAAAAGAAGATGAAATTTTACAAGCAGATGATAATAAATTTGAAGAAACTATAGTTCTTGAAAATATTGTTAGTAATGAATTTATGGAAGAGGATATCAGTTTAACCCAATTGAAAGCAATAGATTCAAATTCTGAAATTATAAATGAACAAAAAATATCCGAAGAATTAGTAAATAACAACAATATAGAAATTGAACCTATAGAAGATCATTCTAAAATTCAATTACTTTTAACTAATGAAGATGCTAAGGATAATAAGAAAATCTTTTTAAACAGTGGTGTCACCTATACCAATATAGAAAAGTTAGGAATATCACATTTATTTACTTCAAGCTTAGAAAAAGAAAATGAAGAAAATTTCGAGAATAAGGAAGAAAGTACTGAAATTGAACATTCGGAAATTGAAGAAGAAGTAAAGGAAGATTTGGTTGGTAATGAAATCAATGAAATTCAGTTAAGCGAACCAAGTATTGAAAACAAACAAGAGGAAATTACTTTGGAATCGGACAAATTAACTTTTAATCAATGGATCTCACTTTCCAAGCAAAAAAAAGCTTTAAAATCTGAAAAAGTAATACCACAACAAGAAAAACAAAATAGCATTATTTCAAATTTTATTGAAAATAATCCCAAGATAAAACCGGTTGCAAAAGATACGAAATATAGTAAAGAAGTAGAATTTAAAAAAGAAGAAATTCAGGACATTGCAAATTTAATGACTATTACCTTAGCTCAATTATATGTAGAGCAAGGTAAATATGATACAGCATTAACAGCTTTTAAGATATTAAGTTTGAAATATCCAGAAAAAAGTAGTTATTTTGCCTCGGAAATAAGAAGAATAAAAAAGATAAAAAATTCAAAATAATATGACAGCAGTATATGGAATACTAATGATATTTATCATTATCGCATGCGTTTTGCTAATATTAGTTGTTTTGTCGCAAAATCCAAAAGGAGGAGGTTTAAGTTCAACTTTCGGAGGTAGTGGAACACAAATGTTCGGTGTTCAGAAAACAAATGATTTTATGGAGAAGGCAACTTGGACCTTAGGAGGAGTAATAGTAGTATTGTCAATTTTTGCATCGGTATTGATTGCAAAGCCAACTATATATACATCAACTCCAACCCAAAACTCAAAACAGTCTTCAACCCCTCAACAAGAACAGGCTTTGCCTAAAACTAACGTTAAGTAAAATATACTTGTAATAATTAACACTAAAAATATAGTATTAACAAAGTTCTTAAAAATTTATTGTTGTGTTAGGAAGAAGGCAAATTAGAGAAAAAATTCTACAGGTTCTGTATGCGTATAATATAAGTGGGAATGAGTTAGAATATGTTGAAAATAGAATGTTCCAGTCTATAGATGAGATATATGATTTATATATATATCAACTAAATCTTCTATTGGCTGTGAGAGATTATGCTCTTGAAGTAATAGAAAGGAAAAAGCAAAAACGTTTTGCCACAGATGAGGAAAAAAATCCTAATCTTAAGTTTGTTAATAATAAGATATTTGAGCTGTTAGAAAAAAACAAAGCTAGAAAAGAGTATTCGGACAAACATTTAGAATTATCGTGGCATTTAAATAATAATTATCCGGCAATTATCTTTAAAAAATTTCAAACATCGCGAAGTTATTTAGAGTATATGCAAAGTAAAGAAACAGATTTTGAGTCGGAAAAAAAGGTATTGCTTAAACTGTTTTTAAAGCATATAGCAGATAATGACATCATGTATGAATGGTTTGAGGAATTAAAACTTTCTTGGGCAGATGATGTTCATATTGCCAATAATATGACCCTGAAGACTATCAAGTCTATTGAGGAAGGGGCACCCTTTGATACATTAATTCAAGTTTTAAAATCGGATGAGGGTATTTTATTTGCAAAAAATTTATTCAGGACCACGGTTAAACACTATCCGGAAAGTTTAAAATTAATTGAAAAAAGATCAAATAACTGGGAGTTGGATAGAATTGCGGAAATAGATAAAATCATATTGGCAATGGGATTTACAGAACTCAATTATTTCCCTCAAGTTCCGGCTAAAGTTGTTATTAATGAATGTATTGAATTAGCAAAAGTTTATTCTAGCGCTAAAAGTAATGTATTTATTAATGGTATTTTAGACAGATATGCTAGAGATATGAATAAAGTTTAAACATCCTGAAAAATGAAAAAGTCAGCAGTAATATTTTTATTAATAGGTATGTTATTCACCATCGGTTGCAAAAAAGAAAATTCTTCTCAAAAGCAAATCAAAAGTACCGTACAGGATAATACGAATACTAAAAATACTCATGGTGTACCCAAAATAACCGAAGAATCTATTATAAAATTTAATGAAGATACGTATGATTTTAAGGATATAAAAAGAGGGCAAGAAGTTTCCCATGTTTTTAAATTTACCAATGTTGGAAAACGTCCTTTATTAATTTCAGAAGTACGTCCTTCCTGTGGGTGTACCACTCCAAAATATACTAAAGAACCCGTATATCCGGGCAAGAAAGGTGAAATTACAGTTACTTTTGATTCTTCAAATTTTGAAGGAGAAGTACTTAAAACAATAGCTGTTTCAGGAAATTTTGAAACTAAAGTAATTAAATTTCAAGCAAAAGTTAATTAAAAATAAATTTAAATAAAAATGTTAACAATAATTTTACAAGCAAAAGGAGGTTTTATGGAACAAGCAGGAGCATTCCTTCCCCTAGTCCTTCTATTTGTGGTGTTTTACTTCTTTTTTATTAGGCCGCAAACAAAAAGACAAAAACAAGAAAAGAATTTTCAAGATAATATAGCTAAAGGAACAAGAATAGTTACCACTTCCGGTATTCATGGAAAAGTTGCGGAAATAATGGATGATGGACTTATTATTGAAACTATGGCGGGAAAAATAAAAATCGAAAAATCAGCAATTTCCAGAGAATTGTCTATAGCGAGATATCCGGAAAATGCACCTGCAAAGAAGTAAACGATTATAAATAAATCATAAGGCATATTCTATGGTATATAGAATATGCTTTTTAATTATATAAAATGAAAGTAGTAGTAGGTTTATCGGGAGGAGTAGATTCAAGTGTTGCAGCATATTTATTGCAACAACAAGGTCATGATGTTATAGGTCTATTCATGAAGAATTGGAACGATTCTGAATTTACACTGGAAGATGAATGTCCATGGGTAGAAGATAGCAATGATGCATTGCTAATAGCTCAAAAACTTAATATTCCCTATCAAGTCATAGACCTTTCTGAAATATATAAAGAAAGAATTGTTGATTACATGTTTCATGAATACGAATCAGGACGTACCCCTAATCCGGATGTATTATGCAACAGAGAAATCAAGTTTGATATATTTCTTAAAACGGCTTTATCTTTAGGCGCAGATAAAGTAGCAACCGGTCATTATGCCCGTGTTCAATCATTGAATAACGAAGGCCAAACAATTTATCAGCTTTTAGCAGGTATAGATTCCAACAAAGACCAATCCTATTTTTTATGTCAACTTAATCAATACCAACTTTCCAAAACCTTATTTCCTATAGGAAATTTAACCAAGCCGGAAGTAAGGAAAATTGCAAGTGAAATTGGTTTAGTTACTGCAAATAAAAAGGATTCTCAAGGATTATGCTTTATTGGGAAAATAAGATTACCTGACTTTTTACAACAAAAATTAAAACCTAAAAAAGGAAATCTGGTTGAAATTTTTTCAGATAATCCTATATATAAAAAAGAAGAACAATCATTTTCAACTAAAAAAGAAGAATTGATTTATTTGTCAACTCCTTTTCAATATACTATAGAGGATGGCAAAGTGATCGGTGAACATTCAGGAGCGCATTATTATACCATCGGTCAAAGAAAAGGTTTAGGAATAGGTGGGCATATCGAGCCATGCTTTGTATTAGATACCGATGTACAAAACAATACAATCTATGTAGGTGAAGGTAAAAATCATCCCGGATTATTTAGAAAAGCTCTATTTATAGATCAAAAAGAAGTGCATTGGGTTAGAGATGACCTACAAATGAAGATAGGAGAAACGATGAGAGTTCGAGTCAGGATAAGGTATAGACAATCTTTGCAAGAGGCAGTTTTGTATCAATTTGAAGAAGGAATTTTCATTGAATTTGAAAATTTGCAATCAGCAATTACTAGAGGGCAATTTGCGGCTTGGTATGTTGAAGATGAATTAATCGGAAGCGGAGTAATCTCTTGATTTTAATTAGTAATATTTAATCAAAAATTAATTTTAAAATATCTAAAGAAATAGGTTTTTTAAAATTAGACAAATGCATTTCAAAATAAGTTATTATTTCTGAAAGCATCTGTTTACGCTCTGAATTAGTAAAGCAATTTTTTAAAGAGTTAAAATCATAAGAAAGTAATTGCTTCCATAAATGAGCATTTTCTTCCCTTGAAACAGTATCAGCTTTTAAAGAAAAAATACCCTCTTTAATATTAAAATAAGGAAATTCTGAATCATTTTCTAAGGGATAAAACCCAATATATTTCGAAAAATGCAGTAAAAAATAAAGATGGAAATCAGAAAAGTAACTGTCTTTTGTATCTAAATTAATTAAACTGCTTTTAATAAAATTATATAAAGATGTGTCCTGTGCTTCCTCGTTTTTTAGCGTTTGGTTCACCATTTCTCCAATAAATGTTATTATCGAAGACTTGATAATATTTGTATGAATGGTATTGAAAATATGAGCTTGATGAATTTCTTTAATCAATTCTAAAGAATGGTTTTTTTTAGAATAAAAAGTAACTTCAATTTCATTAAATAAAAAGATAAAATGGCTTTTTCTATTTTTTTTAGAAAAAGAATTTTTTAAAATAAAACTTTTATATCCAAAATTTTCGGTATAGCATTTTACAATAAGAGAAGAATCTCCATACTTTAAAAAAGACAATACGATAGCTTTAGTAGTTTCAATCATTTCTTTTAAGCTTAACGAATAATTGCAATTTTGGTTGTAGCATGTTTTTTTCCTTCAGAATTGCTCATTAAAACTAAATAAATCCCTGAAGCAACAGGTTTTCCATTAAAATTAGTTCCATTCCAAATTGCAACGCCTCCGGGTGCTTTAGTTTCATACACCAGGTTACCCGCTACATCAGTAATTTTAACAAAAGCATCATGGGCTAATCCGCGTATCGTTATATTTCCTGTATAACCGGGTCTAACCGGATTAGGATAGGCTACAATTTCTCCAAAATCATCTCCTGAATCAATAATGTCTCCTCTATAAGAAACAATACCTGAAGGAGTAACAAAATAAACTTCACCGGTCTTATCGATTTGTATATCCGTAATAAGATTTGAAGGTAAAGGAGAATTTTCTTCCGTAAACCTATTTAAAAGAGTTGTTCCGTCTTCCGATAAGTAAAAAACTCCTGAACTATGTGTACCAATCCATTTTCTGTTAGCACCGTCGGTTTTTATTGCCGTAATCTTAGTTTCTCGTAAAACTTCTTCACCTAAACCGTTTTGAGTAATAATAATTCTTTCGGTATTATAGTTTCCTGATTCTAATGATTGATAAGGATTTCTAAAAATACGAAGACCGCTGTCGGTTCCTATCCAAGCAGTTCCGAATTTATCTAATTCTACGCATAATATATTATTAGAAGGTAAGTTCCCGCTATTTTTATTGGAATCTAATAAATAAATTTTATCATCAGACGTAGTAAGCGGAGTTCGGTTATATTTATATACAACCAATCCATTATTTCTTGGAGAAGGAACCCATATATATCCTTGGGAATCTATATAAGGATTCATAGCTCCTCCGGCCAAGTTAAATCTTTTAGGTAAAAGACTTAAAAATTTAAATTGATCATTAGGCGTTTTTATGATAATGGCATTATTAAAACCGTTGTTAGATTCCGCAGCAAATGATTGAACCATAATTAAGTTACCATTGGAATCAAAGTCACCGCCAACTAATCGCTCGTATTCAATTATAGGTGAATTGGTCCGATTATAAATAATTTTCATCTGATCATTTACCATTTTTATCAACCCATTACTATAGGAAATAATGAAAACTTCATGAATATTGTTAATATTAGGTATAACTTTCATAATATAACTTTCATCGTTAATACTCTTAGAATCTATATGATTCCATTTTTGACCGTTAAAATGATAAAAACCATAAGAGTTGGGATTCAATTCGAAATAATTATCAATATTTCTTCCTCCTGGTGCTACCCATAATTGATTATCATAGATAGTTAATGAATAAGAACGGTTATTAAACGGGCCGTCCGGAACCAGGTATGCGTTATTTCTAATAAGGCCTTTTAATTGAGTTCCTGCATAAAAAATTCCATTAGAGTAAAAACCGGTAGTAAGGTCATCTGAAAATTTCATAGATTTTAAAACTTGAAAAGATTCATTTAATACAACCAATTTATTTTTTTGAATCAATAAAAAGCCCTCATCAATAGAAATAATATCTTTTAAATCAATGTAATTGCCTTTATTTTGCCAACTAATCCCTTCATCATCACTTTTATAAATGGTTTGGTTAGAGCTTATAAGTAAAGTTGTATTATTTTTAATTATTTGATTAAAATTATTTCCGGAATTGGTAAGATTCCAAGCAGTAAAATTTGGAATTAAATGATCGATGGGATGAGAATAAACCCCATTAGTTGAAGCGGCAAATATTTTATTATTTAAAATTACGCTTTCCTGTACTTTATAATAGTTAAGACCTTGTTTAAAATAACAAGTTTCTTTAAATTCAAGCTTCTTTAAATCGAATAAAGTAATTCCAAAGTCCATGGAAAGTACCGCATAGTCACCTTCAGTATATATATGATTAATTCTTTTATTTCCTTGATAATTTCGATCAAAAGGAATATCCACAATTAAATGGATCATGTCTTGCTTTACTATGTCCAATTTACCGGATTTATAACCAACGAGTAAAGCTTTATTATCGGAATTATAAGCGAAAGCAGTAATATTAACTTCGTGAAGACCATTAGCTTTTGAAAATTTCTTAATTTCCCCGGTTGATTCATTATAAGAGTACAAACCGTTTTGAGTTGCACTGAAAATAAGATTGTCAACTTTTTGAATAGCTTTAATATTAAAATAAGAAAAATAATCTTTCCATCTGGTATTTTGACTATTGCAAAGACCGGTAAAAATTAATAAAATTAAAAAACTAAGCTTTTTCATAGAAATTATATGTAATGCTTGTAAAATTAATAGATTTATGGGAAAAATATCTCATAACAGATTTATTTTATTTAAAAATAAAATTGAATTATAATCTTTGAATTTTAGAAATTTCAAATCAGTAAAATTTCATGAAGCAATAAGAGTAATAAATAATAATTTAAATTGAAAAGAATCAACCTTGAAAAATAACAATTATTTTTGTGCATTATAATAAGTTAGAAAATAAAATTAAGATTATTTTAAATTAAAACAGAATTTTACATAATTAAAATTTTAAGATATTTACTTTATAAAGCGGGAAAATTAGAGGAGTTGAAGACTCATTGATCTAGAGGTATATACAATAACTTAAATAAAACGATAAAATGTTCAGGAGATATTTGTTAAATTAAAAATATTTTTTAAATTTGCAACCCTATTTAGGGCGATTTTTTAATAAAGGAAAAATAAGAAAAGTGAATACACTAAGTTACAAAACCATATCGGCAAATAAAGAGACTGCAAATAAAGAGTGGTTACTTATTGATGCAGAAGGACAAAAATTAGGTCGTTTAGCTTCTAAAATAGCTAAAATTTTGCGAGGGAAACACAAAACAAATTTTACTCCACATGCAGATTGTGGTGATAATATTGTTGTTATCAATGCAGGAAAAGTTGTTTTATCCGGAGATAAAACAGATCAAAAAGAATATGTAAGACATACAGGATATCCCGGTGGACAAAAATTTTCAAGTGTTGCCGAAGTTAAGGTAAAGGATTCTAGAAGATTGTTGGAGTATGCAGTGAAAGGTATGCTTCCTAAAAATAAATTAGGAAGAAAAGTACTTAAAAATTTATACTTATATGAAGGAGTAGAGCATGAACAAGCAGCTCAACAACCTAAAACATTTGATATTAACGCTTTCATCTAAAAAATAATGGCAGTTACACATAAAATAGGAAGAAGAAAAACATCTGTTGCAAGAGTATATCTTTCTGAAGGAAAAGGAGAGTTTACCATAAACGGAAAAGACTATAAAGTTTACTTTCCTACAGAAGTATTACAATACAAAATTGCACAACCTTTCCAATTAACTGAAACTTTAGGTCAGTATGATATTAAAGTAAATGTATATGGAGGAGGAGTAACAGGACAAGCTGAAGCTATCAGATTAGCAATATCTAGAGCTTTAGTTTCTTTAAATGAAGAAAACAGAACAGTTTTAAAACCAGAAGGTCTTCTAACTAGAGATCCTAGAATGGTTGAAAGAAAGAAATTCGGTCAGAAAAAAGCACGTAAAAGATTCCAATTCTCTAAACGTTAATCTGACTAATAACGATACTTATAACCACTATTTTGTAGTGGTTATTTTATATTAAAAAATAACAATTTTATAAATAATTTAAACTTGCCGTTTAGTTTAGCATCCAAACTTTAAAGTTAAACTTTAAGTTGATTGCAAAAACTGCGGAACGTAAACTAAAAAAAGTATGGCAAAAGTAGATGTAAAAGACCTTTTAAATGCCGGGGTGCATTTTGGTCACCTTACCAGAAAATGGAATCCACATATGGCTCCTTACATTTTTATGGAGAAAAATGGAATCCACATTATTGATTTGCACAAAACCTCTGTAAAATTAGATGAGGCATCAAACGCTTTAGGAAAAATTGCTACATCAGGAAGAAAAATCTTGTTTGTTGCAACCAAAAAACAAGCAAAAGACATTGTTGCAAAACATGCAGAATCTGTAAATATGCCTTATATTACAGAAAGATGGCCGGGAGGAATGTTAACAAACTTTGTTACCATCCGAAAAGCTGTTAAAAAAATGAATTCTATCGATAGAATGAAAAAAGACGGTACTTTTGAAACTCTATCTAAAAAAGAAAAATTACAAGTAGATCGTCAAAGAGCTAAACTTGAAAAAAACTTAGGATCTATTGCTGATATGACTCGTTTACCATCTGCTCTTTTCGTAGTAGATATACTAAGAGAACATATCGCTGTAACGGAAGCAAAAAAATTAGGTATTCCTGTTTTTGCAATCGTTGATACAAATTCAGATCCTCAATTGGTTGATTTCCCAATTCCCGGAAATGATGATGCATCCAAATCAATTGATTTGATTTTAGAAACTGTTACCAACTCTATTAAAGAAGGGTTAAGTGTAAGAAAAGCAGAAAAAGCGAAAGCTAAAGAAGAAGGTGCTGCAGAAGAAGAAGATGTTTTAGTACAAGACACTAATGACTCTGAAGTTTCTGAAAATCAAGAAGAAAATAACGCAGAATAAAGTTAAATTTAAATAAAAATAAAGATGTCATATTCACCAAAAGCAGCTGATGTAGCAAAACTAAGAAATGCTACAGGAGCAGGAATGATGGACTCAAAAAAAGCTTTAGTTGAAGCTGAAGGAGATTTCGACAAAGCGGTTGACTTATTAAGAAAAAAAGGACAAAAAGTTGCTGCAAACAGAGCAGATAGAGAAAATCTTGAAGGAGCTGTAATAGCTGCAGTTAACGAATCCAATACAAAAGCTGTTGTAATAAAATTAAGTTGTGAAACTGACTTTGTTGCAAAAAACGAAGATTTTGTTAAATTAGCTAAGGATTTTGCAAATCTTGCTTTAAATTTCAATACAAAAGAAGAATTATTAGCTGCCGATTTCAATGGTATTCCTGTAAGTGAAAAGCTTATAGAACAAACAGGTGTAATCGGTGAAAAAATTGAAATATCCGGATTTAAAACTTTGGAAGCTCCATTTGTAGGTTCCTATATACATGCGGGAAATAAAATAGCTTCAGCAGTTGGTTTATCAAAGTCTTTTGATCAGGCAGCAGAAGTAGCTAAAAATATTTCTATGCAAGTTGCAGCTATGAATCCTATTGCATTAGATGAAACTCAGGTGGATTCAAGTGTAATTGAAAAAGAACTTGAAATTGCTAAAGATCAATTACGTCAAGAAGGAAAACCGGAAGCTATGCTTGAAAATATAGCCAAAGGAAAACTTAACAAGTTCTTTAAAGATAACACTTTGTTAAAACAAGATTATATTATGGGTGAAAAAACTTCAGTTGAAGATTATGTAAAATCAATTGATCCTGAAGTTAAAATAACCGGATTTATACGATTATAATTTCAAAATAGGATATATAAAAAGACTGCAATATGCAGTCTTTTTTATTTTAAATAGGTATTTTCCATAATTCTAAAATGTAAAACTTTAATTTAAGATTGATCCTTTTTTATCAATAAATTATCTATATAAATAAGGATAAATTCTAGAAATAAAAATAACAACACAATAGTCCCTGTATTCAATAAAGCTTGTAGTAAGCCTATTTCATCGGCGTCCAAAAATGGATAAGGATACATATTGGTGAAATGACCTCTTATAAAAATATATATAACATAAATTAAAGGAGGAATAATTGCAAAAAAAGTAGTTTTTTTATCTAATAATTTTCTAGGACCGTATAATAACCAATACAATACAGCCAAAAAAGGTATGAATACATGCAAAGCTTCATTGGTAAATCGCATAATACCTTTTACATTATGATCATGCCTGAGCATTAAATTATAAACGATGCATGTAATAACTATACAAATAATACCGTCTATTCTTAAAATGCGAAACCATTTTTTAGAATAATCAGGTTTGAAAAGCAAGAATAAAGAGCTAATACCAACCGCAATATTAGATTGAACAGTAAAATAGCTGTAATAATAAATCAATCGATTGAATTTGGATTTTTCATTTAAGATCGATGGATGTATGTCACCGTAGACGTAATTATAGGTTTCTGTACCAATACTGAAAAACACCAAAAAAATAAGTATTAAATTAAAAAATATTCTCATGAATAGTAAATTTACTAAAGATTAACTCGTGTATAAATTTTATAAGGTAGGATGAAAAGTTAGAGTTCATTTTACAATTGATTTAAATAATTGTAAAACCATGTATTTTGATGTTTGAAATGATCATTATAAAGCTAAATATAGAAGTAAAAATAATCTAAATTCAAATTTATACTACTAAAATAGGAACGTTTGTTTTATTGCTTAATCGATTAGACATTATACCAAACGTAAAATCAGGGATTCCTTTATATTCATGTTTTGCCATTAGTAAGACATCAACTTTAGTATCATTAATTAATTTAGGAAGTGAAATAGTAGGATTACCAAATCCTAATTTAGTCTCGACATTCATATATCCTTCCTTAAGTAGAAAATTTTTATAATCATCCAATTTATTTTGATCAAACTTCACTTCGTAATCATTCGCTAATTTTCCGTTATAGTTCGCAGAAGCACTTTCAGTAACATGAAACAATACGATACGTGAATTAATATCAGCGAAAATTGGTAAGTAATTCAAAACCCGCTGATCGCCTTTAGTAAAATCCAATGCTATGCCAATAACTTTAAATGGATGCAATTTATCTATACTCTTTTCAGAAGGTAATTGGTGAATACCAAAATTTATTTTTTGGGACTTTTTTATCCAAGGATATAAAACAATACAAATCAAGAATAATAATAAGCCTAAAGATATAATTCCCAAAATAATTTTTACACTTAAAATTATATCCTCATTGTAATAAACATTAATTTCTTCATCGTAAATTAACTTTATATTTAACAAGATAATGATTGTACATACGATCCAAGATATAATTTTTAAAGGTAATTTAATAGCAAATTTTCCCATTTTTTCTTTATCACTAACAAAATGGATCAGAGGGATTACGGCAAAACCTAATTGCATACTTAAAAGCACTTGACTAAAAATAAGCATTTCATCAACGGAACTTTCCCCTAACAGGCTTATTACAATCACAGCCGGTATAATAGCTATAATACGTGTTAATAATCGTCGCAAGGCAGGATTCATTCTAAAGTGCAAGTACCCTTCCATAACAATTTGACCAGCAAGCGTTCCGGTTACGGTAGAGCTCTGACCGGCAGCAATTAAAGCTATAGCAAAAAGAACAGGAGAAAGAGGACCTAATAAATTGGATAGCATTTTATATGCATCATGTAATCCTTCTATATCATGTAATCCGGCACTGTAAAATGTTGAAGCAGCAAGCACCAAAATGGCAGCATTTACAAAAAAAGCCATGTTTAATGCGATGAGACTGTCAAAAAAATTATATTTAATGGCTCGTTTTATGGATACATAATCTCTTTTAATTTTTCTGGTTTGAACCAAAGCGGAATGAAGATACAAATTATGCGGCATAACAGTTGCCCCAATAATTCCAATTGCAATATATAAAGCCTCAGTATTGGGAAGAGTAGGTTTAAATCCTTTAGAAACTGCAATAAGATCAGGCTTAGCTAAAAACATTTCAATAAGAAAACAACCTCCTATAATAGCCACCAAAGCGATGATAAACGCTTCCATTTTTCGTATACCAAACCGTTGTAAAACAAGTAACAGCAGTGTGTCCAAAGCTGCCAACCAAACACCCCAAATAAGATCAAGTCCGAAAAGAAGCTGTAAACCGATGGCCATTCCTAAAACTTCGGCTAAGTCTGTTGCAGCTATCGCTATTTCAGCAAAACCATATAGAATATAGTTCATCCATTTCGGATAGTACTCCCTGTTAGTTTGAGCCAAATCTAATCCGCGAACAATACCTAAACGAGCACTTAATGCTTGAAGCAATAATGCCATAATATTGCTCATTAATAGAACCCATATTAAAGCATATCCAAATTTGCTGCCCCCGGCAATGTCAGTTGCCCAGTTTCCGGGATCAAGATATCCAACGGCCACTAGGTAAGCCGGCCCGAAAAAAGAAAGTATCCTTTTCCATCTTTTTGGATTTTCGGTATTAATACTTTCATGAACTTCTTGAAGAGATTTCTTACTCAATTGTTAGGCTTTTCTAATATTTGCAAATTTAAATAAAATTTTTGCATTGTAAAATAATAATATCAATCATTTTCAGGTATCCATAAATAATCTTTAAAATTAATGATCTTATCGTTTTTAATTGGGATTCCTTCATTTTCTAAAAGTTCTTCCATAAGTGTAGGGGTGGGAAAATGGAATTTTCCCGTTAGCATTCCGTTTCGGTTTACAACTCTATGAGCCGGAATGTCTGATATTGAATGGGAAGAATTCATGGCATAACCTACCATTCGGGAGGAACTTTTAACTCCCAAATAAGCCGCAATATGTCCGTAAGTGGTTACTTTACCGTAAGGTATTTTTCGTACAATTTCATATACCCTTTCATAAAAATTGGTAGATTCCATGGAATAAATGAAAAAAATAATTTTCAATAATTAACTAGTGTAAGCAAATAAAATGCGATGCAACTAAATTTTTTTAAAACATTTTAAGTACTGAAAAGTAAGAAAAAAAGATAATACGTTTTGTGTTCTTCTATTAGTAATTTTACAAGTAAAGAATAAAATTTATTGATTATTATTAAATTATTTGCTTTAAATTTTATATATAAAATATAATTTATTATATTAGCAGGACAGGAAGTTTAGGCTTCAAACATAACATAAAAAATGAGAATTTGAGATTTTTACTTTCTATAAATAATTATTGTTTTTTATTAAATTTGAAAGTAAAAATAAAGAAATGATTCTAATTTAATTAGAATCATTTCTTTTTTAGACTTGTTTTTTAATTATAGTGGTTTAAAATTTAATATAAAATTAATAATCAAAATACCGATACGCTTTCATAATTTACAAGAAAACAAGTATACTTAAGATCCCTTTAAATTATTTTTCAAAAGAGTTAGCGTTTTCTTGTGACTGTCGAAAGCAATTTCATTAAGATCTATATCGGATAATTTTTTCCACACATATCCTTTTAATTCAATCGGATCATAATCTCCGATAGATAAATTCTCATCTTTATAAAGAAAGAATAAATCAATGGTATTGTATAGGATGTTTTTGTACAAATAAGTATTAGGATGGGAACATATATATTTTAATTTAGATAAATCAATCGATATATTTAATTCCTCTTGTAATTCCCTAAAGCTTCCATGTTCAGCGGTTTCTTCGGCTTCAATAAATCCTCCTGCCAGATCTAAAAAGCCTTTTTTAGGTTCTTTGTTTCTAATAGTAAATAATATTTCATCATTTTTCTGAATAACCACAGCGGTTGCTCCGGCTGTATTGTGATAGTATTCAAAATTACAATCTAAACATACAATTTTAGATCCATGCGGATATTCTAAATGATCACTTTTACAATTTGGGCAGAATTTGAAAATGGGTTGCATATCACATAAGTTTTAATACCCAAATTTAATTAAGTATTTTAAAAATATAGATATCAAAAATTATTTTATATGAAAATAATAGAAAATACTTTTCAAAATAAATAGTAACATTTAAATAGAAATTATTAATAAAAGAATTATATAATATAATATTTTACAAATCATCAAAATTAATATTATTTCATACATTAGTCTTTGTAAATCTTTCATAGTAATAATTAACCGTAAATAAAAATAATACAATGGCAACAATAACATTAAAAGGAAATGAAGTTCATACATTGGGAAACCTACCATCAATAGGAAGTAAGGCTCCAAATTTTATATTAGTGGATACGGATTTATCAGAAAAAAAATTATCGGATTATACAGGAAAAAGAGTTGTTTTAAACATATTTCCAAGTGTGGATACAGACACATGCGCTATGTCTGTCAGAGAATTTAATGAAAAAGTATCTGAAATGAAAAACACTGTGGTTTTATGTATTTCAAAAGACCTTCCTTTTGCTCAAAAACGTTTTTGTGCCGCAGAAGGTTTAGATAATGTTATCCCGCTTTCTGCCTTTCGTTCAGATTTTGGTAAGGTATATAATTTAGAATTTGCAGATGGCCCGTTAAAAGGATTACTTAGCAGATCAGTACTTGTTATTAATGAGTCAGGAGAAATTATTTATGAAGAACAAGTAGCTGAAACTACTCATGAGCCTAATTATGAAAAAGTAACAGCTATATTAAAATAAAAAATCTATCAAAAAAAAGGAATGCCTTATATTTTTCAAATATGAGGCATTTGTATTTTTATCTAATTTCTCCAAATGAAAGATTAGTATGATAATTGAGAGTAATAATTATTTGAATTCAATGTAAAGTAAAAAATGTTATTAACTCTTGATATAGTAACTAAGATTTATATTTTAAAAGAAATATGGTAAATTCTAAAAAAGTACTAAAGTTTCTATAAAACGTTAGATGTATAATGAGAAATTAACCCGATAATTTCAATAAAATTATAACTTTTTGTTAAAAAAAATAAAACATGAGAAATTTCAACATAAAATAACTCTTTGAGATATAAATAGTTTTTACATTTACAATTTAAAAAAGTATAACAAAAAAAATTATAATATCATGAGCAGAAAATTTCCAGCAGGAGTAGCAACCGGTTCGCTAGTAAAAGAAATATTCGATTATGCTAAAGAAAATCAGTTTGCTTTACCGGCATGTAACGTTATAGGATCTAGCAATGTAAATGCAGCTCTTGAAACAGCTGTTAGAGTAAATGCTCCCTTAATTATACAATTTTCAAACGGAGGATCTCAATTTAATGCAGGTAAAGGATATAAAAACTCTTCCCTTAGAGCAGATGTTTTAGGGGCTATAGCTGGAGCAAAACATGTCCATACGTTGGCAGAAGCCTATGGGGCAACTGTAATTTTACATACTGATCATTGTGCAAAAAAACTATTACCTTGGGTTGACGGGTTATTAGATGCATGTGAAGAATTCCATAAAAAAGAAGGAAAAACACTATACTCTTCACACATGCTAGATCTTTCAGAAGAGCCCTTAGATGAAAATTTAGCAATCTCTTCCAAATATTTTGAAAGAATGGCAAAATTAGGAATGACTCTAGAAGTTGAAATAGGGATAACAGGTGGAGAAGAAGACGGAGTTGACAATTCAGATATAGAAAGCTCAAAATTATATACACAGCCTGAGGATGTTTATAAAACGTATAAAGCATTAAGCGCAATAAGTCCTAATTTTACTATTGCAGCAGCATTTGGTAATGTACATGGAGTATATAAACCGGGAAATGTTAAATTAGAGCCTAAAATACTTCACAACTCACAAGAATACGTTCAAAAACAAGTGGGCGGACCTTCAAAACCGATTAATTTTGTATTTCATGGAGGATCAGGTTCTTCCTTGTTAGATATAAGAGAAGCCATAAGCTACGGAGTAGTTAAAATGAATATTGATACAGATTTACAATTTGCTTATACCGAAGGGGCTAGAGATTATGTAGAAAAAAATATTGATTATTTAAGAACTCAAGTAGGTAATCCAACCGGAGATGAAGCTCCAAACAAGAAATTTTATGATCCAAGAGTTTGGATGAGAAAATGTGAAGAAGGATTCTCAAAAAGATTGGAAAAAGCTTTTGAAGATTTAAATAATATCAATACATTATAGTAAAAAAATATAAATTTTATTTATAAAAAATGAAAGCACCTTTATTTGAGGTGCTTTTTTTGTATATTTGAAAAAAAAGAGGTATGAAAAATTATCTAATAGTATCAACATTACTAGCGTCCATTTCAATCGTTCTTGCTGCATATTTTTTAGGTAATTCTTACCAAAAAAGAAATCAATCCAATACTATAACAGTAAAAGGATTAGGCACAAAAGATTTTGAATCTGATTTAATAGTATGGAAAGCCGATTTTTCAAAGAAAAATCTCGATTTAAAACAAGCCTATGCCGAATTAGATGCAGATAGAAAAAAAGTAAGAGAATATTTGATTTCCAAAGGATTTTCCGATAAAGAAATAGTTTTTTCCTCAGTAGAAATAAGTAAACAATATGATAGTAGATACAAAGAAGGAATAAATCAAAATATATTTACAGGGTATGAATTAAATCAAACCATAACCATAGAATCTAAAAATGTGAGTAAAGTAGAAGGTCTTTCCCGTCAAATTACAGAATTGATTAATAACGGAGTAGAGCTCTATTCCCGATCGCCTTTATATTACTATACTAAATTGTCTGATTTAAAAATACAGATGATTTCAGATGCAACCAAAGATGCAAAAAAAAGAGCAGAAGAAATAGCAATTAACGCCGGTTGTAAATTAGGCAAATTAAAAAATGCCAATCAAGGGGTTTTTCAAATAACTGCTCAAAATTCATCTGAAGATGATTACTCTTGGGGAGGAGCATTTAATGTATCATCCAAGAAAAAAACAGCAAGCATTACCATTCGTTTAGAATATGAAATTAACTAATAACTACGATATAAATTAAAATGGTACACAAATTATTTCAACCGTTTACATCAAAAAAACTATCATTAAAAAACAGGATAGTCATGGCGCCTATGACCCGATCATTTGCTTATGATGGAATACCCGGTAAACAAATAGCTGATTATTATCAAAGAAGAGCACAGGCCGAAGTGGGTTTAATTATTACAGAAGGAACCGTTGTTCGCAGGGTGGTATCTTCCAACGACCCAAATATACCTGTATTTTATGGAGAACAAGCCTTAGAAGGTTGGAAAAAGGTGGTTGAAGAAGTTCATGCTAAAGGTGGTAAAATAGCTCCGCAACTTTGGCATATGGGAATAATACCGGCCCATAAAAACTGGAAACCATCAGAGCCTTTTGAGGGACCATCCGGACTTTTAAATCCGGAAACAAAAGGCGGAAAAGAAATGAGCGAAAGTGATATTGAAAATACAATTGAGGCTTTTGCAGAAGCAGCTTACCAAACCAAAAAAATTGGTTTTGATGCTCTGGAATTGCATGGAGCGCACGGATATTTGATCGATCAATTCTTTTGGGATAAGCTCAATAAAAGAAATGATATATGGGGAGGAGCTACCCTGGCCGAAAGGAGTCGTTTTGCCATTGAAGTTGTAAAAGCGGTTCGAAATGCGGTAGGAGAAGATTTTCCTATAATTTTACGCTTATCACAATGGAAACAACAAGATTATTCCGCTAAATTGGCAAAGACACCGGAAGAAATGGAAGAATGGTTACTACCGTTATCAGATGCCGGAGTTGATATTTTTCATTGCTCACAACGAAGATTTTGGGAGCCCGAATTTGAAAATTCTGATTTAAATTTTGCAGGATGGGCAAAAAAAATAACGGGCAAACCTTCCATAAGTGTTGGATCTGTGGGGCTCACCGGAGATTTCTTAGGGGCATTCAAAGGACAAAGTTTTGAAGCTTCTGATAATTTTCTTAACGAATTAAATAGAAGATTAGATGCAGGCGAATTTGATTTAATAGCAGTAGGAAGAGCACTACTTGCAGATCCTGAATGGGCATTAAAGATTAAAAATGGAAACTTATCTGAGTTTAAAGGATTTTCTAAGGATCAACTTAAAGAATTGTACTAATAAAAACATAAAATAGTAGTAAAATAAAAACAAAAACCAAGTTTTAATTTTTATTTATTTTAATAAAGAGATAAAAGCAAAGGTTTTTTATCTTTGTATATATAAGTTCTTTACTTAATTTCTTTATCAACAAGAATAAGGTGCTGTGTAAAAACGACTTAATAGGGAATCATGTGTGAATCATGAGCTGACGCGCAACTGTAAGTAACCTAAAAAAATTTTATCAATAAAACCATTGCCGATTTAAAAGGTGAGAAGGTAGATAAAATGTTATAAGCCAGGAGACCTGCCTGTTCTTAATTGACAATGCTTTCGCGAGTAAAAGCAAGATCACAAAAAATATAATTGGGCTACAAGAAACTTTAAGATCATTAGAATAATTAGTTTACTTGTATGTCAAAATTGTTTTGAAATTTGATTTTATTTAACAAAGAAAGAGAGCATTGTGAAGTTTAGCAATAAGAGCTTTTTATAATATAATCGTTTAAAAAGTTATAAAAATGCAAACACACAATCTTGGCTATCCGCGTATTGGTAGTGACAGAGAACTTAAAAAAGCCTGTGAAAAATATTGGGCAGGTAAAGCGTCAGTCGAAGAACTGATGATAACAAGTAAAGATATCCGGCACCGAAACTGGGTAACTCAAAAAGAATTAGGGATTGATTGGATCCCATCTAATGATTTTTCTTATTATGATCAGGTACTTGATATGTCACTAATGGTCGGAGCTATCCCTAAAAGATATAATAAGGTAATACTGGATAAATCAAATACAGAATTAGATTTATATTTTGCCATGGCCAGAGGACATCAAAAAGAAGGCATTGATATAAAAGCCATGGAAATGACCAAATGGTTTGATACCAATTATCATTACATTGTCCCTGAATTTGAAAGTAATCAGAAATTTTCCTTGTTTTCAACAAAAATTATTGATGAATATTTAGAAGCTAAAAATGCGGGAATCCATACAAAGCCGGTTATAATAGGCCCTGTATCTTATTTGTTGTTGGGAAAAGAAAAAGAGGAAAACTTCAATAAGCTGGATTTACTAAAAAATATTCTTCCTGTCTATATAGAAATCCTAAATAAATTAAAGGCAGAAGGTGTTGAATGGGTGCAGTTTGATGAGCCTTTCTTAGCTTTGGATTTAGATGAAAAAGCGAAAGAATCCTTCCAATATGCTTATAAAGAAATTCATAAACAATTTCCTTATATAAATAAAATACTAACTACCTATTTTGACGGATTGAAAGACAATTTAGCACTTGCTTTTAATCTACCCGTACAGGCATTACATATTGATTTGGTACGTTGTCCGGAACAATTAGATGAAGTTTTAGAAAATATTCCGGAAAAACTTATCCTTTCTTTAGGAATCGTTGATGGAAGAAATATATGGAAAAATGATTTCGAAAAATCATTGAAACTTATTCAAAAAGCTGTTTCCAAAATTGGTAAAGACCGAATTTTAATAGCTCCTTCTTGTTCACTTCTTCATAGTCCAGTTGACTTGGAATTGGAAACAGATACAAAAGCCCTTTCATCGGAAATTAAAAATTGGTTGGCTTTTGCAAAACAGAAAATCGATGAAGTAGTAACCTTAAAAAAGCTTGCGGCAAAAGAAGATTCCCCGGATTTACAAAAAAAATTACAGGAAAATGTAGCGGCTGCAACTAGCAGAAAAACATCAGCTTTAATACATAACGAAAAAGTAAAAGAAAAAATAAGGAATATAGAAAATGTTGAAGATAAAAGAAATTCCGTATTTTCAGAACGAAAGAAAAAACAATCTGAAGCTTTGCAGTTGCCTTTATTTGCAACAACTACGATCGGCTCATTTCCTCAGACATCCGAAGTCCGAAGTTGGAGATCTAAACTAAAAAAAGGATTGATAACACCTTTAGAATATGAAGCGCTGATTAAAAAGGAAATTGAAAAAACAATACGATTCCAAGAAAAAATAGGTATAGATGTATTGGTTCACGGGGAGTTTGAACGAAACGACATGGTGGAATATTTTGGAGAACAATTAGAAGGAGTTGCATTTTCCAAAAACGGATGGGTACAAAGTTATGGAAGCCGTTGTGTGAAACCACCCATCATATATGGTGATATATTCAGGCCTAATCCTATGACTGTGAAATGGTCTTCCTATGCACAATCCTTAACAAATAAAAATGTAAAAGGTATGTTGACCGGACCGGTAACCATATTGCAATGGAGTTTTGTGCGAGACGATCAACCGAGAAAAGATACCTGTTTCCAAATTGCATTAGCCATTAGAGAAGAAGTAGTAGATTTGGAAAAAGCAGGAATACGAATTATTCAAATAGATGAACCGGCCATAAGAGAAGGGCTGCCGTTACGTAAAAAAGATTGGCAAACCTATTTAGAGTGGGCTATAAAAGCATTTAGAATTGCATCCTGTGGGGTAAAAGATCAAACACAAATTCATACTCATATGTGTTATTCAGAATTTAATGATATCATACAAAACATAGCAGATATGGATGCGGATGTAATTACCATAGAATGCTCTAAGTCAGATATGAAGTTGTTAAACATTTTTTCAGAATTTAAATACCCTAACGATATTGGTCCGGGTGTTTATGATATACACTCTCCGAGAATACCGTCCAAAAATGAAATGGTTTCCTTATTGAAAAAAGCAATTAAAAGTATACCGGTAGAGCAATTGTGGATTAACCCGGATTGTGGACTTAAGACAAGAGGATGGGAAGAAACAGAAAAAGCATTAATTGAAATGGTAGGAGCAGCAACAGAAATGCGAGAACAATACTAAACGATCTTTTTAGTATCGGTCGGTATAATACGTATAAATGTTTTAAATATGATCGTAACTTCTTAAAAGTCGTTTAAACCAAAGGTTAGAATTCAATGAAAAGTTAAAAAATTCTAGAGTTCGATATATTAAAACTTAAAAATGATTTATTAAAACAAAATTATAATTGTCTTAGTAGTATTTTAATTTTAAATAGCTAAAATAGGATAAGAAACAAAAGTTGATTATACATTTTGTGTGTTAAGAATAAGCTGAAAGCATTAAGCTTTCAGCTTATTTTCATTTTATTATAATTTTATATGTATATATTTCTTTAAAATAAAATAAGAAACATTTAAATAATTATACATTAATATATTAAATTAATTTATATTTTTGTATATAACACTAAATTACAAATATAGAATATCATGGATTTAAAAAATGCAGTTTTCGGAAGCTTCAATATATATGATAACATATTTATATCGATAAAATTAGTAGTAGCATTCATCGCCGTTTTAATTTACATTAAATTAGTAGGAAGAACCATTTTAAACCAAGTTTCCGGAATTGATCTAATTCAGAATATAGTCTTAGGGGGCTTGGTAGGTGGAATTATATATAATCCGAATATTTCTATTATGGAATTTGCCTTAGTGTTGTTTATTTGGACATTCATTGTGTATTTAATAGCATTTCTCACAAAAAAATATAGTCGTTTAAGAGGATTAGTAGAAGGCCCTATTATACCTTTAGTATTAAAAGGAAAATTTAATATAGAAGGATTTAAAAAAGCAAAGATTGATATAATGACTTATGCCAGTGTACTAAAAAATAATGGTATATACGATATATCTAAAGTATATTTTGCTCAAATGGAACAAGACGGCTCCATTACCGCATTTACAGATGATTATGATAAATACGCAGTCTTACTGGTTATTGATGGCAAAATTAACCATGTCTATTTAGAAGGAATTGATAAAACAGAAGATTGGCTAAAAAATGAATTAAGAAAACAAGGATATGATGATGTATCTAAAATTTTCCTTGCACAGTGGTCTCCGAATAAATTTTTTATTGTACCTAAAAGTCAGGATTATAAATTAAAGGTTAATGATTAAAACTATTACCTGATTTTAATCTCAAAAAACTTCTCATTTTCAATAAAACCTTCCAAAAAATCATTTTCACTAAGCTTTGAAACTCCCGATGGCGTTCCGGTAAAAATAATATCGCCCATTTTTAAAGTGAAATATTGAGAAATATATGAGATGAGGTAATCAAATGAAAAAATCATTTCTGAAGTATTTCCTTTTTGCTGAATATTGCCATTTTTCACTAAAGAAAAATTCAAATTATCTAAATTAAACTTCTCTTTACTTACAAAATTTCCAATTAAAGCAGATCGATCGAAAGCCTTAGATTTTTCCCAGGGAAGCCCTTTTTCTTTTAATCGGTCTTGTAAATCTCTAGCAGTAAAATCAATGCCAAGTCCGATTTCAGAGTAATAATTTCCGGCAAATTCCGGTTGAATGTATTTTCCAACTTTAGAAATTTTTATAAGAACTTCCACTTCATGCTGAAGGTTTTCAGTGAATTCTGGAATATACCAATCATCACCGGGTCTGGCTAAAGCGGTATCCGGTTTAATAAATAAAACCGGATCTTTAGGTATCTCATTGTTTAATTCTTTCGCGTGATTGCTATAATTTCTTCCTACACAGATAAATTTCATAAAACACTTTTTAATTTTGCTCTTGTAAAAATTTTTTTCGAATATAAAGGAAAATCAGCATTCATTAACCAGGAATAATATCCTAAATCACTCAAAAACACATTTTTCAATTTTTTACCTTTGTATTTTCCAAAATTGAAAACCTCGTCTTCATCCTTATCTATTCCAACAAATCCTGCCAAATCAGCATTTTTATTTTGCATGGTAAACTCATGAAGGAATTTCACATCGTTTTGAATATCCTCATATTTTTCAAGTTGAGCCTTTAATATTTCATACGTAGCATAAGTATCTGCAGAAGCAGAATGAGCATTTTCTAAATTCTTATCACAATAAAATTTATAAGCTGCGGAAAGATTTCTGGGTTCCATTTTATGAAAGATTACTTGAACATCAATCGGGCGGTGTTTTTTTATGTCAAATTCAAATCCGTTTCGCAAAAGTTCTTCCGCAAGTAATGGAATATCGAATCGATTGGAATTATATCCTGAAAGATCAGAATCTTTAATCATTTCGAGAACCTGAGGAGCAATTTCTTTAAAAGTAGGAGCATCGACAATATCTTTATCATAAATTCCATGAATTAAAGACGATTCTTTTGGAATTGGAATTTCAGGATTAACTCTCCAAGTTTTACTCTCTTTTGATTGGTCAGGGTTTACTTTAAATATACTAATTTCAACTATCCGGTCTTTGCTAATATTTATTCCGGTAGTTTCAAGATCGAAAAAGCAGATTGATTTATGTAGTTTTAGTTCCATTTGAAATAATTTTTTTTCGAAATATAATTGATAAAATTAAGTAAATTAATATAAGTATTGGTATAGCTGATATTTTAAGGAAAATTAATAATACTATGCAAATTATAAGGAAAGAGTATACAAGAGAATTATCTTTCCAAGTTAAGTTTTTAAATTTAAAAGCCAATAAGGGAATATTGGCAACCAGTAAATAGCTTGATAAGGCAGTAATGAATAACAAAAACCAAGAATTATCCAATAATAAATACGTATGATTTTGATGTAAATAGTATAATGAAAATATCAAGATAGTATTTGCAGGAGTAGGCAATCCTTTAAAATAATAACTTTGTTCCTCATCTAAATTAAATTTAGCAAGACGCAGAGCGGAAAATAAAGTAATCAACAATCCAAAAAATGGAAATAAAACGATGTATTTATTATGAATAAATCCGTTTGAAAACGTACTTATACGAGAATAAAAATCATCTCCTCCCAACATGGTAAACATAAATAAGCCGGGCAATACGCCAAACGTAACAATATCTGCCAAACTATCAAGTTCCTTTCCAAAAGGTCCGGAAACCTTTGCAAGACGGGCGGCAAAACCATCGAAAAAATCAAAAATCAAAGAACATAAAAGCAGGATTAAAATATATTCAATGGGAGCTTTTATTATAGTTAAAATACACGCAATGCTACCACAAAGTAAATTAGCAAGAGTTAGTGTATTAGGAAGATATTTCATTTTTTCAGGTATTTATGAATAATGTATTGTTAAATACAAAGCAAATTAAGTTATAAAAGTAATAATTATTTTTAAAAATCCGAGGCAGCCCAAGTAATAAATAACGGTTTTCAACGTTTATACGATAGTTTATTTATACAAAAAAATACTATTTGTTGAAAGGGAAAATTCTAAAAAAAATTACTTTAAGCTTCATCATTTGGGCTTTTCATTTTAATATAAATCTTCATGCGCAAGCATTTAGAAAGTATTCAAATGAATTTCTAAATATAGGAGCAGATGCTCGTGCATTTGGGATGGGTAATTCAGTGATAGCTAGTGTATCGGACGTAAATGCAGGATATTGGAATCCGGCAGGGTTGACGGAAGTCAGAGATGCTTGGCAAGGAGCTTTGATGCATGCAGAATATTTTCAATCCATCGCCAAATATGAATATGCAGCTGCAGCAATTCCTTTAAACAGTGGAACGGAAGGAACGATTGGTTTTTCACTCTACCGATTTGCGGTAGATGATATTATGAATACTACTCAATTGATCGATAATCAAGGGAATATAGATTACAATAAAATAAGTCGATTTTCAACGGCAGATTATGCTTTTATGGCCTCCTATGCCGGTAATTTATTCAATGACCCTAATCTTTCAATAGGAGCGAATGCAAAAATAGTATATAGGCATATCGGTAAATTTGCCAATGCATTCGGTTTTGGATTAGACGCAGGATTGCAATATCGAACCCAAGATCAATTTTATTTTGGAATTATGGCCAGAGATATAACAACCACTTTTAATGCATGGTCCGTAAATGAAAAAAAATTAAATAAATTAGAATTAGACGGAGAAACACTTAATGAAGCGCCCAAAGATAAAATAGAGTTAACCATACCTAAATTAAAATTAGGCGCAGCCAAAAAATTCGATTTAAATGATAAATTCGGGCTGTTAGCTGAGTTAGATTTAAATTTTGAATTTGATAAAAACAATGATTGGCTTTCATCAGAAGCGCTGAGTATGTCCCCATCTTTAGGGATAGAATTAGATTATGATCATGTGGTTTTTGTACGAGCGGGTTTAAATAATATGCAATATGAAACCCGTTTTGACGATTCAAGAAAATTAACAATTCAGCCCAATGCAGGTATAGGGTTTCGTTATAAAGGAGTAACGGTAGATTATGCACTAACTAATATCGGAAATTCTTCAGTCGCATTATATTCTAATATATTTTCAGTTAAAATCGATATGGCTGAGTTTATTAAATAATCTTATAAAATATAAAACTGTAATTATCTTATACATAGAGAGTATAATTTTATTATTTAGAAAATAAGTATTACATTTGTAAAGTTTTTGGGATTTAAAAGATTATTAAAAGCCTATCTACAAGGGCTTTTTTTTGTACTTTATTCTTAGAAAAAATAGTATAGTAAATTATTGTTAAGATTTAGTTGTTTATTAGAGGGTGTTATTATGGCATTGGAAGAGAAAGTAAATGTATTATTAGAAGAATTTCTTCAAACTAGAGCAGATTTGTTTTTAATATCTTGTAAAGTTTCTCAAACTAATAAAATTGAAGTTACCATAGACGGAGACGAAGGAGTTTCTGTGCAAGATTGTTTAGATTGCAGTAGAGCAATTGAAAATAACTTAGACAGAGAAGAAGAAGATTTTGAATTGTCAGTCTATTCTTACGGTATAACCAATCCTTTATTATATCCAAGACAGTATGTGAAAAATAAGGGAAGGGATCTACAGATTATTACTATAGAAAATATAGAGCTAAATGGAACTATAGTTGATGCAGACGAAGAAAAAGTAGTTCTTACATGGAAGGAAAGAAGGGCTAAAGAAGTAGGTAAAGGAAAAGTAACTATAGAAGTCAAAGAAGAAATATTTTACAGCAATATAAAAAGAGCAACAATTAATATAAAATTTTAATTTAAATTAGAACGGACCGATGGATAGTATAGAGTTAATAGAATCATTTGCAGATTTTAAAGACGAGAAAAATATAGATAGAATTACTTTAATGGCAATCGTTGAAGAATCAATGAAAACCGTTTTAAGAAAGAGATATGGTTCAGATGATCATTTTGATGTTATTGTTAACCCGGATAAAGGGGACTTGGAAATATATTTAAATAGAAAAATCGTTGAAGATGAAATGTCTGAAGATGATTTGTTAGAAATAGAAATTAGCGAAGTTAGAAAAATTGATCCAAGTTTTGAAGTTGGAGAAGAATATACCCAAAAGATTGAATTAAACGAATTAGGAAGAAGAAATATTCTTGCATTCAAACAGGTATTGAACACAAAAATAGCCGAATACGATAACTCTAATTTATATGAAAAATTCAAATCAATAGAAGGAGAAATTGTAAGCGGTGAAGTCCATTATATTCGTCATAAGCAGGTTATCTTAATGGATGAAGATCAAAATGACATGATACTTCCAAAAGAAAATCAAATACCATCCGATTTCTTCAGAAAAGGAGAAACCGTAAAAGCCGTGGTAGAAGAAGTGGGCTTTAAGGGAGGAAAACCATTAATTATCCTTTCAAGAACTTCACCTAAATTTTTGGAAAAACTGTTTGAATTTGAAATTCCTGAAATATATGATGGATTAATTACCATTAAGAAAACTGTTCGTATACCGGGAGAAAAAGCCAAAGTAGCAGTAGAATCCTATGATGACAGAATAGATCCGGTAGGAGCATGTGTCGGTATGAAAGGATCTAGAATCCATTCAATTGTAAGAGAATTGAGAAATGAAAATATAGATGTAATCAGTTATACCAACAATCAGCAATTATTTATCCAAAGAGCTTTAAGTCCCGCAAAAGTATCTTCCATGGAACTAGACGAAGAAAACAAACATGCAGTAGTTTTCTTAAGACCTGAAGAAGTGTCTAAAGCGATAGGTAAAGGAGGACAAAATATTAAATTGGCTAGTTGGTTAACAGGATATGAGATTGATGTACGAAGAGATGAGCCGGAAGAAGAAGATATTGAATTGACAGAATTTTCCGATGAAATAGAAAGCTGGGTTATTGAAGAATTGAAAAAAGTAGGATTAGATACAGCACGATCTGTATTAGAAAAAGATGTAAATGATTTATTAGAACTTACGGATTTAGAAGAAGAAACCATTATAGATGTGATCCGTATTTTAAAAGAAGAATTTGAAGAATAATGTAAATTTCTTTCAATAAATTATCATATTTGTAAAAAAAATAGAATAACAACAAAGTATAATATGTCGGGTATTCGATTAAGTAAAGTATTAAAAGACCTTAATATCTCTCTTGACAGAGCAGTAGAATATTTACATTCTCAAAATGTCGGGATTGAGAAAAACCCTAACGTAAAGTTAGATCAAAAAGCGTATCAGCTCTTAGTTACTGAATTCTCAGAAGATAAAATGAAAAAAGATGCGTCTTTAGATGTGGTCATAAACAAAATTCCGGAAAGAAGAAAGGAAGAGAAGGTGGAGCAACCGGAAATATTTAAGGTTAAAGCCGATGAAATAGCTGCACCTAAAACAATAGGTAAAATAGACCTAGATGCTCATAGAAAGACTAAAAAAGATTTTAGAAAAGAGAAAGAAAAAGAAGAAGAAAAAGTAACTTCCTCTCAAAATGTTGAGCAAAAAGAAACTAAACCTGTAGAAGAAAAAAAATCGGGTATTAAAATAGTTGGAAAAATATCTCCTGAAGACCTGCAAAGAGCTAAGGAACCTACACATCCGGTTAAAAAACAGAAAGAGAAAAATGCAGAAGAGCAGCCGAAACAGGAAATCAAAGAAGAAAAAAAATCAGAAAAACCACAGGTCGTTTCTTCTTCACCGGTAGTTGAGGAGAATGAAAAAAAATCACAAGACGACGAACCTGAAAAGTTAGAAACCCAATACCAAAAGTTGGACGGACCTAAAATTACAGGTCAAAAGATTGATTTAACACAATTTCAAAAACCTAAAAAAGTCAATAAAGAAAATTCAAGTTCTGAGAAAAAGAAAAGAAAAAGAATTGTTAAAGACTCTAAAGTTGATGTAAATGCGGTTGCTAAATCAATAAACAACAACGGAGATAAAAAAGGAGGATCAGGTCAAGGACAAAATAAAAACTTTAAAAAAGGCGGAGGAAACAGACGTCCAAATTCTGGTGGAGGAAACAGAAATGTTCGTCCGGCAGAATTAACGGATGAACAAGTAAAAAATCAAATAAAAGAAACCTTAGAAAAATTAACCTCCAAAGGAGGAAAATCTAAAAGTTCAAAATTCAGAAGAGATAAAAGAATTCAAAGAAGAGAACAAGAAGCTGAATTACACGAACAAGAAAGAAAAGATAACACCCTAAAAGTAACTGAGTTTATCACTGTTAACGAGTTGGCGAGTCTAATGAATGTTGCAGCAACTGAAATTATTTCTGCATGTTTTTCTTTAGGTGTTATGGTAACCATGAATCAACGGTTAGATGCTGATACCATGGTATTGGTAGCCGATGAGTTTGGTTATAAAATTGAATTTACCGATTCTGAAGTAGATGATTCTGCTATTGAAGAAGAACAAGATAAAGAAGAAGATTTGGTTACCAGAGCTCCAATCGTTACAGTGATGGGACATGTGGACCACGGAAAAACTTCTTTGCTGGATTATATAAGAAATACCAATGTAATTGCCGGTGAATCCGGAGGGATAACACAACATATAGGGGCTTATAATGTTAAGCTTTCCAATGGGCAAAAAATCACTTTTTTAGATACACCCGGACACGAAGCCTTTACCGCCATGCGTGCAAGGGGTGCTCAAGTAACCGATTTAGCAATTATAGTAGTTGCAGCAGATGATAATGTGATGCCTCAAACCAAAGAAGCAATCAGTCACGCTCAAGCAGCGGGAGTTCCTATGATATTTGCAATTAATAAAATTGATAAGCCTAATTCCAACCCTGATAAAATTAAGGAAGAATTATCGCAAATGAACTTATTAGTAGAAGATTGGGGAGGTAATATTCAATCCCAAGAAATTTCCGCTAAGTTTGGAACCAATGTTGATATTCTGCTTGAAAAAGTATTATTAGAAGCTGAAATATTGGATTTAAAAGCCAATCCTAACCGATTATCTAATGGAGTGGTTATTGAAGCAGCCTTAGATAAAGGAAGAGGTTATGTATCAACCATATTAGTACAAAATGGGACTTTACGAGTTGGAGACTACATTTTGGCGGGGAAAAATCACGGTAAAGTTAGAGCCATGATGGATGAAAGAGGAAAACCAATGAAAGAAGCCGGTCCATCAGTTCCCGTTACGGTTTTAGGTTTAGATGGAGCACCAACTGCAGGGGATAAATTTAGGGTATTTGAGGATGAGAAAGAAGCAAAACAAATTGCTAACAAACGAGAGCAATTAATCAGAGAACAATCCATAAGAACACAAAAACATATCACCTTAGATGAAATTGGAAGAAGAATTGCCTTAGGTGATTTTAAAGAATTAAACATTATCCTAAAAGGAGATGTAGATGGTTCAGTAGAAGCACTAACAGATTCTTTACAAAAATTATCTAATGATCAGATACAAATCAATATCATCCATAAAGGAGTTGGACAGATTACAGAGTCTGATATCTTATTAGCGGCAGCTTCAGATGCCATATTGATTGGATTTAACATTCGTCCAAACCAAAGTGCCAGAGAATTAGCAGAAAGAGAAGAAATCGAAATTAGAACCTATTCCATTATCTATGACGTAATTAACGATGTTAAAGAAGCTATGGAAGGTATGCTTTCTCCTGAAATCAGAGAACAAATTATTGGAAATGTTGAAATCAGAGAAACCTTTAAAATTTCAAAAGTGGGTACTATTGCCGGATGTATGGTTTTAGATGGAACTATTAACAGAAATTCTAAAATACGTATCATTAGAGAAGGCATAGTAGTATATACCGGTGAGCTTGAAAGCTTAAAGAGATTTAAAGACGATGTAAAAGAAGTAAGCAAAGGATACGAATGTGGATTGAATATTAAGAATTATAATGATATTCAGATAGGAGATTTATTGGAAGTATACGAAGAAGTAGAAGTTAAGAAAAAATTGAAGATTTAAATTTTAAAATTATACATAACTAATATAAAAGCTGTATGAAATTTCATACAGCTTTTTTTATTTCCAACCATCTTATATTATAGTGTTCTTTCAATGAATTACGTCTAATTTTTTTATTATTTAATATTTACATAATAATTTAACTATATTTATAACAAAAAGCTATTATTTTAAGATAATTTAATATTATTTTTGGATATATTAAAAAAATGTTAGAATTTTGTTGTTTAACTAAGTATATATTATTGTATGAGGAAAGAACTTAAAATTTTAAGTGTGCTAGGATTGTGCTTATCCGGTCAATTTGCTTTTGGGCAAATTAAAGGAAATGTACAAGAGGCTGATGGTGAACCTGCCATAGGAGCAAAGGTCGAAATTAAGGGAACGAATACTTTTACAAGAACCGATGATGACGGTAATTTTGAATTATCAGCAGGAAAAGTTGGGGATGTTTTAGTAATTACGAATTTAGAAGAAGAATCTGAAGAAGTAATAGCAAAAGATGATTTAGCATTTAAATTTTCTAAAAAAATCGAGAAAAAAGACGAAAAGGAAATTGAAGAAGTAGTTGTTTTAGGATTCGGTAGAATAAGAGATGCTAAAGATGTGGTAGGAACAGCATCTGTGGTAAAAGGATCAGACATATCAAATGCCCCGATTGCATCATTTGATAAAGCCTTAGCAGGAAGAGTTTCAGGTTTATCAGTAAACTCCTCTACAGGTCAGCCGGGTGGACTTGCACAAATAAGATTGAGAGGAGTTACCTCTGTGAACGGAAATAACAATCCGATTTACATCATTGACGGGGTAAGAATTTCTTCAGGTAATTTAACCAATAATCGTAACAAATCCGAAACAGATCCTTCAACGAATGTTTTAGCAACCATAAATCCCAATGATATAGAATCCTATACGGTCTTAAAAGATGCAGCAGCTACCTCTTTGTATGGTGCTGATGCAGGAGCGGGGGTTATTGTGATAACTACCAAAAAAGGAAAAAACGGGAAAGCTAAATTTTCAGTTGACTTGGAAAGAGGTTTTGGAAAAAAAGCGGTAAAAGGCCCAAAATCAATCACTCCGGGAACATGGAACAGAGTTTTAACAGAAGCGGTAAAAAATAAAAGAAATTTAACAGAACAAGAAGCCATCGATTATATAAACAATGAATTGGCTCCAAAAGAAACTACTTTGCCGTTATGGGATGGTAAAACTGAGGTTCCTGATTGGACTAAACTTGTGGAAAGAGATTATACCTCTCAAAACAGCCTAAATATTGGAGTAACCGGAGGTTCAGATAAATTAAAATATGCTTCCTCTCTTAATTATTTCTCACAAGAAGGTACTGTAAGAAGTACAGACTTTGATAGAGTAAGTGGAAGATTAGCAACTGATTATAAAGCAACAGATCAATTAACCATTCGTACAGATATCAATGCGGCTTATACCAAGCAAAATAGTGTTTTAAACGGAGGATATTTTTCAAATCCGTTATTAACTAAATACTTTATGCTGCCAACTGATCCTGCAAAAAATCCGGATGGAAGTTACAATTTAGGAGAAGGTGGAAGAATGTTTAACGGTATGTTTAATGCCGCGTATTTATTGGAAAATAACTACATAACCACTAAAACAGCCAGAGTTTTTGCTAATATACAAGGTGAGTACAAGATTATTAATAATTTAAGGTATGTGATAAATTTTGCACCGGAGTATATAAACATGGAAAGAGATAAATATGATAATCCAATTCATGGAGACGGAGCAAATACAAATGGAAGAATGATTAATGAAAGAGTGCGATATTTTAACTGGAATGTTCAGAATATTTTAAATTACTTTTTCACAGTAGGAGAAAATCATCACTTTGATACACGAATTATACAAGAAGCTTATAAAAAAGACTATAAATACTTAAGCACTTCAAATACTACATTAGGAAGACTGGGGTTATATTCTACAGATAATTTTGTTAAAAATGAAGAAACCACCGGAAATGGCTATATCGCTACAAGAAATGCATATGCAGCGAATGTAAGTTACGATTACAGTAAAAAGTATTTTCTGGACGGAACGATAAGAAGAGAAGCATTAAATAACTTTGGTTCAGGTAATAAATGGGGGACATTCTGGTCTGTAGGAGCAGCTTATGATATTTCCAATGAAAGATTTTTAATCGGATCATCCATTGATTTATTAAAAATCAAAGCATCATATGGAGAATTAGGCAATCAATTACTATATGACGATTTAAATTCATTTGCACAATATGGATATGATTTAAATTATAATGATGCTGCGGGAGGATATATCTATCAATTAGGATATAAAGATTTCACTTGGGAAAAAATCAGACAGTTTGATGCAGGTTTCGAAACTGAATTTTTTAATCACAGATTGAATTTTTCAGCATCTTACTTTCACAAAAAGACAAAAGATTTAATATTCCCTAAAGGTATATCATTAACCACAGGTTTCTCTACCGTATTAGTTAATGCCGGAGATATGGTAAACAAAGGAATTGAATTAGATTTAGGAGGAACAATAATCAAATCAGATACCCCTGACGGGTTCAACTGGTATCTATCCGGTAATTTCACTTACGTAAAAAATGAAGTAACAAATCTTCCGTTAGGTGAATCTATTACAGGGGTAAATATTGTTAGAAAAGGAGAAGCCGTAAAAAGTTGGTATATGAGGAAATGGGCGGGAGTTAACCCTACTACAGGAGAAGGACAATGGTATGTAAATGGAAAAGGAGGAGAAGTAACTACCGATTATAATAAAGCAGAAAGAGCCGTTCAAGGAACTACACTTCCAAAATACATGGCAGGGCTTTCAACAGATCTATCTTATAAAAGAATATCTTTATCTGCAACCTTCAGTGGTAATTTCGGACATAAAATATATGATGGATGGAGAAATTATACTACCAGTGACGGACAATACATACATATATATGGAGGATATGAAGAACAAGGCGATTTCTGGACGCCGGATAATCCTCATGCTTCAAATCCAAAACCAATACTTACCAATTCTTCAAAATCCAACTATTCATCAACCAGATTTTTATATGATGGCGATTTCATCAGATTAAGAGACTTAACCATCGGATATACTTTTTCAAAATCAGTATTAGATGATATAGGATTAACTAACCTTAAAATATATCTACGAGGAACCAATATTTGGACCTATTGTTTTGACAGTAAAGTAAGGCATCTGAAAATAGAACCTGAACAAAATGTCAATGGAGGAGGAAGTAACTTTGAACAACCTATATTAAAAACATTTACTGTTGGAGTTAATGTTGGATTTTAAAAATTAAGAAGATAACCATGAAAAAGATAATATTATTAGCAACTGTTTTATCATCATTAATTTCAACCGTATCATGCTCAGATGATTTTACAGACCCACAATTGCAACAAACCGATGTAATAGATGAAACGCCCATTACTACTTTGGGTCAGCTGGAAACATTTATGAACGGAACTTATGCCTTAATGAGATCCCAATATTATTACGGATGTAATTATGTAGTTTTCGGAGAAGTTAGAGGAAGTGATGAAATGTTCTCAACAGGTTCTTCCGGAAGATATCAGACAGTTTCTCAATTTACCATGAATGCAACCGACAGTTATGCAAGTGAAACATGGAAAAGAATCTATCGAGTAATATCCAATGCAAATATTGTCATAAACGCAACTATAACAGATGGAACTTCGGAAGAAAAAATTGACGAAATTAAATCACAAGCCTATGCAATCCGAGCTTGGGCATATTTCGATCTCATAAAATTGTTTGGACAAAAATATACACAAGATAAAAATTTAGGTGTTCCCTTAATTTTAGACAATACAACCAATCCGGCAACATTCGCTGTATCAAGAGCAACCTTAGATGAATGTTATGCTCAAATCGAATCTGATTTTCAACAAGCCTATGAAAAATCAGTATATAACATTGATGTTAAACAAAAATTAACTAAAGGAGCGATAGCCGGATTAATGTCGAGATACTATTTATACAAAGAAGACTATACTAATGTATATAAATATGCCGGTGAAGTTACGGCTCAATATGCACCTATTGACAAAGGTTTATATGTAACCAGTTGGAGAATAGAAGGGCTTAACTCAATATTTGAATTAGCTTATGGCGTTGCAGGGGCTATTGGTACTTCAAGTGTAGGTTATATTTTTTCATCAGAAGGATATGCCAATACCCGATTAAACCCAAGTTTAGTTGCAGCATACGACCCTGAAGATATCAGAGCTAAAATCAAAAAAGATAGTAAAGACAAAACCGGAATGTTGCGTCAAAATTCTTCCAAAAATGCAACCTATATTGAAGGTAAATATCCGTTATTAACAGGAGAATCCAATCAAAAGTTAGTAAGATATGAAGAAATAGCCTTAAATCAGGCAGAAGCCATATTAATGGGAGGAGGAGGTTCTAGTGCTGAAGCCTTAGAATTAGTAAACGGAATTAGAGCTCAAAGAGGAATTACTCCATTAACAACAATAACCATGGATGATGTAAAAGAAGAGAGAAGAAAAGAATTAGTAGGAGAAGGATTCAGAGTTTGGGATTTGTTAAGATGGAATAAAACCTTAACAAGAATAGACTTAACAGGAGAACAAGATGTTACTTTCCCAGTTGGAGATTTCAGATTAACTTTTCCGATACCGCAATCCGAAATAGATAATAATGCCGGTATGAACAAAGATCAACAAAATAAAGGGTATTAATAAATTATATACACAAAAAACCACCTTATTTAAGGTGGTTTTTTTATAGATAGCTTTTTAATAAACACTAAAATAATTTTAAATACAGAACGTAAATAATGATATTCGGCATTATTTTAACAGATATTAAGAATAATATAACATATAGAGTAAACAGTCGGTTTTTTTGCCGTTTTTTTATTTTTATATTTGCATATTGTTTACGTACATGAGTAGAATTAGAATATATTTTATCTGTTTATTTTCAAGCATAGTTTCAATATTTTCTTTTGCTCAGGTTTCAGAAGGGAAAACAAACGAAATGCCTGTAACAAACAGTAAAACTATCTCTTCTGATTCAATTAAAATTTATAACCCAACCATACAATCCTATAAATATTGGACGGAAGACCATGCGAAAAAAATCTTTGATACGGTTTTAACTATAGATAAATACTATAGCAATAAAATGTACAATCACAAAGATAGTTTTGGCGCCATGCCGTTTTCCAATATAGGACATACTTTTAATCCTTTATTATTTTCAACTAAAATTAACTCGGGAATAGATTTAATTCCTACGGGAAAATCTTTTAACCTAATAGAAGCTGATGAAGTAAGATATTTTGATGTTCAGACCCCGATGACCGAATTCCAATATAACAATGGATATAAACAAGGCCATTCATTATCAAGTTTATTTACACATAATATCAATTCAAGGCTAAATTATTCCATACAATACAGAGGATTACGTTCAGAAGGAAAATATTTAGAACAATTAGCTTCCAATAATTCACTTTTATTCACACTTGCCTATCATACCAAAAATCAAAAATATAATTTGTGGACTCACTATATAACAGCTAATGTAGACGATGAAGAAAACGGAGGAATTCAATTTCCAAAAAATTTCGAAGATGGAGACAGCCGATTTAAAGATCGGGACCGAATGGAAGTAAACCTTACAGGAGCGCAATCAAAATATGGAAGAAGAAGATTTTATGTCGGTCAACAATTAGGAATTCTTAATTCGGGACATAACACCTATCCGTTATCTATAAAAAATATTTTTTCGGCAGAATCTTCCCACTTTACCTATGAAGAATTTAAAAATCTAAATACCTATTTTTCAGATAAACAAGGTATTTTTGATGTAGACAATTTGAAAAGTCATTACAACACAAAAAAACTTAGAAAGATTACCAATCAATCCATGGCAGTTTTTGATTGGAGCGATAAATTACATTTGGAAACAGGACTTAAATATGAACATTTAGAATTTAATTTTGACCGAATAGTAGATCCAAGTATTTCCTTTCCCAAAAATCTCAAAGACAATCGAGTGGGAATAGCCGGAAAACTTGCATTTAACTGGAAGAAAGAAATTGTTTTAAAATCACAAGGAGAGGCAATGACGGGAGATGAATTTAAAAATTCGTATTACTTAGACAATCATTTAATAGTCAGTCCTTTAAAAGATTATTATTTAGAAGCTAATGTAGGAGTTAAATCCCAGATACCGTCATTAAACTTGCTGTATAATCAAAGTTTTTATAAATCCATGAATTATTTTATGGATGACCCGAAAAAAGAAAGAACAGTTCAAGCGGGAGGAGAACTACATATAAAACCTTATAATACAAGAGTTTTTACACAATTTTATAATATAAAAAATTATACCTATTTAGATAGTGATTATCTTCCTAAGCAATCCGGTTCTTCGGTTGATATAGTACAAGTAGGTTTGAAAAACAGTTTTCAATATAAAAAATTCCATTTGGAAACTAATTTAGCATATCAAAATGTTACCAGTAATAAACAACTCTTACCCTTGCCGGATTTCATTGGTAGAGCAACCATTTATTACCAATCAAAAGCATTTAAAAATAATGCAGAATTCCAATTAGGATTAAATGCTTATTACTTTAATAAATTTCAATCCAGACTCTTTTTACCGGTAACCAACGAGTTTAGATTACAATCAAAAACAGAAAATTATAATATCGGAGAATATCCCGTATTAGATTTATTTCTGCATTTTAAAGTCAAAAGAATGTTGATTATACTGGAAGGACAACATTTCAACTCCAGTTTTAGTGGTTACAAATTCTACAGTTCACCACTCAATCCATATACAGATTTTCGTTTAAATATAGGAATACTCTGGTATATATTCACCTAAAAACCATGAATAAAAATCTTACAATTCCTTTTTTATAAGCGAAATTTTTCATAAATTAGAGTTTACTATTACGTATAAAAAATTAAATTATGAATACTCCTCTTTTTGAAATCGATTTAAAAGTACGAGATTATGAATGTGATGCACAAGGCATCGTAAACAATGCAAATTATCAACACTATTATGAAGTAGGCCGTCATGAATTTCTAGAACATAATGGGCTTGATTTCTATGATTTACACCAAAAAGGAATCGATTTAGTATTAATAAGCATTCATGTACGCTATATGAGTTCACTAAAAGGAGGAGAAAAATTTTTATGTACCATAGATTCATTGGAAAAAGAAGGAATCCGTTATATATTTAATCAAAAAATTATACGCAAGTCCGACAACAAAGTATGTTCTGAAGCAAAAGCAGAAGTAGTAAGTGTAGTCAATGGACGTGTAAGTATGCCGGCGCTATTAGATGAATCATTTGCTAAATACCTTCAAAAATAAACAGAATAAACTCTCATAATTTGAGTATTTTACAAAAATTTAAAAGTAACGGTAAATTACTTTTAACCGGAGAATATACGGTACTGGATGGTGCCGTAAGTTTAGCCGTACCCACTCGATTAGGACAATCTCTTCAAATACACCAAACTCAAGAATTTTCTAATAAATTGGTATGGACTGCCTATAAAAGTGATGGAAAATTATGGTTTAAAACCGTTTTAGATATTAACAGCAATAAAATCGATGAAACGACGAATTTAAATTTTTCAAAACAATTACTTCATATTTTCCGAGAAGTACAAAAATTAGGAAGCACGAAATTTGAAAATAAAGTTGGATACGAATGTATAACTCGGCTGGACTTTCCCGAAAATTGGGGCTTGGGAACCAGTTCAACCTTAATCAATAATGTAGCACAATGGACAAAAGTAAATCCCTATAAATTATTAGAAAAAACTTTTGGAGGAAGCGGTTATGATATAGCCTGTGCCGAAGCCCATACGCCTATTACCTATCAACTAAAAGAAAATGAAGTAAAGAAAATTGAAAAGGTAGAAATATCTTCCGCAATAACGGAAAATCTTTTATTTATTTATTTGAATCAAAAACAAAATTCAAGAGAAGGAATACAGCATTATAAACAAAAAACGAAGTCGGAACATCTCATAGATGCCATTTCGAATATAACCCGAGAAATTATTGACCCAAAAATTACCTTTAATCAATTTAGGATTCTTATTTCAGAACATGAACAATTGATTTCAGAGTTTATCAATATAAATACAGTAAAAAAAGTTTTATTCAGTGATTATCCGGGGTTTGTTAAGAGTCTGGGAGCTTGGGGAGGAGATTTTATTATGGCCGAAAAATTAGAATGTTCGGAAACCTATTTTCAAAACAAAGGATATGAAGTAATCAAAAGTTACAAGGATCTTATACTATAACATTTAAAATTTCAGTATTTCATGAAATTTACTTACACTTAATTGAAAGAAATGGAAAATTTATAGCTGAGAATTATTTGGTTGCTTAATGGTTTGATATATAATTGCTTAGGTTGGTGGTTGGTAAGGATATGTAATTTAGAGTTTTGAAAAAATTGATACTTATATTTTTTATGAATATCTTTACATAACCAAAAGTTTAAACCCAAAACGATGTTAAAAATAGGGGATAAGATTCCTGATTTTGAAGGACTTGACCAAGAAGGAAAAATAATTAAATATTCAGATTTTAAAGGAAAAAAACTTATCATATATTTTTATCCCAAAGCAAATACTCCGGGTTGTTCAGCTGAAGGATGTAATCTTAGAGATAATTATGCAACTCTTCAAAAAGAAGGCTATCAAATCATAGGAATAAGTAAAGATTCAGTAGATAAACAAAAATCATTTCATTATAAATATTCATTTCCTTTTCCGCTTATAGCAGACGTTGATAAAAAAATAATAGAATCATTTGGAGCATGGGGTAAGAAAAAATTTTTGGGAAAAGAATACGAAGGCATCTTACGATATACCTATATAGTTGATGAAAATGGAATAATTAAAAATATTATTACCAAAGTAAAAACAAAGAATCATGCAGAACAAATCCTTAAAACTATGAATCTTTAAGATAAACATTAGTTAACTTAGATGTTCGTAAACGACGAATATTTTAAAGGATTAAAAACAATTGAAAAATTAAATATATATAAAAAGTAAAACAAATAATGGCAGAAAAAGAAAGCAAAGACGCAAACAATTCAGAAGCAAAGAAGAAGGCGTTGAATCTAATTTTAGACAAATTAGACAAGACCTATGGTAAAGGATCAGTCATGCGAATGGGAGATAAGCCTGTTGAAGAAGTAGACACCATTCCTACCGGATCTTTCGGTTTGGATTTGGCTTTAGGGGTCGGAGGTTATCCACGAGGAAGAATTATTGAAATATTTGGTCCGGAATCATCGGGTAAAACAACACTTACGTTACACGCAATAGCAGAAGCTCAGAAAAAAGGAGGAATAGCAGCATTCATTGATGCAGAACACGCATTCGATCCAACCTATGCTCAACGTCTGGGAATCAATTTGGACGATCTGATTATTTCTCAGCCGGACGATGGAGAACAAGCATTGGAAATCGCCGATAATCTGATTCGATCAGGTGCTATTGACATTGTAGTTATCGATTCAGTAGCAGCATTAACTCCTCGAGCAGAAATAGAAGGAGAAATGGGAGATTCTAAAATGGGTCTTCATGCACGACTAATGTCTCAGGCTCTTAGAAAACTAACCGCTACCATTAGTAAAACTAAATGTACCGTAATATTTATCAATCAGCTTAGAGAAAAAATTGGAGTAATGTTTGGAAACCCGGAAACAACTACCGGAGGAAATGCATTAAAATTCTATGCTTCAGTACGAATTGATATACGTAAATCAGGCTCACCGATCAAGGATGGTGATAATGCAATAGGAAGCAGAGTGAAAGTAAAAGTAGTTAAGAATAAAGTAGCCCCACCATTCCGTCAAACAGAATTCGATATTATGTACGGAGAAGGAATTTCCAAAGTTGGAGAAGTCCTGGATTTAGGAGTTGAAATGGGAATTGTCGGAAAATCCGGATCCTGGTTCAGCTATCAAGATACGAAACTTGGACAAGGAAGAGATTCTGTTAAGCAGTTATTAAAAGATAATCCGGAACTATTAGAGGAAATTGAAACCCGCATTAAAGAAAAATTGGCGGAACAATAATATGTAAAATAGTTATTAATTATAACACTCATAAAAAAACGATGAATTTCAAGAAATTCATCGTTTTATTTTTTTATAAGAAATAAATATTTTAAAAATTAGAAACTTAATATCCGAAACCACTTTACAAATCTTACCAAATTGGATAATAGAATTTCTTAATTAAATAAAAATACATACTATACGTGTAAATTTAATTTAAACCGATAATTCAGTTATTAATTCCGATTAAAAGATTTTTAATCTTAAATCCATTCATTAATATGCTCTCCGGTTCCCATTTTAATACTCTTAGCAGAAATAGTAAAAGTTTCCGTCAGAGGAGATTTACCGTAAGAATCAAAATTTTCTTTATATTTCACAACATATCCATCAAAAAAATATAATTCTTTTAAAGTAGAATTGTTGTCTCTTTTAATGAATACTATTTTACCATCTTTTCTTTCAAAGCTATTTGTCATCCACTCAAAAATGTCAGTTTCACCGGTAGATTCAATTGAAACTTCAATCCTTCCCCCTCTGGTTTGAGAAGACGGTCGACCGGTCGGATCTGTTTCTTGAGCTAAAGAGTAATTAATATTCAAAACATTATATGATTTGCCTTCTACTTCTAATTTCGCTTTAAATGACATAGTGATTGTTTTACGATTATCTTAATAAAATTGTGTTAATTGAATTTATAACGCAAATATAGTACATGAAAGTTGTCTTATTTTTAAATTAATGTTAAATTAATTGTAAAATATAAAAATATTAATATATCTTATTTTCAGTTAAAAACTCCGATGGATATTAATTTTTCAAAAATCAATTGATAATATCGAATCTTCCTATGCGTTTTAAGGTATAAAATACTAGATAATTTATGTTTATAATTTATTAATAGCAAATTATAATGCAATTTATGCAATAATTTATATTTATAATTATTACTTTTATAACTTAAAAAATTCTGAGTAAAAATTATGTGGAAAAGTGAATACTGTAAAAAAGGATTATATGATCCGGAATTTGAGCATGACGCGTGTGGAGTAGGTATGATAGTCCACACCAAAGGTGTCAGATCCCATTCAATTGTTGAAAACGGACTTCAAGTTTTAGAAAATATGACCCACAGAGGAGCTGAAAGCGCCGATAATAAAACCGGAGATGGAGCCGGAATTATGGTGCAAATACCTCATGAATTTGTTCTTCTTCAAGGAATAGCAGTTCCGGAAAGGGGCAGATATGGGAGTGGGTTGTTATTTTTCCCTAAGGAAAAAGAAGAAGAAAAAAAGGCCTTTGAATTACTGTCCGAATTAATCAAAAAAGAAGGATTAAGTTTTCTAGCCTTGAGGGATGTACCTGTTAATAGTGATATACTTGGAGAAATATCAATGGCAAATGAGCCGATTATAAAGCAGATATTCATAAAAGGAGAAGAATATTTACAAGAAGTATTAGAACTGAAACTGTATTTACTTAGAAAAAAATTTGAAAAAGCACTATTAGAATCAGATATAAAAAATAAGCGCGGGTGCTACATAGTAAGTTTGTCAACCAAAACCATTGTATATAAAGGAATGTTGACATCTTTACAGTTAAGACATTATTTTCCTGATTTATTACATCCTAATTTTACCAGTGCCATTGCTTTAGTTCATTCAAGGTTCAGCACCAATACTTTTCCAACCTGGGATTTAGCTCAGCCTTTTCGTTTAGTCGGGCATAACGGAGAAATCAACACCATCAAAGGAAACAGGTTGTGGATGGAAGCACGTGAAAGCGTTTTAAAATCAGAAAAAATAGGAAATATAGAAGATATATGGCCGATTGTGCAGCAGGGAATGAGTGACAGTTCATCTTTTGATAATGTATTAGAATTTTTAGTAATGTCGGGCAAGTCATTGCCTCATGCATTGGCCATGATGGTTCCGGAATCATGGAATGATAAAAATCCGATTTCATCCGAACTGAAAGCCTTCTATGAATACCACAGCATTCTTATGGAACCGTGGGACGGACCGGCGACCATTTTATTCAGTGACGGGCGATATGCCGGGGGATTATTGGATAGAAATGGATTACGCCCCGCAAGATATCTCATTACCCATCATGATATGATGGTAGTAGCTTCAGAAACAGGAGTAGTTACCTTTGATCCCTCAGAAATCAGGGAAAAAGGAAGATTAAAACCGGGAAAAATGGTATTAATTGATACTGTAAATGGTAGTGTTCAGTATGATAAAGAATTAAAAGAAGAATTAGCAAATGCTTATCCGTATAAACAATGGTTAGATAAAAACAGAATTTCTTTAGATGATATATCTTCGGGAAGAAGCGTGAAATATGAAGTTCCGAATTTGGATGTCATGTTATCAGCATATGGATATTATCGTGAAGATATAGAGAAACTATTAATTCCGATGGCGAAGGACGGAAAAGAACCGGTGGGCTCTATGGGAAACGATACCCCTTTGGCAATATTATCCAAAGAACCCAATCGTTTATTTTCCTATTTCAGGCAACATTTTGCGCAGGTAACCAATCCACCCATTGATCCCATAAGAGAAGAATTAGTAATGTCCCTAGCCGGATATATAGGTTCTTTACATAAAAATATATTAGAGCCCATGCCCGAACATTGTAAAATGGTTGGACTGGCCTATCCCATTATAACCAATAAAGAATTGGATCTGCTTGAAAATTTAGACTATAAAGGATTTAAATCGACAGTAATTCCTATAACCTTTACGTATCAACCGGATGAGTATGCTTACGGGTTGAAAAAAGGTATTGAAGAACTTTGTAAAACGGCGGAAGAAGCAGTGGACAAAGGAAGCAATTATATTATTTTAAGTGATAGAAAAGCTGACCTGGACCATATAGCCATTCCCTCATTATTAGCAGTTTCTTCTGTCCATCATTATTTGATCAAAAAGAGAAAACGTATGCAAATTGATTTGGTGGTAGAATCAGCAGAACCGAGAGAGGTTATGCATTTTGCCTTATTATTTGGATACGGAGCCAATGCGGTAAATCCATACCTGTCATTTGCTATGTTGAATGATTTGGTTGAAAAAGGAGAAATACAAATGGTATTTTCAACAGCAGAAAGAAATTACATGAAATCCATACATAAAGGATTATTGAAAGTTCTTTCAAAAATGGGAATATCTACCCTTAAAAGTTATATAGGAGCTCAAGTATTTGAGGCGATCGGAATAAGTTCAAAAGTATTGTCCGATTATTTTGGTCACACCATTTCAAAAATAGAAGGTATAGACTTAGAAGACATAGCATACGATACCATCCAATCGTTTAAAGAAGCATTTGAAGGGGCACATGATTCAACCATATACGACAATTTAGGAATGTATGCATGGAGAAAAGGAAGAGAAGCCCATGCTTGGAATCCGGAAACCATCGCAAAACTTCAGATTGCCACACGAACCGGAGATTACAATAAATTTAAAGAATTTACACAAGAAGTAGATAACAAAGAGGATAAAATATTTATAAGAGATTTTATCGATTATACATCTCAACCCATTAATATTGACTTAGTAGAGCCTGCATCAGAAATTATGAAACGTTTTGTTACAGGTGCTATGTCGTTCGGATCAATCAGTAAAGAAGCACATGAAGCCATAGCGGTTGCTATGAATACGATCGGGGGAAAAAGTAATACTGGCGAAGGAGGAGAACTAAAAGAACGTTTTTCAACTAATGCTAGATCAGCGATCAAACAAGTTGCTTCAGGAAGATTTGGAGTTACAACGGAATATTTAGTAAATGCAGATGAAATTCAAATTAAAGTAGCTCAAGGAGCTAAGCCGGGAGAAGGAGGACAATTGCCCGGATTTAAAGTTGACACGATTATAGCCAAAACAAGACATTCCATACCCGGTATCTCACTGATTTCACCGCCTCCTCATCACGATATATATTCTATTGAAGATTTGGCACAATTAATCTATGATTTAAAAAATGTAAATCCGGAAGCTATAATTAGCGTAAAATTGGTATCAGAAAGTGGTGTAGGAACTATAGCTGCCGGAGTGGCAAAAGCAAAGGCAGATTTAATTTTAATCAGCGGGTGCGACGGAGGAACGGGGGCCAGTCCGTTAAGTTCAATTAAACATGCCGGATTACCACTGGAAATTGGATTAGCTGAAACCCAACAAACATTGGTGTTAAATAATCTTAGAGGTAACATTCGCCTTCAAACAGACGGACAATTAAAAACAGGCAGGGATATTGTCATAGCCGCAATGCTGGGAGCCGAAGAATTTGGTTTTGCAACCAGTGCTTTGATTATTTTGGGCTGCGTTATGATGAGAAAATGTCATTTAAATACTTGTCCGGTAGGAGTAGCAACCCAAAATGAGCAATTAAGAGGAAAATTTAGCGGTAAAAGTGATTATCTTATAAATTTCTTTACCTTCTTAGCAGAGGAGGTTCGAGAACATTTAGCCTCACTGGGATTTACCAAATTAGACGATATTGTGGGAAGAACAGATCTGTTAAAGTCCAAATCCTCTCTTCAAAATCCAAAATTTGAAAAATTAGATTTAAGCAGAATATTATATTATCCCGAAAAAAATAAAAATTCTTTAAAACACAATAAACTTCAAGATCATAAAATAGATAAAGTTTTAGATAGAGAATTAATAAACACTTGTCGCAATGCCATAGATCAATCGATGCCCGTATCATTGAAACGTACCATTCAAAATACGGATAGAGCTGTGGGAGCAATGCTGTCAGGAGAAGTGGCAAAAAAATACGGTAACGAAGGATTACCGGATAATACCATTCATTGCACATTTAAGGGATCCGCAGGTCAAAGCTTCGGAGCTTTTTTATCCAAAGGAATCACTTTTACATTAAAAGGGGATGCAAATGACTATTTGGGAAAAGGATTGTCAGGCGGTAAGATTATTTTGTTGCCTCCCGATTCATCTAACTTTATGCCTGAAAACAACATTATAGCGGGAAATACACTTTTATATGGTGCGACCTCAGGCGAAGTATATATTAACGGTCAGGTAGGAGAGCGTTTTTGTGTAAGAAACAGTGGAGCTCTTGCAGTAGTTGAAGGCGCAGGAGATCATTGTTGTGAATATATGACCGGAGGAAGAACGGTAGTGCTGGGTAAAACAGGAAGAAATTTTGCAGCCGGTATGAGTGGCGGTATCGCTTATGTATATAATCCGGATGGCGATTTCGATTACTATTGCAATATGGAAATGGTTGAACTTTCCTTAATTGAAGACATTAGCGATATACGTGAATTAAATGATCTTATTAGCAATCATTACAAACACACTTCAAGCCCACTAGCTAAAAGGTTATTGGATAATTGGATAAACGAAGTAAATTCTTTTATTAAAGTTACTCCAATAGAATATAAAAGAGTTTTGCAAGAAGAAAAAATTCGCGCAATAAATGAGAAAATTTCAAAACTAGAATACGATTATTAAGATATTATAAAGTATAAAATGGGAAATCCTAAAGCATTTTTAACAATAAACAGAAAAGAAGCAGGGTATCGCCCTAGACATGAAAGAATTTCGGATTATGGAGAAGTAGAGCAGACATTAAATACAGAAGATAGATTTTTACAAGCATCTAGATGTATGGACTGCGGAGTTCCATTTTGTCAATACGGTTGTCCATTAGGAAATAAAATGCCCGAATGGCAAGATCTAATTTATAAAAGAAATTGGAAAAGAGCCGCTCGAAGTTTACAATCTACTAACGATTTTCCTGAATTTACCGGAAGAGTATGTCCGGCACCTTGCGAAAAAACTTGTGTATTGGCGATTGAAGATTCGCCTGTTACCATTAGAGAAAATGAGGCAGCCGTGATGGAACACGCCTATTCCGAGGGATTCATGAAGCCACAAATTCCAACTGCACGAACAGGAAAAAAAGTAGCTGTTATTGGATCAGGTCCGGCAGGAATGGCAGTAGCCAATCAACTCAATAAAAAAGGACATACTGTAACAGTTTATGAAAAAGATACCAGCATAGGCGGATTGCTTCGTTATGGTATTCCCGATTTTAAATTAAACAAAAATGTAGTTCAAAGACGTGTTGATTTGATGAAGGAGGAGGGCATTGAATTTATAGTCAACACAGAAGTGGGCAAAGATATAAAAGGAAGAGAGATTTTAAAAAATTACGATGCCGTTTGTATCGCCATCGGATCTCAGTCGCCCAGAGATTTGAAAATTGAGGGAAGGGAACTCAAAGGAGTTCATTATGCAATGGAATATTTAAAAATGCAAAACAAGATCGTTGCTAAAGAAACCATTTCCGAAGAAGAATTTATTAATGCAAAAGGAAAAAATGTTTTGGTAATCGGAGGAGGAGATACCGGTTCCGATTGTATAGGAACGGCTAATCGACAAGGAGCTGCTAATATTATACAAATTGAAATACTATCTAAGCCAAAAGAGTTAAAAGAAGTTGAAAACCGATGGCCCGTACCTTTTCCGGTTTATTTAAAAACTTCTTCTTCACATTTAGAAGGATGTGAACGAAGATGGTCGTTACATACCAAAAGATTTATCGGAGAAGAGGGACAATTAACCGGAGTGGAAGTAGTAGAAGTTGAATGGGAAAAAGATTCATCAGGTAAATTTACTATGAAAGAAGTGGGAGAACCCGAAATATTAAAAATTGACTTGGCTTTTTTGGCCCTTGGATTTGTCAATCCCATTCAAGAAGGTTTTTTAGAAGAAATGGAGATCATCATGAATGAAAGAAAAAATATTCATACCGATGAAACCAGAAAGACCAATGTGGATAAAATTTTTGCAGCAGGAGATTGTGTGAGCGGTCAATCTTTGGTGGTGACAAGCATCGCTTCCGGAAGAAAAACGGCTAGGCATATAGATGAATTTTTAAGAAACTAGTATATTTTTTAATCTTGGAATTAACTGATAGTTTTATAAAACTATCAGTTCTTTTTTATTATAATACTAACTAAATACATGAAAAACAAAAATTTAAAATATCATATTTTAGCTATAATAACGATTTGTATATGGGGTACTACCTTTATTTCAACCAAAGTATTAATGAATGACGGATTAAGTCCGGTAGAGATCTTTTTATACCGTTTTTTATTAGCTTATATATGTATATGGTTTTTTTCTCCTAAGGTAATTTTTTCAAAAAATAATAAAGATGAATTTCTGTTCTTGTTAATCGGGTTATTTGGAGGAACAATATACTTTATAACAGAAAATATAGCTTTGAAGTTATCTTTAACTTCTAATGTATCATTAATATTGTCTACTAATCCCATAGTAACCGCTTTTTTTACTATACTAATAAATAAAAAAGAAAAAGTAACCAAAAATTTAGTATATGGTTCTTTATTAGCTTTATTTGGAGTTTTTTTAGTAATATTTAATGGTAGTTTCATACTCGAGATAAACTTTTGGGGGGATTTATTGGCTTTAACGGCAGTACTTTCTTGGACAATCTATACTTTGATTTTAAATAAGCTCAGTAATACCTATTCCATACTTTTTATAACCCGTAAATTATTTTTTTATGGAATAGTAACTATAATACCTTTTATTTTAATAGCACCTTTCAAATTTCAAAAAGATGTATTGCTAACACCTACGGTAATTTTTAATCTTTTATTTTTAGGAATTATAGCATCTATGGTATGTTTTTTTACCTGGAATTTATCAATAAAGAAAATAGGAATTATAAAAACAACTAATTATATCTACTTAGTACCGTTGATAGCAATCATTTCGGCATCAATTATTTTAAAGGAAAGTATAACGATGATTACTTTTCTAGGTACCGTATGTATTTTATCGGGGGTGTATGTATCAGAAAACGGAGTAACAATTAAAAGAAAACAAAATTAAAATTTAATAATTAAGTAAAATGTTTACAAAGAAATTTGAAAAAATACTTAGAATCACCTGGTTTATTATTGCGTTTTTTTTAACCATATACTTGGGATATGCTATGTGGAAAGACAATGCTGAACCACTACCCCATATACTAATTTTTACCGTAACCGCTTTGCTTGGTTATGTTTGTGTTAACGTATTGGTATATAGATCGCCGATAGTATCCAATTTATTGGGAATGTCAGCAAATATTGGCGAGATATATACCCATCTGTTATTTGGAAATGTAGGTATGGCGTGTAGTAATCTATATTATTTTATGACTCATGTTTTCGGGCTGATTCTATGGACTAAGAAAAAAAATCAAGATCAAGAAGGAAAAATCAAAGTATCAAAAATGAATCAAAAAGCCTTAGTATGTACGATCTTATTCTGTATAATAGGAATAATTCTTATGTTTTTCTTGGGAGATTATTTTTTTAAAAAAGATTCACCTCCTTACATACTTATACTTAATTGTATTGCTTTTATGATAGGAGTGTCCGCTCAATTTACTATGATCATGAGACAACCATTTTCCTGGGTTTTGTGGAGTGTTAGTAATTTAGTTTGGTTATCATTGAATCTGATTTCACATAATTATATTTTTGCTGTTCAATCCATATTATATGAAATAAATGCGCTCGTAGGAATATATAAATGGTATACCGATTCTGATAACTAAGCCAACAGATTAAAAAATAAACTTAGAATTTAAGTTAAACTTTCTTCAAACATTAATTATATATTATTAATGCTTGTTAGCGAGTTGTCCACAGGCTGCATCAATATCATCCCCTCTGCTTTTTCTTATTTTAACAATGATATTTTCTTGTTCCAAAGCGGTAACATAATTTTGAATTATGTTTGAATTGGCTTGAGAGTATTTTCCTCCTTCTATGGAATTGTATTGTATTAAATTAACTTTTGACGGTATTGATTTACAGAATTTTATTAATGCTCTTATATCTTCATTGCCGTCATTAATTCCTTTCCAAATAATGTATTCCAGTGTAATTCTACTTTTAGTTTTCTGATACCAATAGGATAGAGATTCCATTATACTTGTTAGAGGAAATTTAACGCTAAATGGCATTAATTGATTGCGTTTTTCCTCAATGGCTGAATGTAAGGATAAGGCTAATTTAACTTTTAAATTTTCGTCTGCTAATTTTTCAATCAGTTTAGGAATTCCGGAAGTAGAAACGGTGATTCTTCTGGGAGACATCCCTAATCCTTTGTCCTCCGTAATCTTTCGGATTGCATCCGTTACGGAAGAATAATTGAGTAAAGGTTCTCCCATTCCCATAAACACTATATTGGAAAGAGGCTTTTGATGATATTCTCTGCTTTGTTTATCAATTAAAGTTACTTGATCTACGATTTCTGCAGCAGTTAAATTTCTCATTCTTGTTAATTGTGCCGTAGCGCAAAAAGTGCAATCCAAACTGCATCCAACTTGCGAAGAAACACAAGCTGTAGTCCGTTTAGCGGTAGGAATCAGAACCGATTCCACAACATTTCCGTCGTGTAATTTTACGGCATTTTTAATTGTACCGTCGATAGATCTTTGCATGACGTGGATTTCTGCCGGCTTAATAGAGAAATGATTTTCTAAATTTTCACGTAAAGATTTGGAAAGATTGGTCATCTCTGAAAGAGAATGAGCATTTTTATTCCAGAGCCATTCATAAACCTGTTTGGCTCGAAAAGGTTTTTCTCCTATCGAGGAAAAATAAGCCTCAAGTTCTTGTAAACTCAAGGCTCTTATATCTTTCTTATTTTGATTCAAAGTTACTATAATGCTATTATTAAATAATTAACATGGCATCTCCATAGGAGTAAAATTTATAATTTTCTTTAATAGCTTCTTTGTAAGCTTTCATAATTAAATCATATCCGGCAAAAGCAGAAACCATCATCATTAAAGTTGATTTAGGAGTGTGAAAGTTGGTAATCATGGAATCGGCAATACCAAAATCGTAAGAAGGGAAAATAAATTTATTGGTCCATCCTTCGTATGGATTTAATCGTTTATTAGCAGAAACTGAAGTTTCAATAGCCCTCATGGAAGTTGTACCCACAGCACATACACGGTGTTTGGTCTCAATGGCATGATTTACTATTTTACAAGTTTTTTCTGAAATGGAAATTTGTTCACTTTCCATTTTATGTTTGGAAAGATCTTCAACTTCTACTGAAGCAAAAGTACCTAATCCTACATGTAAAGTAATTTCAGCAAATTCAATACCTTTAATTTCCAATCTTTTTAACAGATGTTTTGAAAAATGTAGTCCTGCCGTTGGCGCAGCAACTGCACCTTCTTCTTTTGCATAGATGGTTTGGTATCTTTCAGCATCTTCAGAATCAGGTTTTCTTTTAATATATTTTGGAAGAGGAGTTTCTCCTAATTCTTTTAATTTTCTTCTGAATTCTTCATAAGATCCGTCAAATAAAAAACGTAAGGTTCTGCCTCGGGAAGTAGTATTATCTACAACTTCAGCTACGAGACTGTCATCTTCCGTAAAAAATAATTTATTTCCAATTCTTATTTTTCTTGCAGGATCTACCAATACATCCCAAATTCTAGATTCAGCATCCAGCTCTCTTAATAAAAAAACTTCTATTTGAGCTCCTGTTTTTTCTTTGTTACCATATAAACGAGCCGGAAATACTTTTGTATTATTTAAAATAAATACATCTCCTTCATCAAAATAATCAATGACATCTTTAAATAATTTATGTTCTATTTCTCCTGTATTTTTATGTACCACCATTAGCCTTGCCTCATCTCTGTTTTTAGAAGGTCTATCCGCAAGAAGTTCAGGAGGTAATTTAAAATCAAAATCTGAAGTTTTCATTATTAAAATTATGTTTAGATTACAAATATACAATAAGCATACCCCTAAAGTCAAGTATTTATTTATGTATGCTCTTTATCTAAAGGACTTTTTGGCAAGTTTTTTGAAAATATTAACTTAAATTATAAGTTTTATTGATAAAATAGTAAATGTTAATTATTTAGTCATGATAGAATAATATTTCTAGATTTTATTGGTAGCATATAATTTAAAAGTAAATTAATTTTTTTTAAAGTAAATTTCTTTCAAATAAATTTATACTTAGTTAGAGCAATAAGGGTGGAAATATTTCTACCCTTATTTTTTTAAAGAGTAAGTCTTTGTAAGTCTTCTATGCTTCCATTAAATACATTGATGTCAACAAAATTTTGTGTAAATCCTTTGACAATCCCCTTTTCCGTAAATTGCCAAAAAATCCATTTTTGGTGCAAAGGACTTTCTATAGGGTTATAGTTTGCCGTCCATATAATGTATTCACTTAAATCAAGATCCGAAATATGATAGATAAAATATGAATCATTAGAATAAATAATGGGCTTCACATTATAGTTTTTTTCAACTAAGTTCAACCAATTGATAAGTCCTGATTTCAATAATTCCAACGATTGATTTTTAGGCAGATCTTCTACGTCAAGTACGGGAGGCAAATCACCTTTATCCAAAGTTACGGTTTTAATAAAGTTTTCTGCTTGTAGGGTAGAATTTCTGTTCACATCATAATAATGATATGCGCCTTTGAGTATTTTTTTTTTCGTAAGATTTTTCCAATTTTTTTTGAAAAAAGCATCCTGAGTAAAAGCACCTCGGGTTGCTCTAACAAAAACAAAGGAGACAGGAATATCTTTATGAATGTCTTGAACGCTATCCCAAAGAATTTTACCTTGATGTTGACTTATATCCAACCCGAAAGCATAATTTTTATATTTTTTAAAAACAGCCTGAATCTTTTCGGCTTCAGATATTTTAATGCTCTTTTGGAAATTTGCATTTCCGAATTCACCAATAGCTAATTTTTCTTTTATAATGTAATAATACATAATGAGTGAAGTTCTAAAAAAGAAAAGCACAGATAAAAAAATAATAAAACCCGTTAGCCAATAATAGAGCTTATAAGGAATTTCCTTTTTACTGTTTTTCTTGTTTATCCTTCCTTTCATGAAAATATAAAAAAATAGTAGTTGGTTAATTATGAATAATTTAGTTCATTTGAAATAAGATTATTCAAATTTAAAAAAACTATAAATATCAATGAAGACTTAGTTGTTATTTAAGCCAAAGAATAATGTAATGCTACATGAATTTAAAAAATGTTTAAATAAATTGTGCTTTCCCGGATAATTTTTTAAGTAAATAAACTCTTAAAAATTCATATTTTTAAACCCTATAGATTTATGATACTATTTTTTAAACAATATGTATACTATTAGCGGAATGATAAAGGCATTATTTTTCGAGGTAGAAGAAAGTAATTAGTTTATTCTTTTAAATCGAGAAAATTCTTTACTAACGTTTTAGCTTTATTTTGAGCTTTTTCCAAATTATCATTAATAATAACAGCGTCAAAATCTTTGGCAAAAGAAAGCTCTTCATCCGCTTTTTGAATTCTGGTTAATAACGATTCTAAATTTTCAGTATTTCTATTTTTCAATCGTTCTTCAAGATCTTTTAAAGAAGGAGGTGCTATAAAAATTGCCAATGCTCTATCTTTAAATTGTTTTTTAAGATTAAGTCCACCCCTTACATCAATATCGAAAATAACATGCTTCCCTTGGTTCCATAATCTTTCTATCTCTGAATGAAGAGTTCCGTAATATCGTCCTTTATAAACCTCTTCATATTCAATAAATTCATTATTTTTTATTTTTTCCTGAAATTGTTCTTCAGTAAGAAAATAATAATCTTTTCCATCAACTTCATTTTCTCTTTTAGGACGTGTTGTACAGGAAATAGAGAATGAAATTTCAGGAAATATGGATAAAAGATATTGAACAATGGTTGTTTTTCCGGCACCGGAAGGAGCAGAAAAAATAATTAATTTGCCTTCCATAGGCTTTCCCGGAAGCAATTCTTTTAGTTGAAACGTATCATTTCCCGGTTTTTGATAGATTAACCCCATGAATTAATTATAAAACGTTATTAGTTTGTTCTTTTATTTTTTCAAGTTCGTCTTTCATTAGTACGACTAATTTTTGAATTTCAGAATGATTGGCTTTAGAACCAATAGTATTGATCTCTCTTCCCATTTCTTGGGCAATAAAACCTAATTTTTTTCCGGCTTGATCTTCTTCTTCAATTACTTTAAAAAAATATTCACAATGTTGTTTTAAGCGTACTTTTTCTTCATTAATATCTAATTTCTCAATATAATATACAAGTTCTTGGTGAAAACGCTGTTCATCAAATTGGACTTTCAATTCAGATAATTGTTTTTCTAATTTCTGCCTTACGGAATCCACTCTTTCTTGTTCGTATTTTTCAATTTCAGATAATGAAATGAGAATATTTTGAGTGTATTTTTTTAAAACGTTTTCTAAAGACTTTCCTTCTTCAGCTCTAAAATCGTTTACTTTTTCAATAGAAGCGTTTAGACATTCTAAAACCAAAATCCATTCATCATCACTAATTTCGATTTCTTGATTAGTAAATACTTCAGGCATTCTTATAGCCATCTTAAGGAAATCCAAGGGTGTGCCTTCTATTTGTAATTCTTCCAAATTGGAAATATAATTTTTAACAGCATTTACATTGATTCGAGAATTATTTTCTGCACCTAAATTTTCAATAACTATAGAAAAATCTATTTTTCCTCTTACTAATTTATTTCCGATAATTTTTCTTAATTCCAGCTCTTTATTTCTATATCTAGGCGATATCCTTACAAATAAATCAAGAGATTTACTATTAAGGGTTTTAATTTCAATTGAAATTTTTAAATTTTCTGTATTGACTTCTGACTTACCATAGCCAGTCATTGATTGTAACATAGTTAATAAAAATATGGTTATAACTAAGCGTAGTTAATTTAAATGTAGTTTGCAATTAAAAGAACTGCAAAATTAACCTTTTTTTAATTCAATTATAGTTATTTCCGGCCAAATTCCTACTCTTCCCGGAAATCCTATAAAACCAAATCCACGGTTTACATAAAGGTATTTATCCTTTTCTTGATATAAATCCGCCCATTTTGGGTATCTATATTTAATAGGAGACCATTTTATAACGCCGGGAATTTCTATTCCAAACTGCATTCCGTGAGTATGGCCTGATAAGGTAAGATGCATTTTCTTTGAGAAATTTTTTACAATAGCATCAAAATGGGAGGGATCATGTGATAATAAAATATTGAATTCACCATCTTTAATGTTTTGAGAGGCAATTTCTATATCTCCATCTTTAGGAAAATGTCCTGCTCCCCAATTTTTAACTCCTACAATGTTGATGAATTGGTTATCTTTATAAAGTCTTATAGATTCATTTCTTAATAATTTCCAATCAATGGATTTATGATATTCGTTTAATTGATCAATATTTTTTTGTTGAGCAATTTCATTCTTTCCAAAAACATAAACCCCATAATCATGATTACCCAAAATAGAATATTTGCCGTCTTTTGCTTTTATGGTTTTTAACAAAGGAAGCCACGGTTCCATTTCATCCGCCAGATTATTAACAGAATCCCCGGTAAAGACAAACAAATCTGCATTTTGGTCATTTAGAAGTTTTATTCCTCTGGCAACCTTATCATAATCCTTAGTGTTAAAACTTCCCAAATGAATGTCTGAAAGTTGAGCAATTCTATACCCGTCAAAATTTTCGGGTAGATCAGGAAATTTTATGGTAACTTTTCTTACTCTAAAATCAAATTTACCCCAAACAATACCTTCAATAATAGATAAAAAAGGAATACTTGCAAGTCCTAAACCAATAGCACTTATAGCCTTTCTTCTTTCAGGTAAATATGCGTCATTTGCAGATGGTTTTGATGTAACTTTTCTAACTAAAAAAGTCAGCATTCTTATGAGGTCCTCAAAAATGATCGTTATTGCCAAAACAAATTTCGGAACGAAAACAATCATAAAAAAACCTAATAAAAAATGAACTTGCCCTTTGTTATTTCTATCAATAAAAATGGACCAAATAAGAATAATCAATAAAGCACTAATTGAAAAACCTAACCAGTATTTTCTAAAAAGTTTATTAGTTGTCAATACTTTAATAGCTTGATAACAATAATATTCAACAATTAATGATACAATAAATAATATTCCTATTAAAGTGCCCAATGTATTTTTGAATTTTCAGTAATTAAATTTTATGGCATTCTATACAAAATTGCATTGATATTCATCCCTGCACCTACTGAGGCAAATATGACCAAATCATTGGATTTTAAAGTTTGGTTTAAAAAGTTACCTTTAACCATCATGTCATACATCGTGGGTATGGTTGCTACAGAAGAATTACCGAATTTTTGTATAGTCATGGGAGCAATTCCTTCCGGAATATCGGTTACCTTTAATTTATATAATTTAAAAACTCTTTCTAATATAGCATGATCCATTTTTGCATTCGCTTGATGGATAAGAACCTTATTTATATCGGATATGGTGTATCCGGCATCATCGATCACTTTTTTTACGACTTGAGGAACGTAAGTTAGGGCATATTCATATACTTTTCTTCCTTTCATTCGGATGTTAGCTTTCGATCCGACATAATTAGGATTTAAAGAGGAGTCTGTAGCAATATAAGATACTTCTTCTCCATTATCGCTTCTGGTATAATGATGAAGAATACCTACCGGTTTATCGGTTTCTCTGGATTCAAGTATTACACCTGCTGCTCCGTCAGAAAAAATCATACAATTTCTGTCATAAGGATCAACAGTTCTGGATAGAGTTTCAGAACCTATAACTAATATTTTCTTTGCCACTTTAGCTTTTAATAATTGGTCGGCTAAAATCATCCCTTCATTCCATCCCGGACATCCAAAGTTCATATCATAGGGCTTACACAAAATATTTTTGATACCAATCTTTTTCTTGGTTAAAGCGGCTATGGAAGGCATAATTCTTACTTGTCTTTCATTAGCATCAATATCTCCAAAATTGTGAGCTACGATAACATAATCGAGTTCTTCCTTATTTATTCCTGCGTTTTCAATTGCTAATCTACCTACTTCTGCTGCCAAATCAGAATTCATCACATTGTCGTCGTCAACGTAACGTCTTTCAGTTATTTCAGTGATATCTGCAAATTTTTTAATAATTTCTGGAGTCGGTTTCGTTATGGGTTCCCTGTTTTCATCGTAAAAAGTAATTCCTTCAAAATTGCTATTTGGAACGACTTTCTTAGGTAAGTACGATCCAGAGCCAGTTATAATACTTTGCAACATATTAAATTTGTGATATTATTCTTGATAATAATTTGACAAATTTATGTAATAATTACTAAAAAATCTATTATATTGTTACCTTTGTGCATCAAAGTAAGGTTATATGCTGAATAAAAATTCCTTACAAGGATTATTGATAGCGTTATTTATAGGATTAATTTCATTTTTTATATACAAGTTTTATATTGAAAAGAATGATGAATTTTTGTTGGATAATCCCAACAAGGAAGAAATTAAAGTACTTGTAAATGGAAAAAGTTATTTACTCGCGGGAGGACAATCTCTGTCAATTCCTGTTAATTCGGGTAAGAATACAATTTCATGTCAAAATAAACAGGGGAATGTTATTTTAAAAGATACTTTTTTTGTAATAACTAAAAATAAAAGAGGTCTTATTAATCCTTCTTTAGCAACCTATTTCACTTTTAAAAGATATTACGGTCATATAAAAAACAGAGACTCCATATATCGAGCCCATCGAAAAAATATCAATGGAAAAGAGTTTTTAGGTGAAATTGGCGAATACAACCAATTAGTAATACAAGATTTCTATTATAATATTAATCAAAATTTTCCTAAAATAATAAATAAAGTAGATTCCATAGAATCAAGGATTAAATTATTTAGAAAAAACCAATTTTTAGAGTTTTATCGGTCTACATTTGAATAAAACAGTTACTTTTGTAAGTTGAGAACAGCAAATTAATAATATGCCAAATATTGTAAAGCCATATAACGAAACAGAAAGTAAAAAGAAACAGGTTGAACAGATGTTTGATAATATATCTGAAAATTATGACTTCTTAAACAGATTGTTATCTTTTAACATTGATGTTTATTGGCGGAATCAATTAGAAAAAAAAGTGGTGGCATATAACCCCGAAAAAATATTAGATGTTGCTACAGGAACGGCTGATTTGGCAATTGAACATGCTAAAAAAACAAAAGCTTCAATTACCGGTTTAGACTTGTCCCAAAAAATGTTGGATTACGGTCAAGCTAAAATAAATAAAAAAGGGCTGAAAGACAGAATAAAATTAGTTAAAGGAGACGCTGAAAATTTACCTTTTCAAGAAGGAGAATTTGATATTGTAACAGTATCCTTCGGAGTTCGTAATTTCGAAAATTTAGAAAAAGGTATTTCTGAAATGGGAAGAGTACTTAAAAAGGGAGGAAAATTGTTAATCTTAGAATTTTCAAAACCTAGTGGTTTTTTTGCTCCTTTTTTTATGTTCTATTTTAAAAATATATTACCCGGCATAGGAAAAATAATTTCAGGAGATTCACGAGCGTATACATATTTACCCAATTCCGTTGATGCTATGCCCTATGGGGAAAATATGAAAAACTTGATCCTTAAAAATGGATTTAAGGAGGCAAGCTTTAGAAGATTGACATTTGGAGTAGCCACTGTCTATGAGGGAATAAAATAAATAAATAAAAAAATCGTTTTCTCTACTATGAAGAAATTAGTCATAGTTTTATTATTAATAGTAATACATTGTGGAGTTAATGCGCAGTTCCGTTCAAGAGACGTTATGGAAAGGTATACTGATTTTGATGATCAGGAATTTTCCTGGGGGTATTATTTAGCAATGAATTATTTTGATTTAAAAATTCATCCCAACAAAGAAGGTTTAGAACATACCGGCAGATATTTAGTTGATGTGGATTCTAAAGGAGGATTTACTGTAGGCTTAATTGGTAAAATGAAAGTTCATGACTACGTTGATTTGAGGTTAGAACCGGCTATGCACTTCACACAACGCGATTTAATTTTTAACAACGTTCAAAAGATCATCGATGAAGAAATTGCCAATGGTCTGGAAACTACTTACACAGAACAAGATGTCAAACGAAATGTAAAATCTACATATTTAGATTTTCCGTTATTTTTAAATTTTCACGGGGACCGATGGTATAATTCCAGACCTTATGTACAGGCCGGTTTAAGTTGGTTAATAAACTTACAAAGTAATGAGAAAAAAGAAAAGGATAATACCGATCAAATCTTCCGAATGAAAACTAATAACTTTTCTTATCAATTAGAAGCCGGTATAGAGCTTTACTTTAAGCGATTTAAAATGACTCCTTCAGTAAGGGGAATATTCTTTTTCAATAATGAATTAGTTGCAGATAATCCGGGAACTCCTCCATACTGGGCAGGTGCATTAAAGTCGATACATACCAGAGCTGTCGTCTTTTCAATTAAATTCGAATAATCATTTTTAAATCTTTTTATTACTACTTTTGTTATAGTAAATAATTTAAATTTTTAGTTATTTTTGGTCTGCTGATACTTCTTTTCTATAAATTTATCGGCATATGATAAACTAAAAGTTAAAATGGAGTTATTTCAATTTATTAACAACTTGTTGAAATAATTCAGTATAATTAGCTTAAAAACATCATATAAAATTTTAAATTTTACTGCAGGGATTTGTTAATTAAAACAATGTTGATGAAATTTTGTTGGATAAACTATTATATTAGGATATTAACTTTTTTAAAAAAGAATTTCATATATTTGCAAGAGAGTTAGAATAGTAAATTTTTCGTTCTAATATGGAAGAGATTATTCAGGGAATTAATGATTTGGAAAATAGGATTCTCGAATTAAAGAAGGAAAATGAAGAATTGAAAAGAAAAAATGAATATCTAGAAAATTCTCTTTTAAAAAATGAAGATAAATTTATTCAGAAAGAAAAACAATATAAAGAACTTGAAGAGCTTAATAAAAGATTGAAAGTTATTAATGCAATTTCGGGAAGTGGAGAATATAAGAAGTTGATGAAATTGCAGATGAATAGAATGATTAAAGAAATAGATGCATGTATTTCAGAATTGCAGAATTCATAAATAAAAATGTCTCAAAAAGTAAATATACGAGTGGCGGGAAGAAATTACCCCCTAGTAGTACAAAATGAGGAAGAAGAGATATTACGAATTGCTGCAAAAAAAATAGAAAAATACATTAATACTTTTGAAAAAAACTATAACATTTCTGAAAAACAAGATGCTTTAGCTATGGCGGCTTTACAACTAGCTTCAGAATTAGAAAATATTTTAAGGGAAAAATCTCAAGAACAAAATGAAATTTTGCTTAGAATAAAAAAAATAAAAAAATTGTTATAGATAAAGTAACGCATTTCCAAATAGATCATAGAATTTAAAATTAAATGTAGAACAAAGATATAACCTACATTGATTCTAACTCAATTTAGTAAACTCAACACGAATTGACTGACTGAGTGATTGTTTTTTTTAATGGCGGGCTGCCTCTCATCTTCTCAGATGATTTGATAGAAATATCAACAGCAGATTACAGAGAAAAAAACATAGCTTGAATCCTGTTTATTGGAGTTTACTTAAATCAAAGTTTAATAGGATTGATGTAGGTTTTTTTATATAAATTAATTGTATGAATGTAACGATAATATTTGAGTTAATCGCCACCCTTTTTATTGGGGGATTTATAGGATACTTCTTATCGAAAAGTTCTCTAAATAAATATAGAGAAAATAAATTAAAAGAAGCAGAAGACAAAGCTGCTGCGATCTTAAAGGAAGGAGAGCTTAAGGCCGAAAACATTAAGCAGGAAAAAATGCTTCAAGCAAAAGAAAAATTCTTAGAATTAAAATTACAACACGAAGAGCAAATTAATCAAAGAGAAAAGAAAATGCTTGAAGTGGAAAAAAGAATTAAAGATAAAGAAACGAAGTTGAATGACGAATTGCATCAGAATAATATTCAAAAAAAGCAATTAGATCAAGCCATAAATGATAATCAGATTAAAGCGGAAACGCTAACCAAAAAACAAGCTGAATTAAATCAAATGCATGAACAGCAGGTAGAAATATTAGAAAAAATTTCAGGATATTCTGCTGAAGATGCAAAAGCTGAATTGGTGGAAGCGCTAAAGCAGGAAGCAAGATCCAGAGCTCAAGCTCAAATTCAAGCCATTGTTGAAGAAGCGCAGCTAAATGCAAAGGCGGAAGCCAAAAAAATTATTGTACAAACCATTCAGAGGGTAGGTACTGAACAAGCAATTGAAAACTCGGTATCTGTTTTTAATATAGAATCAGATGAAATAAAAGGTAGGATTATAGGAAGAGAAGGGCGTAATATTCGGGCTTTAGAAGCAGTTACAGGGGTTGAAATTATTGTTGATGATACTCCTGAAGCAATATTACTTTCTTGTTTTGATCCGGTTAGGAGAGAAGTAGCCAGATTATCTTTACATAGACTTGTAACCGACGGAAGAATCCATCCGGCAAGAATTGAAGAAATTGTAGCTAAAACCCAGCAACAGATAGAAGAAGAAATTATAGAGATCGGTAAAAAGACCATTATCGATTTAGGAATTCATGGATTACATCCTGAATTAGTAAAAATGGTCGGTAGGATGAAATATCGTTCTTCCTACGGACAAAACCTTTTACAGCACTCAAGAGAGGTTGCTAATATAGCAGGAATTTTAGCTTCCGAACTAGGGCTTAATCCAAAAATCGCAAAACGTGCCGGATTATTGCACGATATTGGAAAAGTTCCTGAAGAAGAATCCGAGTATCCTCATGCAATATTAGGGATGCAATGGGCGGAAAAATATGGAGAAAATCAAACCGTTGTTAATGCCATCGGTGCCCACCATGATGAAATTGAAATGAAGAGTTTGATTGCGCCTATTATTCAAGTAGCGGATGCAATTAGCGGTGCAAGACCGGGAGCAAGGAGACAAGTAGTAGAATCATATATTCAAAGACTTAGAGACCTAGAAAATGTAGCATTAAGTTTTGATGGCGTTAATACAGCTTATGCAATTCAAGCCGGTAGAGAATTACGCGTAATGGTTCAAAGTGAAAAAATAGACGATCAGAAAGCATCACAATTGTCTTTTGAAATAAGTGAAAAAATTCAAAATGAATTAACATATCCGGGACAGGTTAAAGTAACTGTTATTCGAGAAACGAGAGCTGTTAATATAGCCAGGTAGACTGTTTACTTAATAGATAAAAATAAAAAACTTTAAAATTAATTTTAAAGTTTTTTTTATTTTAGATTATAACAATATTCAAATTTATACTTCAATCCGATTATACATCTCCTTCTTCGGGAAGATCTTCATCAACAGTAATATCAATACCCTCAATTTTTGTTTTTTGAAGGGCATTTGATTTTAATTTCACATATTCTCTTCTAGTTTTATAAATTTTTATGGCATCAAAAATTGCCTGTTCAAATGATTTTGCATCCGCAATTCCTTGTCCGGCTATCGAATAAGCTGTTCCATGATTGGGTTCAGTATGAACAACAGATAATCCACCGGTAAAATTTACGCCGTATTCATAAGCTAGAGTTTTAAAAGGAATAAGCCCTTGATCGTGATACATTGCTAATATTCCATCAAAAGAAGTATAAATACTAGGCGAGAAAAAACTATCAGCAGAGTATGGACCAAAGGAGAGAATGCCTCGATCAAAAGATTCTTTAACCGCCGGCTCAATACAATTAATTTCTTCTCTTCCCAATAGACCATTTTCTCCAGCATGTGGATTTAATCCTAAAACCGCAATTTTAGGTTTTTCAATACAGAAGTCTTGAATTAAAGTGGTATGTAAAGCTTTAATTTGCTTTTTAATTAACTCTTTACTTAATAGTTCAGAGACTTTGGATATTGGAGTATTAAACGTAGCAAATGCAATCCTTAAATCGTTGTTTTCTAAAAGTAAATGGGCTTTCTCCTTAAGAGTATTTTCAAGATATTCCGTATGATTTAAAAAATTTAATCCTTGGGTTTGCATGCTTTCCCAATTTAGAGGAGCAGTAACCAAAACATCCACGGAACCTTGTTTTAAAGCGTCAACAGCAGCTAATAAAGAAGTTTTAGCTATTTTGGCACCTTCTTCGGTTGAATTGCCAAAACTAATAGAAACATTTTCTTTCCATAAATTCACAACGTTTATTTTTCCTTGAATAGCTTCTTCAGCTTTAAATATACCTTGAAAATAGATAGAATTTAATCCGAAAATATTTTTTTGATAGGATAATAATTTAGTAGATGCAAAAATAACCGGTGTAAAGAAATCCAAGATTTCTTTATTTTGAAGGGTTTTCAATATTACTTCAATTCCTATACCGTTAGGGTCTCCTATACTAATTCCTATTTTTAGCTTATTATTTTTAACGCTCATATATGAACTGTGAAATTTATTATAACAAAAGTAGAAAAAAATATATACTTAATTTATAATAATTTAATAAAATAGAAATATTGCTATATTAAATAAAGCTTTTTAATTTATAAATCAACAATAATTATAAATTAAAAACAAAATATTAGAGAGTTTAAATATTGCCAATAGACTATTTAAAAAAAATTATAAAATGGTACTTTTGAATAAAAATTGAATATGTTTACAGGTATTGTAGAAGAAATGGGAAAGATAGTTAATATGGAAAAAATAGATGAAAATCTCTCCATATCAATATCTGCTTCATTTATTGATGAATTAAAAATAGATCAAAGTATAGCTCATAATGGAACATGTCTAACAGTTGTAGATATAAATCCGGAATTTTATACGGTAACAGCTATTGCTGAAACATTAAAAAAAACTCATTTTTCAACTCTTACCATTGGTGATCATATTAATCTGGAAAGATGTGTTAAAGTATCAGATAGATTAGACGGACATATTGTACAGGGACATGTAGATCAAGTAGGGGAATTGAAATCGATAGAAAATCAAGAAGGAAGTTTTTTATTAACTTTTACCTATGCAGGTAAACAAATCACCGTGGAAAAAGGTTCAATCACTGTGAATGGAGTGAGTTTAACGGTGGTAGATAGTAAGGATAATGAGTTTTCAGTTGCAATTATTCCGTATACATGGGATCATACAAATTTTAAATATCTGAAAATTGGAGATAAAGTAAATTTAGAATTTGATATTATTGGTAAGTATATACAGAAATTGTATGGTTTATATAAGTAAAAAAAAAAA
>NZ_WINW01000035.1:0-157379 GCF_009827885.1 Apibacter sp. B3546 | reverse complement strand
TTTTTTTTTTTTGTATATTCAAATTTTTTATAGGAGAATACGAACTCACATTGTTTAATTGTTTCCTGATAATCTTTGTATTTATAAAAATATAGGCTTATTAATTGAATTCTAGAGTCAAAATGATCGTAATCAATATCTAACGCTTTTAAATACATTTGTTCGGCTTCATTAAGCTTTCCTTGATCTTCATAAAAGACACCTTTTATTAAAAACCAAGATTTTTTATGTTTAGGTTGTGTAAGTACTGCCTCATTTATAAATTTTAATGTTAAATCCGGATTTTTGTTTTTGTAATATACTTGGGCTAAATGATAAAAATAACTAACCTTAGGGTATTGCTTAGTTAAATGATGTAAAATTGTCAAACAATCTGTAAATTTTCCATATTCCTCATAGTGTATGCATTGTTCTATTATTTTTTTTAAATTTTTTTTGTTCATAATATTTTGTAGTTTTCTTTATTTTACAATCACTTATAATTAGACAAAATATTTGTTATTTTGAAGATACTTTTAACAAAAAAATAAAATTATTGGTATTTATAATATATATTATATTTAAATAAATCTTCCCCTTTTATAAATACAATATAAAATAGATCTTTTGAAATCAATCTATAAAGATTAGATTTACAGTTATATAATTGTAAAAAAAATAAAATTTAAGATAAGATATCTTTTTTTAGTATAAATTGGTATGTGTAAGGTCTATTCTTTAGTATGGTACGAAAAGTAAATCTAAATTATCTCTTTTTATTTTATTTCCAAATATTGAAATATTATTATTAAAGTTTTTAGATAATAAATCTAGCAATTTAAATAATGGTATGATGCTCAATATTTTGTAGTTAAAAAAAGCAAAATAATCATACAATTGAATTATATTCATACTTAAAATAGCAAATATAAATTGATTACTAATAATTTGAGAAACGTATAAATTATACAATTTAATAATCAATGGATAGGTTTGTTTTTTAAATTTGAAAGGTTGTGGAAAAAACAAGTAATTAGAAAAGTTGAATAAATTATATTTGAAAGTATAATAACATTTAGATAATAATTTGCTAATATTAGTTTTTAATTTTTTTATTTCAAAAGGAATTAGGATAATAAATTTTTTTACATTCTGATAAATTCTATAATTAATAAAAAAAGAAGGAGCTTTAAACATAGCGAAATCATTATAAATTGGTATCAACATTTTTTTTTTATCGAATAAATTCATAAGATTATATTTTTCAATAATAAGTTAGTTTAATAATAAATAATCGTATATTTTATCTAATTTAAGTGGCAAATATAATTAATTTATTCTTTATTGGGTAAGAAAAATAAATAGTAATAGAAATATGATTCAATATTTAAGCTATTATATGTTTTAATAATCTAATAATTGAAGTAATGTATTCGGATATTTATATGTGTTACTATAATTGAGATTGATTAATAAGGTAGATATAAAATGCAAAAAGCTACATTATAAATGTAGCTCATAGGTAATTATATAATCATTTTTAGTGTTAGTTAATGCAATAGATTTGAGAATAATAATTTATTGTTTATTACTTTCAATAATAAATTTAATTGTATTAAGATTTAAAAGTTTGTGTATTTTTTAAAGGGTAAATTTTGATTTATTTAGCAACTATATAATTGATAATTATTTCTTCTGTGTTGTTAAGAATAATTTTTGTAGGATAATCAGGATGTAAGTCTTTATTATATTCATAATTATAAACAGTTCCCTTATTATCACCGGTAATATTATTAACCAGATTGTAAGTGAATGGAAAATTTCCTTCGAATGCTGCAAATAACCAATGAGGAGTTTTTACGTTGTTCATCAAGCCTTTTAAGATGTCATAAGTATAAATAGTAGTATCAAATTGAGTTAAATTTCCGTATTTGTCGTATTTGAAAAGATGGGTTTGTGCGTCTTTTGGATCTTCTATTTTTAGTAATTTATCGCCCGAAACAGCTAAGGTTCTTGTATAAGGTTCAATTTCAGGATATCCGGGAGGAGGATTTGTTTTAAAACTTCTATGCTCAAGTATAATACCGGGTTCTGTATATTCATAAGAATACAAATAAGTTCCTCCGGCATTCTCGGTAGTAACGGTATAAACTTTACCATTACTTTCATTATAAGTGATCATATGAATATTAATTATCGAATCTGAGATAGACGATTTAATATTTATTAATCTATTCAAATTATCGTATTGCATAGAAGTAGTTACAGTTAATTTATTCCCTGTATTTTTATCTATTTCAGTTTTTATATATTCTGAAGGTAATAAGCCTTTATGGTTATCAAATTCATGATTAGGATAGGGTTCAAAATTTTCGTCTCCACAGGAGAAAAAAATGAAGAAACTAAAAAAACTAAAAAATAATAGGGTCTTATTCCTCATACAGGATTTTTTTTCAAATATAGTATATTTGTATTTCATATAAATATAATTTTAATTAATAAACTAAAAAATATAGTGTGGCTTATCATAATGAATTTGGAAAAGAAGCAGAAATGAAAGCATTTTATTATCTTTTAGATATAGGATATGAAATATTAGATAGAAATTGGAAATATGATAAGGCGGAAATTGATATTATTGCTAAAAATGCTTCTGAGTTGGTAATAGTAGAAGTTAAGGCTAGAAACTATACAACTATCATTGATCCTATAGAGGCAGTAACCAGATCAAAAAGAAAATTATTGATTAAAGCAGCAAATGAATATGTGCTTTGTAAAGAAATGGATGTCAATGTAAGGTTCGATATTATTTCCATCATAAAAAAAGATTCCAGATGGCAAATTGAACATATAAAAGACGCCTTTTCTATGATATTATAAATAGAAATCTGATGTTAATTTTTTATATTCTTCCGACCAAATACGGCTTTTTTCTTCTATAACAAAGTATTTAATTATAGGATTTTTATCTTCTCTGCTAAGTTCAAGGAAAATTCTTTTAATTTTTCCATTTCTTATTCCTGAAATATATATAATGCGATTGGGAAATAAATTATATCTATTTGATAGTTCAAGTATTTCTTGCTCATTTTCTATAGGAAAAATGTATCCAATTTTTCCATTTTGAGATAGTAATGATGCCGATTTTTTAATAAGAAGATGATAATTAAGTTTTATTTGCTGCCTGGCGACAGGATGTTTACGATGTAATACTTCTGAAATTTTAAAATAAGGAGGGTTACAAATAATATAATCAAATAATATATCACTAAAGAAACGGTCTAAATCGCAATGGATACCTGTGATCCTTTGAGAAAAAGAAGAATTTTTAAAATTTTCCAAGGCCAAAGAATACGCATTGTATTCAGAATCCATGGCTGTAATATGAGAAATGGGATTTCTTTGCGCGCACATTAACGAAAGTATCCCTGTACCGGTACCAATATCAAGAATGTGGGAGGCATTATGTATATCAGCAAAACAACCCAATAATACACTATCTGTACCTACTTTGAATACGGAATTATTTTGAAATATATTAAATTTTTTAAACTTAAAAATATTATTCACCTTTAGGGATTTCAAATTTGAAAATAGTTCCTTTCCCTTCTTCAGACATAAAGGTTATAGACCCATTATATTCTTCAATTAGTTTTTTAATGATAGCTAAACCTAAACCACTTCCACTGGTTTTAGTCGAAAATTGAGGAGTAAAAATTTTGCTTTTTATTTCTTCCGGTATTCCATTTCCGTTATCAATAACAGAAAAATAAACCATTCGTATGTCTTGTCTGATTTTTACAATAATATGGGGAGTTCTTCCTTCTGGTATCGATTGAAAAGCGTTTTTTATTAAATTGGTTAATATACGGTTCAATAAATTAGGATCAATATTTAAAATGACCAATTCATCAAGTGTATCAAGTGAAATTTGTTGAGATGGAAATATTTCTAATGAAATTTTAGCAACTTCAATTACGTTTAACTTTTCATCCTTTTTTACAGGCATTTTTGCAAAGTCCGAAAATGCGCCGGCAATCGAGGCAATAGTATCTATTTGTTGTATTAATGAACGGGTTAATGAATCTAACTTTTCATGAATTTGTGGATCTTCTGGATTAAATCTTAATTGAAAACTTTGAATTTCGAGCCGCATAGGGGTAAGCGGATTTTTAATTTCATGAGCCACTTGTCTTGCCATTTCCTGCCAAGCATTATCTTTTTCTTTTTTAACCAGTGCATCAGTTTGCTCTCTAAATTTATTCAGCATAATATTGTAAGCTTTAACCAATGGACTCACTTCATCAATATAATTATATAAAAGGGGTCTATTATGAGTAAGTGCGCCGGTATCCCTAAGCCGATAAGCAATATCTTTAATTTTTCTGGTTAAAGTAAGTGAAAAGAACCATGAAAAAATACCACTTACAATTAATACGATAAGCATGATAACTAAATATCTATATAATAAGGAATAAAAATCTTTTTTTAGAAATGCTTCATCATGTAAAAAAGGAAAATTTATAATTGTAATAGGTTGATAATCATTGTTGTAAAGGTATCTGTATACGGACGTAAAACTTTCTTCTGAATTAGGAAGCTTGTTTATAACCTCTATACGGTCGTTATTTACATTCAGATTTTTTAAGATTTCTTTAGGAACAAATTCAGTCTTAGGATTGGGTAATTTATTCCCTAAAATATATTTTCCATCCAGAGAATAAAAATTTATATCGATATTATTAATATCTGAAATTTCATAAATTTTATTGCCAATTTTATTTTTAACCTCCTCCGGTTTTGTATTTCGATTGGAAATGAGATAATCGAAAGTTTCTATAATTAATTGTTCCTTTCTTTCTAGCCTTTTATTATTATATTCCTCCGCAATTCTTATATATTGATAAAAAGTTATCAATCCCATGGCAAATATAGTGCTGACCACAACGAGGATCATCACTAAAAAAATTCGCAAGGATAATGGGAATCTTTTGTACATTTAAAATAAAAAATAGGGTTAATTTCATCTATTCTTCAGGCAAAGCTTTCCAGTTTTTTATTATTTTAGCTATAAAGAATAAAATGATACCTACAAATATAAGATTAATCCAAAAAAAGACGATAGAATGATTAAAAAAGTAAAGGTATATAGTACTGATAAAATGGTTCAGATATTCACAATATACGATTTCATTCTTTAACGTCATAAACGTTGTAAAATAAAGTATAGGCATATAGGGTAATATCCATAAAATTAAATTTATCAGTACAGTTGATTTATTCTTTGCGCTTTTTTTATAGAGTTTAAGTACAATGTAAATGCTCATAAATAAGAGTATCAATGTCCAATAAATAGTTATTAAATAAGTGATATTATACTCATTAATTTCAAAAGAAAATAGACGGAATAAAACAGAAATAATTCCGTTAATAAAAATAAGTAATCCAAATGTTATAAATGCGATTAACCAGGCTTTTCCACTTGTTGTACGAAAGGATAATATTGCTATAGATAAACTTAAAGCAATATATAAAATGATTAAAATAAACTCATTGGAAAAATTCCCATTATTATATGCGTCAAACATTTTTTGATAAGCAAAATCGAGTTTTTTAAATTCCACATAATTTTTTATGTTATCATCATTTTGATTTTTTGCATTGCTAATATAATTTGATTCAGTAACAATATAATTGGGTGGATTATAAACTATTTTCATCCAACTGTTTACAGTAAGATTAGTAGAAAGACTATGTTTTTTTTGAAGATCTAAATATTCCCGAATTAAATTTCTTATACTATCCTTTTGTTCGGTAATTAACCAATCTTTAACCTGCTCAATCTCCTTATTATATGGATAAAAATTAAGAAGAGATAAGTGCATGGGAGTTGAATCAGGATCTTTTTCTAAAGAATCAATAGTTTTCTCGATAGGATTGAATTGATAATAATTATACGAATCAGGTATTAATATTTGAATTTGATTCAATATTTTTTTAGCTTCATAGATTTGTTGTTTTGAAGCAAAGGCTCTTTCCTTATATGTAATACCTTGATAATAACTGTAAGGATATAATTGATTGCCGATGAGTAAGATGAAAGTCAATAGCCATTCCACATATAGAGCATTAGATTGTTTTGGGTAAAAGGACTTAAAGCCATTATTCTTTAAATAAAATACTAACCATATAATGAGAATTAATAAACTAGCTAAAACTGAAATAAGATAGATGACAGTGGTGCTATTTAAATCATAATCCGTTTCATAAAAATTAATAGCTCCGGAAAAATAACCAGTAATAAAGAAAAAAATATTAATAAATAGAACTGTTATACCCATCGGAACAAATTTTGTATTCCATAAAATAGGGTAATTTACTAGCAAACGTTTTTGTGTTTTTGTAAACATGATCACGGATTTTTAAAAGAATTAAATAAAAAATCTACGAGTTGAATCAGATATATTTCTAAAATACTTAATGGGTATCTGATCCTTAATACAAAGAGTTAAAAAATTATTCACCGATATAGTTTCAGGAAAATGCGCAATATAAGAACCTCCATTATATTGTAATCTTAGTAAAGAGATTTTAGATAAAGAAGCATAAAGTTTTTCCTGAGGCCATTCCGATTCAAACTCAATAATCAATTCGGGCAATTCTTTTTTATCAGAACTCTCACTTTTTATATTTTTTTGTTCCCCATGTTTTAAGAATAGCACTTGATCGGAATTTTTTTCCACTTCATACAATTGTTGGGAGCTGACAACGATACCCAAAGGTCTGAATGGAGATTTTGCTATTGCTTTAAAATCTTCCAATACCGTTTGTTGAGAAAGAATATCTAAATTAGCTAAAGGCTCATCAATCAATAAAAGTTTAGGTTTTCTAAGTAACATTCGGGCTAATTCAAATCTCATTTTATATCCTGAAGAAAGATTAGCCCAATTCATTTTCCGATAGTTTCGCAATCCCATTCTGGAGGTAATCAAATCAACCATTAACTCGTTTTCTTCTCCCTTAATATTATAAGAAGAAGCAGTAAATTGAAGATTATCTAATATAGAACCGTACCATATATTCGGCCTTTGAGGAATATAAATCAACTTAGTTCTTAAGTTATACCGATCTTTAAAATCCAGTTTATAAGATATACTTCCCTCAGTCGCTTCCAATTCTCCACATAAAAGTCTAAGCAAAGAAGTTTTACCATTTCCATTTTCTCCCACTAAACCAATAATTTCTCCTTCGGAAATTTTTAAGCTTATAGGACCTAAAGAAAAAGAAGATTTACTGTATGATTTTTTAACTTTTTCGGCTTCAAGAAGTTTTTTCGGTTCATGAATTTCTTTTTTAGAAAGAAATTGATAAAGTTCATTTAAGATGACAGAATATTTTTCCTTTTTTCCTTTTTCATTGGATTCATTATAATCAACCCATTGAAGTAAATCACTTGTTTTCTTATAAAAAGATATCTCTTCAGTATCTAACGTTAAGTCAATAATTCTCTTTAAAACTAAAGAATAATCGTCAAACTGTAAAAAATGTATAATATCTTGAAATTGCTTTTCGAATAAATTCATTTAATATATAGGTATTAAAATAAAACTAGTTCTCTGTTGATCAAAATTCAAAGGCAATAGTAAATAAAAAATAAAATTATACACAAAAAAATAAAAACAGTTTAAATAAAAATATTAGATAAGATACTAGCAAAAATCAATCCTAAGAAACTATAATTCTATCTAAATTTAATTAGATGCAACAATAAACAAAAAATTTAAATGTTTTTTAAAAAGTCATAATATCAACAGGTAAAGCAATCTTAAAAAGATATAAATATAATTCCGGTATATTTGATTAGATAAAAAAAGGGCAAGAAAATTAATTCCAGCCCTCTCAAAAAATATTTAAGTATAATAATTTTATATAGCCGTTAAATATTCAGTATTACAATATCCTTCGGTTCCATCTTCAGAACGTATTAAATACCAATCATCGTTATATTTGCTCAGAAAAGTTACCGTAGATTGATGTGCGGCTTTTCCTAAAATAGGTTGATCCGTACCCGGACCTTTTCTAATATTTAAATTAGAACTTTGAGTGGTTACTTTATATTTTGAAGAAGGTGCATTGGGTGATACATTAATATTTAAAATTAAATCAGCGGATCTGAAATCAGGATCAATTTTATTATAAGCAGCCCACAACTGATCTTTAGACTCTCCATTCGGAACCTCTCCATCAATATAAAGAACATTATTTTGTTCTTTAACAGAAAGATTTGTTGTTCCCAGACTTTTCGCCTTATTTATTAAATCTGCGTATTTATCTTGTAAAGCCATACTTCTATTTTAGTAATAATTTTTGTTCAATTTTTTTAGGTTGGAGCGTGTTAATTGCTTGCATAAGTCGAGGCAATTCGCTTCTATTTAATTCACCGTTAAGAGTTACCACACCATCATTTATATCCGCTGTAACACCTGTATACCCTTTTAAAATATCATTTACTTTAGATTTTAATACGGAATCCACAGAAACCACTACATCACCTGATTCTGATTTAACCGTTGCATTATCTTCAACAGATTTTATACCCGGTATTGCTTTAACAGCATTTTCAGTTGTTTGTTTAGCGTCATTATCTTTATACTCTCCGGTAAGTGTAGCCACCCCTTTTTTAACATCAATAGTAACTCCTTCAGGAATAACGGATTTTGCTTTGGTAACTAAATCTGAATCTTTAGGCTCGTTTTTACATGATGTCAAAGAAAAGCTCAGCGTACCCATTAATGCAAAAGCCCATAAAATTTTTTTTAATTGTTTCATAATTTGGTTTTTTAGGTCTATTTAAAATTAACATTGTTTAATACCCATCCAAAACAAAAATTATTCCATATATATAGATTTACTATTGTGTTAAAAAACAGGATCTAAGGATAAAAGTTAATTTGAATAGGTTCAATTTTTTTTATAAGTCAATAATTGTATGATTTAATAAAATATTTATAGTAATTTACTTAGCAAGAAATAATAAAAATTATAATGTCTGATTTCCGATTGAAAATATTTTATGCTGTAGCTAAAAATTTAAGTTTTACCAAAGCTGCCGAGGAATTATATATTTCACAACCTGCTGTGACTAAAAATATAAAGGAGTTGGAATCCGAATATGATTTAACCCTTTTTCTTCGAAAAGGAAATAAAATAGAGCTTACCGATGCCGGTAAAATATTATTGATCCATTCAGAAAAAATCATGAATATTTATAAACAAATACAATATGATTTTGATTTACTGAAAGAAAATTTTTCAGGAACTTTTCAACTAGGAGCAAGTACTACTTTAGGACAATATTTACTTCCTGCTTTAATGTCTCAATTTCATTCCAAATATCCGAAAATTAAAATGTCTCTTATAACCGCAAATACAGAAGAAATTGAAAAATATCTGATTGAAAAAAAAATTGAGTTAGGAATGGTTGAAGGCAAACCCAAAAATAAGCAACTTAAATACATTCCTTTTTTAAAAGATGAAATTGTTGCCATTGCACACACCTCACAGGAAATTTCAAAAATAGAAATTTTGACTTTAGATGAATTACAAAAAGTACCCCTAGTTTTGAGAGAATTAGGATCAGGAAGTTTGGATATTATACGAGATGCTTTCCAAGCTGTCAATATACAGCTTAAAGATCTGAACATTGCTATGCATTTAGGCAGTACAGAAGGCATCAAGTCCTACCTTACCCATACCAACAGTATAGGTTTTATATCCATAGCAGCAGTAGCTAAAGATATAAAAAAAGGAGAATTTCAAATAATTGATATAGAGGGAATAAATATAAAACGCTGGTTTTATTTTGTTTATAAGCAAGGAGTTCCTGAAGGAAATTCAGATCTTTTTATAAAATTTGCTACTTCACATTATAACCCATCGTTATAAGGAATAACATTTTTTCATTGGCAGATTTGTATTCATTAAAGGATATTTGTACAATGAATCAAGCAACAACCAAGAAAAAATTAGTCGCCAATGATCGGGTAAAAAAAATAATTTTTATTCTTTTAGGTTTACTTTGCCTGGTTGTATCTATAGACACCCCTCTAGCGTTATTGATGGGAATGTTATTTTCCTTTAGTTTCGGTAATCCTTATCCCATCTATACTAAAAAAATAACGCGCTATCTTCTTCAACTTTCTGTTATAGGATTGGGATTTGGGATGAATTTAAATACAGCAATTCAAGTTGGTAAAGAAGGATTGTTATTAACGGTTGGATCAATTTTTCTTACCTTATTCTTGGGAATATTGATAGGGAAATTTTTTAAAATTGATAGGAAAATAACCTTGTTGATATCTTCAGGAACAGCCATATGTGGTGGAAGTGCTATTGCTGCAATTGCCTCGCTTATCCATGCAGATGAAGAAGAAACCAGCCTGTCTTTAGCGACTATTTTTATTTTAAATTCCATTGCTTTATTTATATTTCCGGCAATAGGACATCTAATACATCTTTCACAAGAACAATTCGGATATTGGTCTGCGTTGGCTATACATGATACAAGTTCTGTTGTTGGCGCTGCACAGCACTATGGTTCAAGAGCCTTAGAAATTGCAACGACGGTTAAGCTGGAAAGAGCCTTATGGATCATTCCTTTATCTTTTCTGATTATATTGACTTTTAAAGAAGATAAGGAAAATATACATAAGAAAATAAAACTACCTTACTTTATATTTTTATTTATTGCGGCCATGATAAGTAATACCTATTTACCCCAATACTTTCCTGTATTTAGCACTTTAGATCATGGGTTGGTTATGGCAGCTAAACGAGGACTAACCGTAACCTTATTTTTAATAGGAGCAGGATTAAGTTTGCAAACCTTAAAAAAAATTGGTATAAAACCTTTACTTTTGGGAGTTATCTTATGGACAAGTGTATCTTTTTTAACTTTGATTTTACTCGTATATAGGATGTATTAATCCATCCAATAATCATCCATTTTCTTTTTAATTTCCTCTAAACACAAATTGTTTATGCTTCCTTCATGCGTATGAGTAGTTTTTTTAGGAGATTGAAACGTTCCCAGTTCCACCTGTTGACCGATCATTTTATAAGCATCACGAAACGGAATTCCTTCAGCTACCAATTCATTGAGAGCATCTACGGTAAATAAATAATCGTATTTAGGATCATCGAGGATATGTTTATTAACTTGTATATCTTGAAGGGAATAATGAGCCATTTCTAAACATGCCTTACAATTTTGTATTCCCGGAATAATTCCTTCTTTTAATAACTGTAAATCTCTATGATATCCACTAGGAAGATTATTGGTTATCAAAGTCAACTCATAAGGCAAAGCTTGTATTTTATTGCATTTTCCTCGTATCAATTCAAAAACATCGGGATTTTTTTTATGAGGCATAATGCTGGAACCCGTTGTCAAATGGGTGGGAAGTGAAAGAAAGTTAAAATTTTGACTTAAATATAAAGTTACATCCATTGCTAACTTGGATAAAGTACCGGCCAAGCTGCTAAGAGCATATGCCGTGCTTTTTTCCGATTTGCCTCGACTCATTTGTGCGGCAACGGAATTAAATTTTAATGTTTTAAAATCCAATTCCCGAGTAGTAAACGTTCGATCTATAGGAAAAGAACTACCATATCCCGCTGCTGATCCTAAAGGGTTTTGATCGACTATTTTTAAAGCTGCATTAAGTAAAATTACATCATCAATCAAACTTTCAGCATATGCAGAAAACCACATTCCGAAGGAAGAGGGCATAGCTATTTGAAAATGCGTATATCCGGGCAATAAAATGTTTTTATTTTTTTCTGCAAGAACCAGTAGAAGATCAAAAAGTTTACGAGTTTGATCTTTAATCATTTTTAATTCATCTTTCAGATATAAGTTCATATCAACTAAAACCTGATCATTGCGGGAACGTGCCGTATGAATCTTTTTACCGGCATCGCCCACTTTTTCAGTAAGTAAAAATTCTATTTTAGAATGAACATCTTCAAAATTCTCTTCAATTTTAAAAGTATTATTTTCTATATCTTTAAGTATTTCATTTAATGCTTGTAATAACTCTTTTTTTTCATTTTCCGTAATAAGCCCTACTTGATACAACATCTTAGTTTGAGCTAATGAACCTAACACGTCATATTTAGCTAAAACAATATCTAATTCCCGATCATTACCTACGGTAAATAAATCAATTCTCTGATCAGTCGGTATACCTTTTTCCCAAAGCTTCATTTTTTAAAATTTAATAGTTTCAATTATCTTTTATAAGATCGTTTGATTTAATAATTCTATATACAGAGGAATTGCTTCTACAATTTCCTCCCTAAAAATATATTCATCGGCAGTGTGAGATCGTAAAGAATTTCCCGGCCCCATTTTTAAAGAAGGACATTGTAAGACGGCTTGATCTGAAAGAGTAGGAGACCCATAAGTTTCTCTCCCAAGAGCAATTCCGGATATAACCAACGGATGAGTTTTGGGAATGGAAGAAGATTTAAGTTTCAATGATCGGGGAGTAATTATCACCCTTTCAGATGATAAATTTTTCTTTACTATTGATAGTATCTCTTCGTTTGTATAACAATCATTCACACGGATATCTACCACCAAGCGACATTCTTCAGGTACAAGATTGTGTTGTTTACCTGCTTCAATTTGAGAAACTGTCATTTTCATAGGTCCTAAAACTTCTGATATTTTTTCAAATGAGAAATTTTTAAACCATTCAATTACCTCAAAAGCATTATAAATGGAATTATCAGGATTATTATGAGCTGCATGACTGGCAGTTCCTTTTACGAGAACGTCTAAAACAAGCAAGCCTTTTTCAGCAATGGCAAGTTGCATTTGAGTAGGTTCACCTATAATAGCACATTCTAATGGTGGCAAGTGAGCCAACACACTGTTTAGACCTTTTTTTCCACTGTTTTCTTCTTCAGCGGAAGCCACCATAATTAAATTATATTTCATATTCTTATGTAAATAAAAATAAGTAAATGTGGCTAAAAGAGACACCAAACATCCTCCGGCATCATTAGAACCTAAACCGAATATTTTACCTTCTTTTTCAATGGCATCAAAAGGATTATGAGTATAGTCTTTGTTAGGAAAAACAGTGTCTTGATGAGAATTCAGCAGTAAATAAGGTTTGTTTTTATCTACATATTTATTATATGCCCATATATTATTATTCTCTTTTTCATAAGGAATTGAATGATGTCTGAACCAAGCTTCAATCAATAAAGCGGTATGATGTTCTTCTCCGGAAAAAGAGGGTGTTGCAATTAATTTTTTTAACAAGTCAATTGCCTCATATGTTAGTTGTTCAATGGTTTTCATAAGACTTAATTATAAGGTAATACAAGTATGAGAATGATTAAAGTTGTTAATTATTTCAGGGTTAGAAATAATAATATTTTTAACTCCCTGTTTCAGCGCTTCAAAACAATTATCAAGTTTTGGGATCATACCCGAGTGAATAATATTATCCTTTTTTAATTGTTGATAGGAACTGTAATTTATCGTTTTAATAATACTATTTTCGTCTTCAATATTTTGTAAAACACCCTTTTTTTCAAAACAATACAATAAAGTGGTTTCATAAAAAGAGGATAGGGCCACAGCCAAAAATTGAGCGATGGAATCAGCATTCGTGTTAAGCAACTGTCCTTTTTTATCGTGGGTAATTGCACAGAATACAGGAATCGTATCGGTATCGAGTAAAAATTTAATCCATTCGGAGTTAATTTCAATGATATCCCCTACATATCCATAATCATAAGCGCTATTTTCTCTCCTTTTCGAAACTATAGAATTTCCATCTGCACCGGTTAGCCCGATAGCAGAGGTTTGTAAACTTTGAAGTTGAGCTACAATTTTTTTATTGCAAAGTCCTGCATATGTCATTATTGCCACATCTAGCATTTCTTCGTTGGTTACTCTTCGTCCTTCAATCATGATCGATTCAACTCCCAATTTACCCGCTAATCTTGTAGCTGCTTTTCCCCCTCCGTGGACTAAAATTTTTGGGGTTTCCAATTTAGAAAAATCTTGTAAAAATTGAGTAAGGACTTTTTGATTATCAATTACATTTCCTCCTATTTTTATAACGGTTAATTTTTTCTTTTCCATATTCAACTTATTGGGTTGTTTGTTAGTAATTAGTTAAATATCTGTTTTTTACCAAAAATCAAATAATTAATATTTATGTGAGCCCTTCCAGAATTCGAGTAAGAATGGTTTGAGCAGAATACGTTCGATTATTTGCTTCAGGTATAACAATCGATGCATCGCTGTCCAATATGTCATCAGTTACAATCATATTTCTTCGTACCGGTAAACAATGCATGAATTTAGCGTGATTTGTCAATTCCATTTGTCTTTTTCCAATGGTCCAATGAGGGTCCTCATTTAATATTTTACCATAATCGTTGTAATTACTCCAATTTTTAGCATATATAAAATCAGCATTTATAAATGCTTTTTCTTGATTATATTCAATGAGAACACCTTTGGTAATTTCAGGGTTCAACTCGTATCCTTCCGGATGAGTAATAATAAAATCCACCTCCATTTTTTTCATCATTTTCACGAATGAATTGGAAACAGATTGAGGAAGGGCTTTTGGGTGTGGAGCCCAACTCAATACCACTTTAGGACGTTCCGTTTTTTTGTATTCTTCAATGGTCAACGCATCAGCCAAAGCTTGTAGAGGATGTTCTGTAGCCCCTTCTAAACTGATGATCGGAACGGTGGCGTATTTAACGAAGGAAGAAATGACTGTTTCCGCTTCGTCTTTTTCCTTATCTTTTAAAGTAGGAAAGCTTCGAATGGCTATTATATCACAATAAACTGATATAACTTTAGCAGCTTCTTTTATATGCTCGGAAGCAGAACCATCCATTACCGTTCCATCTTCAAATTCTAATGTCCAGCCTTCTGTGTTTAAATTCATAACCATACAATCCATACCCAGATTGCGAGCTGCTTTTTGTGTGCTTAATCGCGTTCTTAAGCTCGGATTAAAAAATAAAAGCCCTAAAATTTTATTTTTTCCCAAAACTTGGTTAGCTAAAGGAGCAGCTTTAATCTTCTTAGCCAAATTTAACATCTCGTTTAGGTCTGTAATATCATCGACAGAAGTATACTTTTTCATTATTTCTTATTTTATAAGGTTGTTAAAGACAAGACTGTAAACTGTCATAAAGCATATCAATTTCATTTTTGGAAATAGATAACGGCGGAAGCACACGCAGTAGATTTTTATTATTGGAATTACCTGTAAAAATCTTTTTTTCATAGATTAATTTTTTACGGAGATTTGCGACTTCGAAATCAAATTCTAATCCCAGCATTAATCCTTTACCCTTAATTTTCTTAATTTTCGATAGTGAAGAAAATTTTTTAATGAAATATTCATATTGTTTTTGAACATTGCTTAAAATATCTTCATCCTCCATAACTTCTAAAACCGCTAATGCTGCGGCACAAGCGAGATGATTTCCGCCAAAAGTAGTTCCTAATAATCCAAAAGAAGAAGTAAATTCAGGAGAAATTAAGATCCCCCCGATAGGAAATCCGTTTCCCATCCCTTTCGCTACCGATATAATATCTGCTTTGATTCCATGATGTTGATGGGCAAAAAATTTACCGGATCGTCCATATCCACATTGAATTTCATCCAAAATTAGAACTACCTTATTATTTTTACAAACCTTTTCCAATTCCCGAAAAAATTCAGTGCTTCCTTCATCCAATCCACCCACTCCTTGAATAGCTTCGATAATTACGGAAGATACCTCCCCTTTAGCAATCTCTTTTTTAACACTTTCAATGTCGTTTAATTCGCAAAATACCACTTCCTGTTGAGCGTTGATAGGAGCAATAATTTTTGGATTATCGGTCACGGCAACCGCTGCGGAAGTACGCCCGTGGAAACTGTTTTTAAAGGCTAAAACTTTTGATTTTCCGGTATGAAAAGAGGCTAATTTTAAAGCATTTTCATTGGCTTCTGCTCCTGAATTGCAGAGGAATAACGAATAGTCGGGATATCCGCAAATTTGAGGTAATAAATTACCCAGTTTTTTCTGAACAGGATTGATAATTGAATTGGAATAAAATCCTATGGAATTGATTTGTTCAGTTACATGTTTTATATACGTTGGATGTGAATGACCGATGGAAATAACCCCATGCCCACCATAAAAGTCAAGGTAGGCATCTCCTTTTTCATCCCATACGGTACAACCTGATGCTTTAACAGGGGTTACAGAGTAAATAGGATATACATTGAATAGACTCATATTAGTATCCTTTATAAATTTTTATTATTGTTTTTTTGTGGTATTCATGTGATACTTTACTATTTATTTCTTAGTAAGCTGATTGATTTTAGTATAGGAAGCTAAAAGCCCTTTAATAATGGCAGAGTTAACTCCTTGATGATCCATTTCATTAATTCCGGCTATGGTGCATCCGCCCGGAGTTGTGACCTTATCAATTTCTTGCTCGGGATGACTTTTTTTAGACTCAATTAATTGTGCCGCTCCCATACAAGTTTGAGTAATCATGGATAGAGCTTCTTGCGGTTCCAGTCCCATTTCTATAGCTCCCAACATATGTGCACGAATGATCCTCAGCCAAAAAGCTATACCGCTGGAACAAATAATTGTTGCCGCTTGCATTTGCTCTTCAGGAATTTCTACAGCATGACCCAGTTGATTAAAGATTTCCAACGCGATATTGATTCGATCCTTTCCTTTTTTATTGGAACAAAGACAGGTCATGGATTTATTCACCGATATAGCAGTATTAGGCATGGCCTTAATAATTGGAAAATGATTGCCTATGATTTCTTCTAGTTTACTTAAATCAAATCCGGCAACTACTGATAGTAAAGTATGATGTTCCGTAAATAAATGCCGGCATTCTTGTAAAACATTGGTTAAGACATTAGGCTGAACCGCAAACAGTATAATCTCTGAATTTTTAATTGCCTCTTTATTATCTGATGTAAGAACTATATTTTGTTTATTTTCCAGTTCATGTAAGGTTTTAATATTTCGCTTAGTAATATATAATGATTCAGCAAAATTGCTGTTAATAATTCCTTTTGCGATTGCCAATCCTAAATTTCCGGCTCCAATAATTGCTATTTTCATATTATAATTTTGTACTAATTATATAATTTTTATTATTCATTAAAATCAGTAATTTATCCTTATTTTAGTTAACATCTCTAAAAGAACCATAAGAACTTTCTAAATAAACTAAGGAAACTGATATTGTATTTTGAGTTTTTTAGTTAATCATATTAAAAGAAAAATAGTGGATTCATAATTCTAATTTTATCAAAAAGCCACCGGTTTTAAATGTAAACCTTCCGATTCCTCAAATCCGAAAATAAGGTTCATGTTTTGTACGGCTTGACCCGAAGCACCTTTACTTAAATTATCAATCACCGAAGTAATTAATAGGGTATCTTTATGTTTTTGTATTTCTAACATACATTTATTTGTGTTGACTACCTGCTTTACATATAGAGGAGTGTTAGAAACAAAGGTAAATGGATGATCCTGATAGTATTCACGATATAAAGAAAAAGCTTCCTCTTTTGTAATTTCACATTTTAAATATATGCCGGCAAGAATCCCTCGAGTAAAATTGCCACGCATGGGTAAAAAATAGAGTTGATGTTGGTTGGTTCCTAACTGATGAATACTTTGTGAAATTTCTGCCTCATGCTGATGACTAAATTCTTTGTAAAAGGAAACATTATTATTTCTCCAACTGAAATGAGCAGTTGTTGAAAGTGATTGCCCCGCACCGGTAGAGCCGGTTACTGCGTGGATATGAATATCTTGGGACAATAAACTTTTCTTTGCTAAGGGAAGTAAAGCTAATTGTATGACGGTTGCGAAACATCCGGGATTAGCAATATTTTTTGCCTTTTTTATTTCTTCTTTTTGTAATTCGGGAAGACCGTAAATATATGTCCTGTCTTGAAACACATGATGAGGTTTAACCCTGAAATCATTACTTAAATCTATGATTTTTGTGTTTTTAGAATATATATTTTTTGTCAAAAAATCCCTGGATTTACCATGTCCCAAACATAAAAAAACAACATCTGCCTCTTGATCAATGCGATCAGAAAAAATTAAATCGGTTTCTCCTATAAGGTCTTCGTGGACCGTTGTGACAGGGTTTCCTGCATTGGAAGTGCTGTAAACGGATGTGAGTTCTATTTTTGGATGATTAATGAGGATTCGCAATAATTCGCCCGCAGTATATCCTGCCCCTCCCACAATACTAGCTTTTATTTTGTTCATTGGTTTTTTAAACTAAACTATACTTTTAATTTTTATTTACATTAATTCAAGATAAAGTTCGTAAATTATTCTAAATCATTGAAACTATGATGAATTTTTAATTGATTTCCAAAAATTTTAATGAATCCTCGGGCATCTCTACTGTCCCAAGCTTCATTTTCTTCACCGTAAGTGGCAACTTTTGATTGCATCATATCGTAAGGAGATTTTATACCGATCATACGGAAATAATAGGGATACAACTGAATCTTTACGGTTCCGCTAACTCGTTTTTGAGAGGACGTAAGAAATGCTTCAATGTCGCGCATTACAGGGTCTAAATACTGAGCTTCATGCAATAAAGTACCATACCAATTGGCCAATGAATCTTTATGTAAGAGTTGCCAACGGGATAGGGTATGTTTTTCCAGCAGATGGTGTGATTTAATTAGTAACATAGGTGCAGGAGCTTCAAAACCTACTCTTCCTTTAATTCCTAAAATGGTATCTCCCACATGTATATCTCTTCCAATGGCGTATTTTCCTCCTATTTCATTCAGTTTTTGAATTAATGGCACCGGATTCATTTTTTCTCCATTTAATCCGATAGGTTCTCCTTTAGAAAATTCAAGTTCAATTATGGAAGGAGTGGTTTCAGAGAGGGGAGTAGGGAAAGCCTCGTCCGGTAAAGGGAGATCAGAGGAAAGTGTTTCAACACCCCCCACAGAAGTTCCCCATATTCCTTTATTGATGGAATATTTTGCTTTTTCCCAATTCATGTTTATTCCGTTTTTTTGTAAGTAGTCAACTTCTTCTTGACGAGAAACATTTTCATCACGAATCGGTGTAATTATTTGTGATTTAGGGGAAATGACTTCAAAGGCTACATCAAATCGAATTTGATCATTACCGGCTCCCGTGCTTCCATGAACTATATATTCCGCATTTATTTTTTTTGCGTATTCCGCTATAGCCAGTGACTGAAATATTCTTTCTGCACTAACTGATAATGGATAAGTATTGTTTTTTAAAATGTTTCCATAAATGAGAAAGCTTAAACAATTTCTATAAAATTTTTCAGTAATATCAATGGTTATATGATGATTGGAACCCAGCTCATATGCTCGTTTTTCAATTTGTTTTAATTCTTCTTCAGAAAATCCTCCGCTGTTTACTATAACTGTATGAACTTCCATATCATGTTCTTTAGTTAGTTTAACCAAAGAATAGGAAGTATCTAGTCCTCCACTATATGCTAAAACTGCTTTTTTCATAATCAAGATTTTTTTAGATGGTTTTAATTTGGGAATTATTACAATCCTTTTTAGATTTTAAGTGAAATACTTCTTTTATTTTATTGAGATGAGTAATGACCTTTTTATCGAAACTATTTTTATGGGATATATTCTTATCTTTTTTTTGATCTTTAGGATCGAATAACATTCCGGTACATAAGCACATTTTATTTTGTTTACTTTGTAGAATATTAAAATTCGTACACGTTTTACAGCCATTCCAAAAGTCAGGATCTTCTGTCAGTTCAGAAAAGGGTACCGGCTTATATCCTAATTCCGAATTAATTTTCATTACAGCCAAACCGGTAGTTATACCGAAAATTTTAGCTTCAGGAAATTTTTTGCGGGTATAATCAAAAATAAAATGTTTAATTTTTTTGGCTAAACCTATTCCTCTGTAGTCAGGATGAACAATTAATCCTGAATGGACGACAAATTCTCCGTTCTGCCATTTTTCGATATAACAAAAACCTGCAAATTTTGTATTATCAAGAGCTAAAATCGCTTGTCTTTGATCCATTTTTTTTTGGATGTATTCAGGTGTTCTTTTAGCAATACCTGTACCCCTTACAATAGCCGATTGGTAAATAGTTTCGCATATTTCTTCAGCGTATTGATAATGTTCTTCTGTTGCAACAACAATATTAATATTCATCTTATTTATAAATAATATAGTAAATGGATAAATTGAAAAAACAGTAGTAGATAAATTACTGTATAAAAAACGGAAGTGTCGGCTTTGGAAAAATTGAAAATCAAAGCCTAACCTGCCTACTGAAGTAGATAGGGTAAGATAAAAGGGTAATTTTATTAACCGGCAATGTTAAATTGCGTAATAACATAACTAAGATTTTTAACTTTTAAAATCTAAATTAACATAACAAAAATAATAATTATTTTTTTATACGAATAAAATTTTTTAAAAATTATACGATTAAAAATAATTATTTTTCAGATATATTTTGTTTTTTAATTTTAAGTTTAATTAAATCAACAGTATGAAATACTAGTGAACTATAATGATTATTCTATACTTATAACAAACAAAATTTTCTAATTTTGTATTTAAAATGCTAATATTTTTTATATGGGATCTAAGATTACATTTTACATAGTACGTCATGGTAAGACAATTTTAAATACATTAAACAAAGTTCAAGGTTGGAGTGATACACCGTTAACAAAAGAAGGGATTGAGGTGGCAGAAAATTTGGGTAAAGGATTGAAAGATGTTAAATTTTCTTCAGCTTTTTGCAGTGATTTAAGGAGAACCAGAGAGACTATCAATATAATTTTAAAAAATTCAGATCAAAAAGAACTTCCGGTTACAGAAAAACCTGAATTAAGAGAAATCTGTTTTGGAGCGTATGAAACTGCCTTAGCTACCGAAATGTTTAAGGATGTTGCTTTATATCTTCATTACACTAATGCTCAGGATTTATTCAATGATATCTTTGACAAGAATAAAGAAATTACTTATAAAGAAGCGGTAAATACCATAAGTATTTTAGATCCTATGAAAATGGCAGAAGATTTTAATACAGTTGAAAAAAGAACGCATAAAGCTTTATCGGATATTGTACAGATCGAAAGTAAGAATAAGGAAAATAAAAACGTTCTGATCGTGTCTCACGGATTAAGTATAACTCTAATGCTTCATAATCTGGGAGGTAAAAGGTTATTTGTTAAGGATTTGGAAAACGCTTCAGTATGTAAAGTTGTATTTGAAGATGGAAAATATATCATCGAATCGGTTAATGATATGAGCTATGCAGAAAAAGGAAAAAATAGCTAAATATTTTTGAATTAAATTTTCACATAATAGTTTTGTAAAGTATCCATTGAGTTCGCAATTTTAAAGGGATTGCTAACTTCCTCTAAGCTATTTTAAATCTTAGGTTATTATTTTACAGCGGTTTAAAAGAAATAGTATTTCATTTTTTTAATATAAAAATATAATTTTTTTACGTTACCATAATAAATGGTAACATTTTAAAAATTAAGCTCTTGTAATTATATATTTATATTAACTTTTATGAATTTACGCCTTAAAATGATAAAAGAGCAACGAATAGGTGTTCTTTTGTTGCTCATAATTATATGTATTTTAGAATTATTAATTCATAGGAATGCTTTAATTTCTTCAATCTTTGAGAATAATAATGCTACCCCTTTACAATTTGTTGAAGAAATTAATGAACAGAATTTTAAGGTAAAGGATAAAAAAGATAAATTTATAGAACCTTTTAATCCAACTGATTATAATTCAGAAGACTGGCAGAGTTTAGGTTTTTCTAAAAAACAAGCAGAGGTAATCATTAATTATAAGGCTATGCTTGGAGGTAAATTTACTTCTAAAGAACAGCTTAAATCTTGCTACGTAATTTCCGAGGAAATGTATGCAAAAATATATCCTTTTTTGTTATTACCGGAGAACGGCTTTAATGAAACAACTACTAATTCTAGTAAAGTTAAAAAGTATCGGTTATTAACATTCGACCCGAATACATATAATGTAAACGATTGGATGCGTATAGGTTTTTCAGAAAAACAAGCGGAAAGCATTATAAGATATAAAAATTCTATCGGTAGAAAATTCAAATCCAAAGAGGATTTAAAAAAATGTTATGTGATATCAACTGTAAAATATCAAGAATTGGAATCGTACATTAAGCTTCCTTCTCAAAATATTGAAAACACATCAAATATAAAAGTACTTCAAATTTTCAATGAAAAAAAGGATATTAATACAGCATCTTTTAACGATATAAATTCCGTAATTGAAAATGAAATCATAACTAAAAGAATATTGAGTTTTAGAAAAGGATTAGGTGGTTTTGTGTCGATGGAACAAATTAAAGATGTATATGATATAACTTCTGAAATGGTTTCAAAAATTTTTGATTCTTTCGTTTTAGATACATCCCAATTTCTTAAAATAAATTTACAAACAGCCTCAGAAGAAGATTTACACAAGCATATTTATTTAAGGAAGTATAAAAATAAAATTATAGAAGCAAGAAATAAGAAGAAAGATCCTTTACGTGTCATTAACGAATCAGATCCAAAATATCATTTTATAATTCAATACTTGGTTAAATAAAGAAGCTACTATATAGCTTCTTTATTTATAATTATGAGAATGAAATTTAAATTTTAATTTCATTTACAATCTTAATTCCATATCCACTACTTAGAGGGAAATTTTTATTAGGATTGGTTGTTAATACATTGATATTTTTTATTCCTAAATTTTTAATTATTTGTGCACCGATTCCTAAATCCCTTTCGTCGGATTGTATTCCAAAATCAGCTATTTCTCCCGATATGTATTTTTTGAGTTCGCTCAGATGATTTTCGATTACTTCTGTATTGGAAGGATTGTTTATAAAAATAATTACTCCTTTGCCATTTTCATTAATAAAATTAATAGCTCTATTTACAATGGTTTCTTCTCCTTGAGCAAGAGTTTTGAAAAGATCCAAATATACATTATTAGCACAAACTTTTACGGGTATGATTTCATCTTCATTAATATCACCTTTCACTAAAGCGAAATGGATTTGATCATTGGTTTTATCTTTATACGTTACAAATCGTAATTCACCATAATAGGTTTTGATTATTTCATCGTCGATTTTTTCAATCAAAGAATCATTTTTAAGACGATATGAAATTAAGTCTTTAATAGTTATAATTTTTAAATCAAATTTCTTAGCAACTTCCATTAATTGAGGCAAACGAGCCATTGTTCCATCCTCATTCATAATTTCAACTAAAACTCCGGTAGAAGGAAGTCCCGCTAATTGTAATAAATCGACTGTAGCTTCAGTATGTCCGTCTCTTTTAAGTACTCCTCCTTTTTTTGCAATTAAAGGAAAAATATGACCCGGACGTGCAAAATCACTTGGCTTGATATTTTCATCGACAAGAGCTTTAACGGTTTTGGATCGATCAGAAGCGGAAATACCTGTAGTAATCCCATGTCCAAGTAAATCTACTGAAACAGTGAAAGCCGTTTGCTTAGGATCAGTATTTTTTCCGACCATGTATTCCAAGTCCAGTTCTTCAGCTCTTTTTTGAGTTAATGGCGTGCAAATCAAACCCCTTCCGTACTTAGTCATAAAATTTATAGTTTCAGGTGTCATAGTTGAAGCTGCAGCAACAAAATCACCCTCGTTTTCACGATCTTCATCATCAACAACTATAATTACCTTTCCCTGTCTTAATTCTTCAAGAGCTTCTGATATGGTATTCATTTTTAAGTCTGTAATAATCATTGGTATCTACTGTGTTCTAATTTTTTTTGTTTGATAAATTTACTAATAAATCTTTTAAAAGGTTTTAAATAATTATCCACGTCAAATAGTTCAGAATCTCTCATGGATTTTATGGTAAGAAAAATTCCAACAGGTAGAAATATTGCATTAGGAATCCAAGAAGCCCAATAGGCGTTGATCACCTGATTTTTTGCCAAATTTTCCATATAAAGCCCTAAAATATAAAAAATGATAAATATTATTATGGCTACAACTACAGGCAAACCGACTCCCCCTTTTCTAATGATTGATCCTAGCGGAGCTCCTATCAAGAAAAATACTATACAGGTAACAGAATATGAAATGATATTTTTTTGCTGCCATAAAATCATTTTAGCAATAAATTTTTCAACCGCTTTCATTTCAGTGGCTTTTGAACCTAATTCATACTTAGACAGAGTAACCTGATTTATGGCGGCTTTAACTAAATTATATTTAGTGTTATCATCTAAGTTGGACCATTCAAACGGAAAATCTTCATTATAATGACTATAATCTAGGGAATCCAACGAGTTCGTTTCTCCTAACAAAAGTTTCATGCCATTTTCTCCAAGCCCTTTAAAGTACACAGTATTAGAAGTTTTGATAGAATCTATATAGGTGCTTAATTCGGATACCGATTTATATCTGAAATTATCCCCTTCGGATTGCTTATCTAGTGACTTTTTAATTATATCTGAAATATCGTAATATTGAGTTAAGGTGTCAAACTTAATGGAATTACCCGGTTGTTTTTTTAGTTCATTTAAATTCTTACCTTTAATGTTATCTTGATATATATATCCGTTATATAATTCAATTTTTAAGTAATGGTTATCTTTGGAAATTATATTTCCTTTATCTGCTATAATGGTTTGTTGATCTTCAAAAGGGGAAGCATTTTTATGAATAAATACTTGATCCCATTCACTATCATTTTCACCACTTTTTCTGCCAATTTTAATGCTTAAAGGATTCATTTCCTTAATAAATCGTCCTTCTTCAAAATTAAGGGCAGGTCTTGTTTGTGCAATATTGATGAGCATATTACGCGCTCTACGTTGGTTTTCGGGAAGTGTGGTGTTACAGAAATAAAATAACCAGATGGCCAGTAAGACTACAAGACTAAAAAGAGGATACATTATTCGGGCTAATGAAATTCCTGCTGATTTCATTGCTGCTAGTTCATACCGCTCTCCGAAACCACCAAATGTCATAATTGATGACAACAAGATAGTTAAAGGTAAAACGAGACGAATCACATCCAAGCCCAGATAATACAATAATTTAGATATGTCCCATAAGTTCAGTCCTTTACCTAAAAATTTATCCATTTGGTTAAAGGCAAACTGAACTACAAAGATGAACATTAAAACGCTAAATATAAATAAAAAAGGACCAAAAAAAGTGCGGATAATATACCAGTCTAACTTTTTAATCATCTTTTATAACTCTGTTAGTGTGTAATCTTTATAGTTATTTTTATCAAATGTAAGTAAAGATTTATTTACAATTAAATTTTCTTTAAAATCAATAATCATTAAAATTAAAGAACTTCCGTCATTATAATTTTCAGATACTCTTAATATCTTATTATTAGAAAGAGCAAGAAGTATAGATTTGGATTTTTTGGTATCAATAGGAACCAATTTAATAACGGAACATTTAACATTATTAATAGTTGTATTTCCTTCAAAAGTAATATTAAAACCGCTTTTATAAAGACTTAAAATATTGGTAGGAGATAGGCTTTCACCGTCTTCTTTGTCAGAAGAAGTGATTTCTTTATCTTCCTTAGAAATAGTGTAAATCTTATTTCCGTCATATATTTGGGTAATACTGGGCAGAATTAAATGATACTTTTCTTTAGCGGCATAAACCTGTCCAATTTCAGATATACTTTTTTGTCCGGGTATAGAATATAAATAATTGAATTTTACGTAAAATGTTGAATTTTGGCTGAGTTTCGCACTAGCTGTATCTAAAAGTCTTTTTGCTTCCGGATCAATTTTTTGAGCCCATATTAAAAATGAAGAACAAATAAATAAGAATGCAAATATCTTTTTCATATTATTAGGTAATGTTTTTTTAGGGGTTTAAATTTTCCAATAATTGTTCCAAACTAACCAGGTCAGAAACCAGAACTTTACGTGCCTTACTTCCTTCGAAAGCCCCAACAATGCCGAACGCTTCAAGTTGGTCCATAATTCTTCCGGCTCTATTATAACCCAATGATAATTTACGTTGAATCAAAGAGGTGGATCCTTGTTGAGCGGTTACAATTACTCGAGCAGCATCATTAAAAAGCTCATCTCTTTTTGCCTCAACCGCATCGTTTGAACTTACACTTGAATTTTCTTCGTAAAATTCCGGCAATAAATAAGCATCCGGATATCCTTGTTGAGAACCAATATATTCTGTTATTTTATCAACTTCGGGTGTATCAACAAAGGCACATTGCATACGTATCAGTTCATTACCGGTGGTAAACAACATATCTCCTTTCCCGATTAATTGATCGGCACCATTTCCGTCTAAAATAGTTCTTGAATCTATTTTTGAAGTTACGCGGAATGCAACACGAGCGGGGAAGTTGGCTTTAATCATTCCGGTAATAACATTTACGGAAGGCCTTTGTGTAGCTATAATTAGATGAATTCCTATGGCTCTGGCCAACTGAGCTAATCTGGCGATAGGAAGCTCTACTTCTTTTCCGGCGGTCATAATTAAATCAGCGAATTCATCAATAACCAAAACAATATACGGTAAGAATCGATGACCTTTTTCAGGATTTAATTTACGCTCCTTAAATTTTTGATTATATTCTTTGATGGTTCTTACATAAGCTGATTGGAGAAGCTTGTAACGATTATCCATTTCCACACAAAGTGAGTTCAAAGTATTAATTACTTTAGTCGTATCGGTAATAATGGCTTCATCTGTATCCGGTAATTTTGCAAGAAAATGACGTTCAATTTTATTGTATAAGGTAAGTTCCACCTTTTTAGGGTCTACAAATACGAATTTTAATTCACTAGGATGTTTTTTGTATAACAGAGAGGTTATAATGGCGTTTAATCCCACCGATTTTCCCTGTCCTGTAGCCCCGGCCATGAGCATGTGAGGCATTTTAGCTAAATCTGTAACGAAAGTTTCATTAGATATGGTTTTTCCAAAAACAATAGGTAATTCCATATCGATTTTTTGAAATTTTTGAGAAGCGATAACCGAACGCATGGAAACCATCGTTGCGGAGCTATTGGGTACTTCAATACCAATAGTTCCTTTTCCGGGTATCGGAGCAATAATACGAATTCCTAAAGCTGCAAGACTAAGGGCTATATCATCTTCCAAATTTTTAATTTTGGAAATACGGATACCTGCTTCAGGAATAATTTCATATAAAGTTACTGTTGGGCCGACGGTTGCTTTGATACTTGAAATTCCAATGCCATAATTTGCAAGAGTTGTTACAATTTTATTTTTATTTTCTTCTAACTCTTCACTGTTTATTGTTATATTATTATTCGTATTATAATTAGTTAAAAGATCAAGAGTAGGGTATTTATATTTAGGTAAATCTAATTTAGGATCATAAGGTCCGAATTGGTCATAAATATTTTTATTAGGCTCATTTTCTGATAAAATTTCTTCTTTTTTAGTTTCTTCTATAGTCAGAGAAATATCATCTTCAACCGTTTCTTCAGTAGTAGGAATATCAATTTCTAATTCTGTAGAATGAGTGGTTGTGTCAGGATGGGAAGATTCTTCTATCAGAATATTGGTATTGGATAAATTTATAGGATTACTTTCCTCTTCTATTAGTGATTCGGCTTGTTGTGTACCTGTTAAATTTTCTTCTTGAATTTCATTTTTTGTTGGAACTTTTGCGATAACAGTCTCAGATTGAACGGTTTTAGGATCTTTTATTTTCTCATAAATTTGGTCTTCTTCAAAAGGTTCTTTTAAAACATCCTCTTCTTTTTCTTTTTTAGACGGTTTGAAAGAAGGTGTTGAATGCAATTTAGATTTTACATGATCCACGCTCAAATTAAATTCAAGGATAAAATATATTGACAAGGTCAGTAACAATATAATACCTGTACCCACACTGCCCAATAATGATTTTAAATAGTCATATACTTCATAGCCTATCAAACCGGAAAGCAACCATTTAGATCCGAAAATCATAGCTAGAAATATAGGGGTCCAAATAATAAAGAAAATTCCATGAGAGAGAAGTTTCCATATTTTTAGAATTTCTTTATTAAATAATACTTTAAAAGATAAAATAAATAAGAAGAACGGAATAAAAAATGCAATAACTCCTACACCATCAAAAATAAATATTTCCCCTAAGTAAGCGCCCGTTTTACCGATTATATTTTGTGCTGTAACATTTTTATTTAGATAAGAAGTTAATTGGCTTTGATCTTCTTTCCAATTAAAGTAAAATGAGAGGAATGAAATAAATAAGATGATGGAAAAGCTAAATAAAACTAAACCAAGGATTGTTTTTAATAAGGGCTTTTTTTTATTATTTTTATTATCTTGTGGATTGTTCTCCATATTTATTTATAAATAAATTTAAAATTACAAATTTTATAGTTTCTATTAGATTTATATTTTGTTTTAATAATGGTATTTTATTATATATAAATAGGTGAATAAAAACTTTATTCACCTATAAACTATTTTGACGTTTTCAAAAAGTAAATTTATCTTCTTGAACCAAGAAATCTAAGTAAAAATAAGAAAAGGTTAATAAAATCTAAATAGAGAGACAAGGCACCTTGAATCGCAATTTTAGAATAACTTTCTCCATCTTCAGAGTTTATTTGTGATCCTATATTTTTAAGAGTTTGAGTATCATAAGCAATTAATCCCACAAATATTAAAACTCCAACTACTGAAATAATTAAATCCAACATGGAGTTATTTAAGAAAATATTGACAATTATGGCTAATAGTACACCTAGTAAAGCCATGGATAGAATTCTTCCAAATTTTGTAAGATCTGTTTTGGTAAAATAACCATATAAACTCATTATAGCAAATGTACCGGCAGTAATAAAAAATGTGGTAGCTATAGATGAAAAGGTATAAGCCAAGAAAATCATAGCCAAAGTCATTCCGTTTAAAAAAGAATAAAACAAAAAGACTGCCGATGCTAATCCTAAAGTCATTTTATGGATTGCTCCACTTAAAGCAAATACTAATCCTAATTCGCCTAAAATTAAAGCATAATATAAGAAAGTAGGGCCGGTAGTACCAAACATTAAGCTTAATAATCCCGGAGAATTTGCTGTGAAATAAGCAGTAAAACCACTTATAAATAAAGCCAAGCTCATCCACATATATACTTTAGATATAAATGTAGCTTGCTGTTTAGCTATGGCATTTTTTTGAAACGATGGTTCAAGAGTGTTTCCGTAATCTTTATAATCCATTTGCTTAGTTATTTATTATTTCAAATATACAATATTTTGTATTACATAAAAAGTCAATATCTATTCCAAAGATTATTTATGAAATTTTGTCATATTTATAAAATTCGCTTTACCATTTGGATATCTTATCTACACGCATTTGATGTCTTCCCCCTTCAAATTGAGTGGATAAAAAAGTATCAATTATATCCTGAGCTAATTCTTTGGCAATAAAACGCGCAGGAATGGAAAGCACATTCGCATTGTTATGTTGTCTGGCTAAACGGGCAATATCTGTTTGCCAACAAAGGGCACAACGTATTCCGGAATGTTTATTTGCGGTTATGGATACCCCTTCACCACTGCCGCAGAAAAGTATGCCGAAATCAAATTCATTTTTCTCAACAGCAATAGCTAAAGGATGTACAAAATCCGGATAGTCTACACTTTCTCCCGAATAGGTTCCAAAATCATGTACCTGGTTTCCTTTTTCAGTGAGATATTTAAATATATAATTTTTATATTCAAATCCTGCATGATCTGAAGCTAATGCGATTTTCATGACCTCTAATTTTTAAATTTTTGATTCTAAATTTTTTAAACGTTGTAAGCTTTCTGTTTTTCCTATTATTTCCATAATAACCGGAATATCCGGTCCTTTAAGATCACCAACAAGAGCTAAACGTAAGGGTTGCATAACTTTTCCAAATCCCAATCCTGAGTTTTCCACAAATTCATGAATCTTGTCATGTAATTCTTTTTCGGTAAAAGAAACAGATTCCAGATTAGAAATTAATTGAGTAAGTATTGCTTTAGTATCGTCTTTAATAACCTTTTTATAACTTTTTTCTTGGTAAGATGAAGGCGCAATCCAGAAAAAAGAACCTACTTCCCATATTTCTTTTACAAAATTAACTCTTTCTTTTAATAGTTCGATGATTCGAATATCTTTAGTATCTTCTGTCTTAATACCTTTTTCTTTCAAAATTTTTTGAAATTCAGGGAGTAAGTCAGAGGCTTTGGATTTAATAATATATTCATGATTAAACCATTTTGCTTTATCAGGATTGAAACGAGCTCCTGCTTTATGGATTTTCTCCAATTCAAACTCTTGGATCATTTCGTTCAGAGATAGTATTTCCTTATCATTGGACGGTGACCATCCTAGTAATGCCAACATATTTATAAAAGCTTCAGGCAGGTAACCTTCTTCTCTGTATCCTATGGAAGAAGTACCTTCTTTTTCGTTTTTCCAAGCAAGAGGAAATACAGGAAATCCGTATTTATCCCCATCTCGTTTGCTCAATTTACCCTTACCTTCCGGTTTTAAAATCAAAGGCAAATGGGCAAATTCCGGTGATTTCCACCCCAATGCTTCATAGAGCAATACATGTAAGGCCAAGGAAGGAAGCCATTCTTCTCCTCTTATCACATGAGTAATTTCCATGGTATGGTCATCTACTATATTGGCAAAATGATAGGTAGGCATTCCGTCAGTCTTAACTAACACTTTATCATCTAAAATAGATGTATCGATGGAAAAGTTGCCTCGAATAATATCTTTTAAAACCAAAGTTCTGTGTGGCGGGATTTTAAATCGGATCACATAAGGAACTCCCTCATTTAATTTTTTTTGAACTTCATCGGGCGATAGAGAGAGGCTGTTATTGAGTTGATTTCTGATTTCATGATTGTAAGAAAATACTTTGCCTTGTTCCTCATATTCTTTTCGTAACTTTTCTAATTCTTCCGGCGTGTCAAAAGCCAGGTAAGCGAAATCTGTTTTAAGTATTTCTTCGATATATTTTTTATAGATGTCTTTTCTTTCAGATTGTTTATATGGAGCATAGGGTCCTCCTTTTTCGGGACTTTCATCCAATTCTAAGCCACACCATTTCAACGATTCACTTATGTATTTTTCGGCATCTTCAACATAGCGGTTTTGATCGGTATCTTCAATGCGCAAGATAAATTTTCCCTTATTTTTTTTTGCGAAAAGATAATTATATAAAGCAGTTCTTACTCCTCCAATATGTAAATATCCGGTAGGACTGGGTGCAAATCGAACTCTGATTTCTGACATTTTCTATATTTTTCTACGCAAAAGTAACAAAGAAAAAATATATATTATAGAGAATTGAAACTTAAATTTCACTTAATTTTTTTATAAGATTGATAGTAATTGAAAATCTTATTATATTGATTATCTAAATATCGTAATAAATTACTTTTATCTTTTTCATTAAATTCAGCTATAAATCGGGTCGTATTTTTTCCTTTAGCACCAAAGAATTGTAGATTTTTATCATCTTCTGAATAAGGAATCTCGGTCACTTTATAAGTAATATTATTTTCTTCCAATCTAGTTACGTTTGATTTAAAAAAATAATCGATAAGAATAGGGGATTTTTTCCCAAGCTTTTTCATTTGAGAAATTTGATAATGGGTATTTAGACTAAGATAAAAATTTAAGGTAAACGAAATTATGATGAACATTAAAGTATTAGTGCTAATAAATAATAGAGTTATAAGAGTTCCGAATTTTAGATATTTAGAATTTATTGATTTATATTCCATTATTAAAAGAATCAAAACAGGGCATAAGTAAAGTTGCGGAACCATTCTAGCAAACCAAAAATCTGGAAATGATAAAATACTTGCAATAACCCCTAAGATTAGATAGTACAATCCAGAAGGAGCTTTAGAAGGAATAAAAAATGAAATAATGAAAAGAAGGGTCGATAGAATAACAATTCCTCCAAAGAAAGGTCCAAATCCCCCATATGTTATAGATACTTCATTAAGAACTTTAATTTCGGATAGTTTTAATGAAAAAGGTATTTTTAAGTTAGTTGTTTTTTTACTGTCACCGGTATAAGAAAAATATGATATAAAAGCTTTTTCAATTCTGTTTTTTTTGTAAAAATCATAACTTACATGAGAGGATAGTAAGTTTTCTATTTTTTCTTTTCCAAATGCGGGATGAAAAACGTGATGATTATTTTTTAAATTGGTGAAATAGGGATTTATATTGGTTATTGGAAAGATGATTATTCCGGATATTAAAAATGGAAATATATATTTTAATTTAAATTTATGATCTTTCCATAAGTATATAAAAGAAAATAATACAAATATAAAAACTAATAAAATAGAAGTAAATTTCAGCGATGAGAAAATTGATAATGTAAATATAAAAGTCGCTAAATCAATTTTGTTATATCTTCTCAATAGGCAACTAAAAGAACAAAATAGTATGATTAAGCAAGAATACATGAAACCGTCTAAATAATAGGTAAATAGTTCAGTAACTACTATTGGATTTATACAGATAAGAAATGTATATAGATATCTCTTCAACTTGCTTAATTGAGTTTGTTTAAGCAATTTAAAAACATATATTAGAGAAGCTATCAGAACAATTATATTGATAAGCTTTCCTGATTCTACTTTTTGAGTAAAAGAGTAAATAGATGCGGCTATAATTTCATATCCTTTTGGATAGGATTGAACATATATTTGTGCAACATTAGTTTTTGATATTTCATAGATTGGATTCCATCCATTCTTTAGATTTATAATACTTTCTAAATGATACCATTGACCATCGGCAGATAGATCATAGAAAAATATACTAAGTGAATATGATATAAGGTAAAATAAAAGAGTTAAAATCCATTCGTACCAATGAGTTTTTCTTGTTAAGAAAAAAAGAACTAAATAAGATAATATAAACGAAAAAAGTATTGTAAATCCAGAGAGGCTGATTTTACATATAAATAATAGATTTGATAAAAATAATGTTATGAAAAGGGGAGATAGTAAAAGAAAAATTAATGCGGATGAATTTAGAAGAGTAGATTTTTTAGTAATTATAAACATTTAAATGTAATTTTAATTTGTAAATATAAAAAAAGGAATATGCAAAATACATATTCCTTTTTTTATATAATACTAATTAATTATTTTCCGGTCGTAATTCTCTAACAACAGCTCCGGCCTTCCACATTTCGCTTTCACGAAGAGCCTTAAGTTCTTCTTCTAATTTTTCGCGATAGTCAGGCTTAGAGTTGGTGTCGATTGATCTTTGTGCTTCATTTCCTGAAGCTACTTCTGCATATAACTTAGCAAATACAGGTTTAGTGGCATCATGAAAAGGAGTCATCCAATCTAATGCACCTCTTTGCGCAGTAGTAGAACAGTTTGCATACATCCAGTCCATACCTTTTTCAGCAAAAAGAGGCATTAAAGATTGTGTAAGTTCTTCTACTGTTTCATTGAAAGCTTCAGATGGAGTATGTCCGTTTTCACGTAACACTTCATATTGAGCTAATAAAATTCCTTGAATAGCACCCATTAAAGTACCTCTTTCTCCTGTTAGATCAGAATAAACTTCACGTTTAAAGTCAGTTTCAAATAAATACCCTGAGCCAACACCAATACCTAAAGCGATAGTTCTGTCTTTAGCTTTACCGGTTGCATCCTGGAAAATTGCATAACTGGAGTTTAACCCTCTTCCTTCCAAGAACATACGTCTAAGGCTGGTTCCTGATCCTTTAGGGGCAACTAAAATTACATCAATATCTTTAGGAGGTATAATTCCGGTACGGTCATTAAAAGTAATACCGAAACCATGAGAAAAATATAAAGCTTTACCGGCAGTTAAATGAGGTTTTAATTTAGGCCAAACCTCAATTTGTGCGGCATCTGACAATAAATATTGAATAATAGTTCCTTTTGATGCTGCTTCTTCTATATCAAATAAAGTTTCACCCGGAACCCAACCGTCTGCAATAGCCTTATCCCAGGTTTTACCTCCTTTACGTTGTCCAACGATTACATTGAAGCCGTTATCTCTTAAATTTAATGCTTGTCCGGGACCTTGTACTCCATATCCAATAACAGCAATGGTTTCATCTTTTAATGTTTCCCTAGCTTTTTCTAAAGGAAACTCATCACGAGTAATTACATTTTCAATTACTCCACCAAAATTCATTTGTGCCATCTTGTTAGTATTTTTAATTTTTTATTAAAGATTCTTTTATTTTTAATTCACTTAACATATCACTTAAGCGTTCTATTTTTGAAGTATTTACAGCTATTCTTCCAGAACGAATAAATTGCAATACTTTAATATTTTCACTCAATTCTTGAAACAAAGCTTGCGTATCGGTGTAATGCCCTGTTTTTTGAATGACAACACAAATCTCGTTAATTTCAAGTATCTGAGCATTATATTTTCTAATTAAATTTTCCACCGAACCAATTTTTAAAAATTCAGGAGTGGGTAATTTATACAAAGCAATTTCCTGATGAATTAATTCATCGTCGGTATTATAGTAAGATTTCAACACATCCACGCATTTGTCGATTTGTTTTACTACTTTTTCAATCATTTCTTTATCACAAAGTACCGTAATGGTAAATTTATGTATGCCTTCAATAGCTGACGGCGATACCGATAAAGTTTCAATATTTAAAAATCTTCTGGTAAAAACACTGGTTACTTGACCTAAAAGTCCTACAGTGTTTTCAGAAAATATAGTTACAGTATATAACGTTTTGTTTTTCATGGTTATTTCTACTTTTTAGCATATAAAACAGCAAAGTCATAATATTTATAAAGACAATCAACATGTTTAAAACCCGCATCTTTCAGCCATTTTAATTGGGCAAGTATGGGACTTCTTTTGTCTAATTTAATTCTTTCATATGAAGCCTTAATTTCATCAGCGGTAAGTCCGCTGTTTTCAATTTGATATCTCCAACGGGTATCATAAAATTTTGAAAAATAATCATCTTCACCGCTAACTTGCTCTGCATTTATAAATGTGCCCTCCTCTTTAAGATAAGAAAAAATGGAATTATATAGTTTAATTTTATCCGAGTCTTCCAAGTGATGAATAGCCAATGAGGACACAACGGCATCAAATGGTTGTGTCGATGTATATGTGGTAAAATCTTGTCGAATAATATGGATAGAGGTATTAGTTTCAAACCTATTTTTAGCAACTTCTAACATTTTTTCTGACAGATCAACCAAAGTAATTTGAGCATTTGGATATTTTTGAAGAACAAATTCGGATAATAATCCGGTACCGGCCCCTAAATCTAAAATTTTAGGAGAAGATGATGAAAGGTTTATATTTTCAACCGCTATTTTATAAAAATCTTGAAAACAGGGAATTAATTTTCTTCGCTGTTTATCGTATTGTTGGGCGACAGAGTTAAATTGAGTTTCAATAGTTTCCATAACATAGATTTATATTTGGTTAGTTTCTCCTAATAAAATGTTAGTAACACACGAACCGGCCGGAATCATCGGATATACCATACCCTGAATTTCAACCTGAACATCTAATAAGTAAGATCCCTTATGATTAATCATTTCTTCAATTGCCTGATCCAACTCTTCTCTTTTGCTTATGGTTTTAGATTTAATATTGTAGGCCTTAGCAATAGCTTCAAAATTTGGATTTTTCATAAGAGTTTCAGAATATCTTTTGTCAAAAAACAATTCTTGCCATTGACGCACCATACCTAGAAAATGGTTGTTTAATATGATAATTTTTACATCAATGTCATATTGCATGATCGTTCCCAATTCTTGAATCGTCATTTGAATTCCGCCATCGCCCACAAATAAACAAACGGTTCGATCAGGAGCACCAATTTTTGCACCAATGGCAGCCGGTAAACCAAATCCCATAGTACCAAGTCCTCCGGAAGTAATAACACTTCGGCTTTGTTTATATTTAAAATACCGAACGCCCATCATTTGGTTTTGTCCAACATCGGTAACTAAAATACCTTCATGATGGGTAGCTTCCGATACTTTTCTTACGACTTCTCCCATTTTTAAGCTTCCGGATTCAGGATACAATTCTTTTTCAATTACAGCATCGTATTCTTTTTCGTAATATTCTTTAAAACTGTCTAACCATTCGGTGTGTTTATTTTCGTTTACTAATTGGGTTACCTCAGCTAAAGTTGCTTTAGCATCACCTAAAACTTTTACATGAGTTTTTACGTTTTTATCAATTTCAGAAGGATCAATATCAAAATGAATAATTTTTGCCTGTTTAGCATACGTTTTTAAATCACCGGTTACCCGATCATCAAATCGCATACCTATAGCTATTAAAACATCACATTCATTAGTTTTCACATTTGGGGCAACATTACCATGCATACCTAAAAGTCCCACATTTAAAGGGTGGTCAGTAGGAATGGCCGATAAACCTAACATCGTGGATGCGGCGGGAATATCAGCTTTTTCCAAAAACTTTTTAAGTTCTTCTTCCGCTCCGCTTAAGATAACTCCTTGACCGATTAATGCCAACGGTTTTTTAGCTTCATTGATAAGTTTGGCAGCTTCACGGATTTCTTCCGGTTTTAAATCCGGAATGGGTTGATAACTTCTTATAAAATTGATTTTTGCAGGGGCATATTCGATTTGTCCTTGCAAAGCATCTTTGGTTATATCTAAAACTACCGGACCTTTACGACCATTACTGGCTATATAAAAAGCTCTGGCTACAGCCCAGGGAATATCTTCTGCATTTCGTATCTGATACGTCCATTTGCTGATCGGCTTAGTTATTCCTACTACATCAGCTTCTTGAAAAGCATCACTTCCCAGTAAACCGGAAAATACTTGTCCCGAAATTACTACCAGGGGAGTACTGTCAATCATGGCATCTGCTATCCCGGTTACAGTGTTAGTGGCACCCGGACCGGAAGTTACCAAAACGATTCCGGGTTTGCCTTTAGCACGGGCATAGCCTTGTGCAGCATGAGCCGCAGCCTGTTCATGACGTACAAGAATATGATTGATTTTATCTTTATAATCGTATAAAGCATCGAATACCGGCATAATAGCGCCTCCCGGATATCCGAATATGGTATCTACCCCTTCTTTAAGCAAGGATTGTATTAAAGCCTCACTTCCTGAAATATTAGTATTCATAGTCTTTATTCTCTTATTGTTTAGTCATTTATTTTATTATTCTTACAGCTCCTAAATCAGCAGAGCTAACCATACTGGCATAAGCCTTTAAAGCTTTCGAAATTTTTCGATCTCTTTGCGGTTTAAATGCATTTGATCCTTTGGAAATTTCTTGTTCTCTTCGGAATTTCAATTCTTCATCGGATATTTTAACATTAATGGTTCGATTAGGAATATCGATTTCTATGATATCTCCGTCTTCAACCAAACCAATGGCTCCTCCTGCTGCAGCTTCGGGCGAAACGTGCCCTATAGATAAACCGGAAGTTCCTCCAGAAAATCTACCATCTGTAATTAAGGCGCATTCTTTTCCTAAGTGCTTAGATTTTATGTATGAAGTAGGATAGAGCATTTCTTGCATGCCGGGTCCCCCTTTAGGTCCTTCATAAGTAATAATTACTACATCACCTGATTGAACTTTTCCCGATAAAATCCCCTCACAAGCGGCATCTTGAGATTGAAATACTTTGGCAGTTCCTGTAAACTTAAATATACTTTCGTCCACACCTGCTGTTTTAACTACACAACCGTTTAGAGCTATGTTTCCTTTTAATATAGCTAAACCACCATCTTTAGTATAGGCATGATTCCAATCTCGAATACATCCTTCGGAACGATCGGTATCCAATGTAGAATAGGTTGAATTTTGCGATCCCATTACTAAATTAAATTTATTACCCGGTGCCGATTGGTATAAATCTAATGCTTCTTTAGTAGGGTTTGATTTAGTAATATCGTATACATCTATTGCTTCTTTTAAAGTATAACCATCGATACGGTGGGTAGATGTATCTATTAAATCAGCTTTAGCCAATTCTCCTAAAATACCCATAATTCCTCCCGCTCTATTTACATCTTGTATATGATATTTAGTTGTATTAGGAGCAACTTTACAAAGACATGGTGTTTTTCTTGATAATGCATCAATATCATCCATAGTGAAATCTACTTCAGCTTCATTGGCGATAGCTAATAAATGAAGAATAGTGTTTGTTGAACCACCCATTGCTATATCTAGCGCCATTGAATTTAAAAAAGCTTGTTTAGTTGCAATATTTCTAGGTAAAACCGATTCGTCTCCCTCTTGATAATATTTATAAGCGTTTTTAACAATTAGGGCAGCTGCATCCTTAAATAATTTTTTTCTGTTAGCATGAGTAGCTACTATAGTTCCATTTCCGGGAAGTGCTAATCCAATTGCTTCGTTTAAACAATTCATGGAATTTGCCGTAAACATGCCGGAACATGATCCGCAAGTTGGACAGGCAGATCGTTCAATGGCATTCACCTCTTTATCTGAAACCGTTGAGTCTGCAGATTTAATCATGGCATCGATTAAATCTAAATGTTGATTATTTAATTCACCGGCTTCCATAGGACCTCCGGAAACAAATATAGTCGGTATGTTAAGGCGCATGGAGGCCATAAGCATACCCGGAGTAATTTTATCACAGTTACTTATGCAAATCATGGCATCTGCTTTATGCGCATTTACCATATATTCAACACTATCGGCAATTAAGTCTCTGGAAGGAAGAGAATATAACATTCCATCGTGTCCCATGGCTATTCCGTCGTCTATGGCAATGGTATTGAATTCGGCAGCAAAACAGCCTAAAGCTTCTATTTCTGATTTTACAAATTGACCTATTTGATGCAAGTGCACGTGTCCGGGTACAAATTGGGTAAAAGAATTTACAATTGCGATTAAAGGCTTCCCCATTTGTTCCTCGCGCATACCGTTAGCTCTCCATAGAGCTCGGGCTCCAGCCATTCTTCGACCATGTGTACTGGTGTGACTTCTTAACTGGTATTTCATTTTTTAGTTTATTTTATTTTTTATAAAATTTAAGCCCTTTCCTTAATAAGAGAAAGGGCTTATGAATATTTTTAATAACTACAATTGATTTTACGTATATCCCTTTCTCTGATTAATATATATTGACCAGAACGAGAAGAAGTAATAGTATGTAGTTATGTTGATACATTGGTTTTAAGTATAAATTTTATAATAATGGGACAAAATTAAGATTGTTTTTTGTTATGTCCAAATATTATTTGTAAATAAAATAATATTTGATGAAATTAAATTATAATTTAATGTTAAAAATATAAATTAAAGTTTGCTATTTATATTGTATTGATTTATTCAATGGTGATTTTTTTTGTATTTTGGATATACTCTGAAATTTATGAATCTTTTTATAATAATTAATTAAAAAACAAGTAACCTAAATAATTTTATTTATCTAATTAGTAATTTAAACAGGTAATTTATTAATTGAAAAAGCCAGTTATTCTTTAAAGTAGAATTTCTTTTGCTTATAATTAGATTTTAAAGTTTTATAAATCAAATAAGAAATAAAAGGACCTCATTATATGAAAGCCCTTTTATTAACTAAACTATGAATTTTTAATATATTCTACAATCCAATTACCAACTTCAGAAGTTGAATAAGCTTTACCATCGAATGCGATATCCTCGGTAACTATTTTTTGTTCCATTGAAGCATCCACCGCTTTTCTGATTAGTGCTCCTTCTTCTTTTAAATCAAAAGCATATTCAAACATTAATGCCGCAGAAAGTATGGTAGCTAGTGGATTTGCTATATTTTTTCCGGCAGCTTGCGGGTAGGAACCATGTATAGGTTCAAAAACGGAAGTATGAATACCGATTGAGGCAGAAGGTAACATTCCTAAAGATCCGGTTATAACGGAAGCTTCATCGGTAAGGATATCTCCGAAAAGATTTTCTGTAACTAAAACATCAAAACGCTTAGGCCATTGAATAATCTGCATCGCAGCATTATCTACAAACATATATTCAGTTTCGATATCTGGAAATTCTTTTTCTATTTCTTGAGATACATGTCTCCATAAACGAGAAGAGCAAAGTACATTTGCTTTATCAACTATAGTCAGTTTTTTATTTCTTTGTCCTGCTAGTTTATAAGCTAACCTAACAATTCTTTCAATTTCTTCTCTGGTATATACACAAGTGTCGTAAGCGGTATTACCATCTTCACTTCTTCCTTGAGGACGACCAAAATATAAACCTCCGGTTAATTCTCTTACGCACATAAAATCTGCACCATCCACAAGATCAGGACGAAGCGGAGATTTATGTAGTAAGGATGGAAAGGTATTTATCGGACGAAGGTTTGCGTATAACCCAAGCTCTTTTCTCATTTTTAATAGACCTTGTTCCGGACGAACTTTAGCAGATGGATTGTTGTCATATTTAGGATCTCCGATAGCTCCAAATAAGACGGCATCAGAATCCATACATAAATCATGGGTTTCCTGAGGGTATGGATTTCCGGTTTTGTCTATAGCTATTGCTCCAACTAAGGCTTCTTTATAAGTAAGCTCATGATTAAATTTTGCGCATATAGCTTTAGTTACTTCTAAGGCTTGAGCTATGATTTCAGGGCCTATCCCGTCTCCGGGTAATACGGCTATATTTAATTTCATTTTATATATTCTTTATATTTATATTCTTTATTTGTTATGCATTTTTAAACCTTATACCGGTTTAGGTTTAAAAAATTTTCATCATACCTAAATTTAAAGCGTTAATACATTTTAGTTTGGAAATAATTTCCGCATCAAAATTATATAAACGATTAAAATTTTTTAAATTAAATAAGTTGAAAACCTAATTTCCTCAAATAATTACCAATTTTAATGAAGGTTTTCAATTATATTCAGCATTTTTTCAGTCGCTTTTATAGCAGCTTCTGTTTGGTCAGCATCCAGTCCTCTGGTTTTAAATTCGTAATCATTTAACTTCCAAGATATAACCGTTTGTACAAGCGCATCCGTTTGTCCCCCGGGTGGAATAATTACTTTATAGTTAGTAAGGATAGGTTTAGCCTTGTTCAATTTTTCATAAATGAGACTGATAGCTTCAGAGAATGCATCATATTGTCCATCACCTGAAGCTGTTTGTTCATACATTTTTCCGTCAATTTCCATACGAATGGATGCTGTTGGATGCAAACCTTTACTTAAAACTAAAGCATAAGAAAGTATTTTTACTTTCTTTTCATTTTCATTAGTATTTAAAACATCCGAAATGATGAATGGGAGGTCTTCTTGTGTAATAATTTCTTTTCTGTCTCCTAATTCAATAACTCGGTTGGTTACTTTAACCATATCTTTTTCATCCAATTCGATTCCTAAAGCTTCAATATTTTTTTTAATATTAGCTTTTCCGGATAATTTACCCAGGGCATATTCTCGAACTCTACCGAATCGATCCGGATGCAAATCATTGTAATACAAATTGTTTTTGTTGTCCCCGTCGGCATGTATTCCGGCTGTTTGGGTAAAAACATTTTCTCCGATTACCGGTTGATTGGATGAAATATTCAGTCCTGAGTAGGTTTCTACCACTCGACTTACTTTATTTAACATGTATTCTTTTACGGAAGTCTTTATCTTCATCTGATCATGGAGAACAGCAATTACACTGGGTAATGGTGCGTTTCCTGCTCTTTCCCCTAATCCGTTCATGGTAACATGAATTCCTTGAATTCCGGAATCTACTGCGGCCATTACATTGGCAACAGCCAAATCGTAATCATTGTGTGCATGAAAATCAAAGTGAATATTCGGGTAACGATGAACTATTTCCGTACAAAAAAGTTTTGTGTTAAGGGGGTTAAGAATTCCTAAAGTATCAGGAAGCATAAAACGTTGGATAGGAAGGTCTTTCAATTGATCTATCATAAAAAAAACATAGTCTTTTGAATGAATCATACCATTAGACCAATCTTCCAAATATATATTCACCGAAATCCCCATGGATTCAGCAAGTGAAATATCATGCTTGATATCTTTTACATGTTGTTCGGGTGTTTTACGTAGTTGTTCTGTTACGTGTTTAAGAGACCCTTTGGTTAATAAATTGATTGTTTTGCACCCGGCTCTTTTTATCCAATCTAAGGACACCCCTTTGTCAACAAATCCTAATATTTCTAACTTATCTAAGTGTCCGGCGTTCTCTGCCCAAGAGGCTATTTTTTGAACAGTTAAAAATTCTCCTTCAGAAACTTTAGCAGAAGCAATTTCCAATCTATTTAATCCCATATCTATGAGTAGACGGGCAACGCTTAGTTTTTCTTGCATGGAAAATGAAACCCCGGAAGTTTGCTCTCCATCACGGAGAGTGGTATCCATAATTTCTATCATACTGTTGTTTTTATTAATGATACGTGATAGACCCAATGGGACCTTTACTTAGAAAAATGAGATGATAAAATCGTATCTAATTTAGTATTGAAAAACACGGTTTTTTTCATATTCTTCAATTTTATCTTTTTTAGATAATAAGTAATCTATATCATCAAGCCCTTGAAGAAGGCACTCTTTTTTATAAGAGTTAATGTCAAAAATTTCCGTTTTTCCCGTTTTATTATTGGTGATTGTTTGCTTTTCCAGATCAATAGTAATAGTATTGTTAGGATCTGAATGTACATTTTCGAAAAGATCCGATAAAAATTCAGGACTTACTACTACCGGAAGTAATCCGTTGTTAAGGGAATTATTTTTAAAAATATCAGCAAAATAGCTGGAAACCACTGCACGGAAGCCATATCCGGAAACTGCCCAAGCAGCATGTTCTCTACTGGAACCGCTTCCGAAATTCTTTCCTGCAACTAATATGTTCCCGCTGTATGTTGGATTATTCAATACAAAATCCGGTTTTGGATTTCCGGTTTTATCATATCTCCAATCAGCGAATAAATTATCTCCGAAACCTTCTTTATTAGTAGCTTTTAAGAAACGTGCGGGTATGATTTGGTCTGTATCCACATTTTCAATTGGTAGTGGAACATAGGTTGATGTTATTGTTTTAAATTTTTCCATTTTGTTTTTTTAGAGGATTAGTTTAGTTTTCTAGGATCGGTTATTTTTCCGGTTACAGCAGCAGCAGCAGCTACTAAAGGGCTGGCCAAAATTGTTCTGGCTCCGGGACCTTGTCTTCCTTCAAAGTTTCGGTTAGTGGTGGAAACGGCATATTTTCCTGCCGGAACTTTATCATCATTCATAGCTAGACAAGCGGAACAACCCGGTTGACGAATTTCGAATCCTGCTTCTTCTAATATTTTATATAAACCTTCATCGATCAGTTGTTGAGCTACACGATGACTTCCGGGAACTAGCCAAGCGGTTACATTTTCTGCTTTTTTCTTGCCTTTTACAAAATTTGCAAAAGTTCTAAAATCTTCAATTCTTCCGTTGGTACAACTTCCAATAAATACATAATCAATGGGTTTTCCTTCCATTTTTTCTCCCGGATTAAAGCCCATGTAATCCAATGATTTTTTGAAAGATATTTTACCGGTTTCATCCAATCCGTCTAAAGTAGGTATGGATCCGGTTATAGATATTCCCATACCCGGGTTAGTACCGTAGGTAACCATAGGTTCAATCTTAGTAGCGTCAAAAGTATATTCTTTATCGAATTGGGCTCCTTCGTCGGTTTTCAACGTTTTCCAGTATTCAACTGCTTCCTTCCATTTATCTCCTTTAGGAGCAAAGTCTTTACCTTTAAGATATTCAAATGTGGTTTCATCCGGTGCAATTAATCCGCCTCGTGCGCCCATTTCAATACTTAAATTACAAAGAGTCATTCGTTGTTCCATATTAAGATTTCGAATAGCTTCTCCTGCATATTCAACAAAATAACCGGTAGCTCCTCCTGTGGTAAGGGTAGATATCATATATAATGCTAAATCTTTAGCCGTTACTCCTTCACTTAGGGCTCCGTTAAAATTAATTCTCATTGTTTTGGGTCTGCTTTGAAGAATACATTGAGTAGCCAAAACCATTTCAACCTCACTGGTTCCTATTCCAAATGCAATAGCTCCGAAGGCACCGTGTGTAGAAGTGTGACTATCTCCGCAAACGATGGTCATCCCCGGTTGGGTATAGCCATTTTCAGGACCAATAATGTGAACCACTCCATTTCTCTCATTTCCAAGAGCATAAAGGGTAAGGCCAAATTCTTCCGCATTTTTAGAAAGGGTATCTAATTGTTTTTTTGATACAGGATCTTTTACCGGTTGATCTTGATTACAAGTGGGTGTATTGTGGTCGGCAGTTAACGTTGTTTGAGAGGGTCTAAAAACTTTTAATCCTCTTTCTCTTAGTCCGTTGAAGGCTTGGGGACTGGTAACTTCATGGCAAAAATGCCTATCTATATATAATTGGGTGGGCCCATCTTGTATAGACGTAACCGTATGAGCATCCCAAATTTTGTCAAAAAGTGTTTTCATGGTATATTCTCTTTTTTAATTGGTTTTGTATATAGTGTTAAACGGTAAATTTATTTATTGCATCAAGATAAGCTTCAACGGAAGCAGTCACAATATCGGTATTTGCTGAAAATCCGTAATAATTTTTACCCTTATATTCAACTTGCATGTGAACTTTTCCTAAGTCGTCACTTCCTTTGTTAATAGCCTGAATTAAAAACTCATGAATAGTCATTTGTTTTTTAAGAATGTCTCTTACGGTGTTAATTGCTGCATCTACAGGTCCGTTTCCGAAAGAAGTCGAAGTGAATTTTTCGCCGGCTATATTTAGGGTAACAATTGCAGCATTTTTAATTCCTTTTCCGGAAGTAACTTGTAAGTAATCGAGTTTTATACGGTTACTTTCATTAGGTTCTTTTCCTACTAATATTAAAAGATCATCGTCATTAATATCTTTCTTTTTATCAGCAAGTTCTAAAAATCGTTCGTATATATTGGCTAATTCATTCGCTTCTACTTTAATTCCTAGTAAGTTCAGTCTGCTTTTAAGGGCATGACGACCACTTCGGGCGGTAAGCACTATAGCATTGTCATCTATTCCAACTTCTTTAGGATCAATGATTTCGTAAGTTGAAAGATTTTTTAATACTCCGTCTTGATGAATTCCGGAAGAATGGGCAAAAGCATTTCTACCAACTATTGCCTTATTAGGTTGAACAGGCATATTCATTAAGCTGGAAACCATTTTGCTTACCGGGTATATTTTCTTTGTATTAATATTTGTGTCAATAGATAATTCTTTATGACTTTTTATAGCCATAACAACTTCTTCAAGTGATGTATTTCCTGCTCTCTCTCCAATTCCATTAATCGTTACCTCTACTTGTCTGGCACCATTGATAACTCCCATAAGTGAGTTGGCTGTTGCCATTCCTAAATCTTGATGGCAGTGAGTAGATAAGATGGCATTTTTCATATCTACATGGTCAATTAAGTATTTTATTTTTTCGCCATATTCTGTAGGTAGACAGTATCCGGTGGTATCAGGGATATTGATAACTGTTGCTCCTGCATTTACAACTGCTTGGACCACTTGGGCTAAGTATTCATTGTCAGTTCTTCCCGCATCTTCAGCATAGAACTCAACATCTTCAACGAATTTTTTTGCATATGCAGTTGCGGCAACGGCTCTTTTTATGATTTCTTCTCTGGTAGAGTTAAATTTATATTTTATGTGGAAATCAGAAGTTCCGATTCCAGTATGTATTCTTTTTTTCTTGGCATATTTGAGAGCATCGGCAGCTACTTCTATATCTTTTTCAACAGCACGGGTTAGAGCGCAGATGGTAGGGTTTGTTACAGCTTTGGAAATAGCTTCTACAGAAGTGAAATCTCCCGGACTCGAAATGGGAAAACCGGCTTCAATAACATCGACCCCTAATTCTTCTAATGCTTTAGCAATTTCAATTTTTTCAATTGTATTTAATTGACACCCCGGGACCTGTTCTCCATCCCTTAAAGTAGTGTCGAAAATGAATAATTTATCCATCCTTGGTATCGTTTTCTTTTTGTGATTAAAAAACATTAAAAAGCCTTTCTCCTTAGAGTGAGAAAGGCTTTTTATATTTTGTATAATTTACAACACAAGCATTACTCACCCTGAGCTTGACCCAGAATCAGAATAATGCTAATTATGTTAGTAAACAATGACATTCTTTGTATTAATTATAATTGGGCGCTAAATTATGATAATTTTTTTAATTGCCAAAATAAATTTAATAAAAAATATTTTTACTTTATATTGATTTGTGTATTTTTTTAAGGCATTACTTTTTGGGTTTGTGAAATTATAAATCTGAAATTTATCAAAATGTAATAAAAAATGAGTTCATATCTTATTGTTTTATCCATTATTCAAAATACTATTAAACTAATAATCGTATAATATTTTAATTTAGTAATTATATTTTAATGAATAATAAAAATCAATATCACTATAATTTATTTTAAATAAATTATTTCTACTGTTATTTTTTGTTCACTTATATAATTAATGTAAAAATATGAATATGATAAAGAAAACTCTTTATTAGTAAATTTTTTTATTTTAATTGAAGTTAAACTAAAGTTTATAGGTTATTATTCCAATGAATGGTTAATTATTAAAGGGTCTTATATAAATTATGAAGCAGGTTTTATTAGAAGGGGATTATTCGGAAGTATTTTATTTTTTTTAGCTAATAACACACCTATTGAACCTTTTAAATTTCAACCTATTTTTGAAATTATACTTATAATTCTTTTGGTGTTTTTTATAATAAAAGAATTTTACTTAAATAAGTTAGAGCCTTATATTTTATTTGGAAGCTTTATGCTTATTAATGTTATTGCATATAAAATGTTTTTTACATTAGATGTTTTATTGATTGTTTATTTTCTTTTCCAATTATATGTTACTAACAAAATAAAATCTTTTAATTTAAAAATTGTAATATGTAATTTGATGAGCATATTTATGATTCTTATACATGAAGCTTATTTTGTTTTTACTTTTTTTCCAATCCTTTATTGTCTCAATATTACTAATTTAAATAGTGTATCTATTAAGAAAATTTCATTATTAATCCCTTCTTTTTTCGTTTTTTTATTAGTAGGAATTTGTTTTAATGGCAGCAATAGGGATATAAATATAATTATAAACAGTTGGAATAAATTTGGAACAGATCATTTGAATAGTATTAAAGAGCTTTATTGGGTCTTTAATTCAACAGATGAGGTAATTATGTGGAAAATCCCTATTTTTAAAAAACATCCAATTTATCTCTTAGGCTTTTTTTTAAATACTTGTTTAATTTTTTTAGCATGTTTATTTATTTGAAAAAAATTTTTCGTTTAAAATCAAATAATATATTTTTATTTTTAACATGTCAATATATAGCTATTCTTTTGATATGCTTGATTGCTGTTGATTATGTTAGAAGGTTTTGGTTATCCAATATGATAACTATATTTACATTAATTTATGTGAAATCATCTAATAGTTTTTTTACAAGAATAAATTTTTAATTACCGAATAGAATATATTCTGCTAATTAATATATTATCTTATTTATAGGGTTGCCCTTAGGTGGGAACTGGTCCCCAACACAGTTTATACATACCATGCCTATAAAACACCTTTTTGATTTTGTAAATAGAATTTTATTGTATTTTAGTTAGGGAGAGTTCATGATTTATTAAAGAAGGTAGCTCTTCTTTATAGTGGGTCACGTAGATCAAAGCTTTTCTTGAATCACAAAATTTTTCGATAATTTGCAAAACACGAAATTTATTATTCATATCCAGTCCATGAAGGGGTTCATCAAGAATAACGAGCGAAGGATTTTTTACAAATACACGAGCTAATAAAACTAAATGTTGTTCTCCTGTCGATATAGAGAGAAAAGAAGAATTTTTAAGTTTTTCAATTCCCAAAATTTCCATCCATTGCAAGGATATTTTTATTTGCTCTTGATCACATTTTCTGTATAAACCAATAGTATCAAAAAATCCTGATCCAACTACTTCCAAGCATGTTACATTTTTTTGATAATATAAATGCATTTCCGGTGATATATATCCCATATGTTTTTTAATATCCCAAATACTTTCTCCTGTTCCTCTTTTTTTATCAAAAAGGAGAATGTCATTGGCATATGCTTGAGGATTATCGGCAGCAATTACACTCAATAAAGTTGATTTTCCGGAGCCATTAGGACCGGATAATGCCCATTTTTCACCTTTTTTAACTTTCCAAGATATATTTTTCAAAATGGTTCGGTTGCCATATCGGATATTTATATTATTTAATTGTAAAGCATAGTTATAACTAATTTCCTTTGGTTGATTAGAAGGGTATGGAAGTTTTTTTAATTCATAATTAAAATGAGGAAACAATTCATTTTGCAGTTTTTTATCTTCAAAAAATTCTTGAGAGGTTTTACTTGGGAATAATGTTTTGTTGTTAATGGGTAAAACGTGAGTAATGATTGGAGAAATATCAGCAATGTTTGAGATGAGTACTATTACCTGTAAGTTTTGTAAATTTTTAAGGTCGAGTAAAACCTGATCTAAAACTTGTCTGGCTTTAGTATCTAAGCCAATATACGGATTGTCTAATATTAGAATCTCGGGTTTAGTGGATAAAGATTGAATAATTAAAAATTTTCTGAGTTCTCCGCTCGAAAGGAGATCAATATTTTTCTCCATTAAGTCTTCAATTCCTACTAAGGAAATGAGATATTCCATCCATTGTAAATCAGTATTCTTGAATAATAGATCCTTAACTTGGGGCGTTTCATCTTCCAATCCTTTGTTCCACCTTTGTTGGTAATAGCTGTTTTGAGTCTTGGAAAGGGCATGAATATTCTTAAAAGCAACTATTTTTATAAAATCAGAGAGATGATTAAATTTTTTAGTATAACTAATTTTACCTTCTTGTAAAGCATATTTGCCTAATAAAATATCAATTAATAAAGATTTTCCCGCTCCATTTGGTCCAATGACAGCCCAATGTTGGGCAGGTGTTATTTTCCAATTTATAGGAGTAGAAAATTTAGCAAATTCTTTTTGTGGGATTATGTTATCCAATTCTACCATAGTGTTCATTTTAAAAATACCTTTTTATTTATATTTATAATCTATAAAAAAATAATTATTCCTATCAAATGTAAAATATTGATAGTAAATTTATTCACAAGGGTAGGAAGAATATTTTACAAAACCTTATCTTTGTAACAATATATATAGGAAAATACGAAAAAATGCCTTTTTTAGATAAATATAGATCAATCATTAGAGATGCTATAAATAAACATAAATTAACAAATCCTCCCCATCAACTTTATGACCCCATCAATTATATTTTATCAATAGGAGGAAAACAACTACGTCCTATATTTTTATTAATGTCATGTGATCTGTTTAAAGGAAATATTGAAAGAGCTGTAAAACCCGCTTTGGGAATAGAGTATTTTCACAATTTCTCTTTGATGCATGACGATATTATGGATAAAGCCACTTTACGTAGAGGCAAAGAAACCGTTCATGTTAAGTATGATGAAAATGTAGCAATTCTATCGGGGGATGCGTTGATGGTTAAGTCTTTTCAAATGTTAGAGGACTTAGAACCTCAATTATTTAAAAAATGTTTTCATTTGTTTTCCCAAACTGCTTTAGAAGTTTGTGAAGGACAGCAGTATGATATGAATTTTGAAAAACAATCGAATGTGCCATATGAAGAATACATACACATGATTACCGGGAAAACGGCTGTATTGTGTGCTTGTGCTTTTCAAATGGGCGCATTATTAGCAGAAGCAGATGAAGAGGACTCAAAAAATATGTATGAATTTGGCAAATCATTGGGAATTGCTTTTCAATTAATGGATGATTATTTGGATTTATTTGGAAATCAAGAATCCGTAGGAAAAAAACATGCAGGAGATATTGTTGAAAATAAGAAAACGATCTTATACATCTTAGCTCGACAAAAAGCAAATGATGAACAGAGACAAAAATTAAATCGTTGGTATACAATTACAGGAGAAAATATAGACAAAGTAAACGAAGTTTTAGCTATTTTTAATGATTTGAATGTTGGAGATTCTTGTTTAGAATTAATTAAAACCTATTCAGATCAAGCAAGAAACTATTTAGATAAAGTTACAGCAGATGCTACCAAAAAACAGGCTTTTTATAAACTGATCGATTATTTATTAGTTAGGGAAAGTTAATAAAGATGATATTTAGAACAGAATTACCATATAATCCTAATTCAATTAAACTTGATTACAAAAGTAAAATATTTACTATAGGTTCCTGTTTCGCTACCGAAATTTCCAATAAATTATCTCAGTATAAGTTTTCAGTATTTCATAATCCTTTTGGTGTTATATTTCATCCTTTAGCTGTTGAAAATGCAATCATGAGAATTTATTCCCAGGAAGAATATCAATCATCAGAACTTTTCAAATATGAAGAATTATATTTAAGTTGGGATCATCATTCTTCTTTTAATGATATATCTAAAGATAGGGTGTTATCTCATATCAATCAGAATATAAATTTAGCTAATAAGTTTCTACAAGAGACCGATATGGTTATAATTACTTTAGGAACTTCATTTGTATACAAATTAAATCAATTTGATATAATAGTAGCTAATTGTCATAAAATTCCGAATACACATTTTTCTAAATTATTATTGGCAGAACATCAAATAAAAACTTCTTTGAAAAACATCATTGAAATGTTGACGGATATGGGAAAGAAAAACATGAAAATTTTTTTTACATTAAGTCCGGTAAGACATAGTAAAGATGGTTTGGTTGAAAATAATATAAGTAAATCCAAGCTTTTATGTGCCATCCATTCGGTGGTCGAATCGTACGATAATTGTGAATATTTCCCATCGTATGAATTTATGATGGATGATTTACGGGATTATCGTTTTTATAAAGAAGATTTAATTCATCCAAATGATGTAGCCATAAAATATATATGGGAGAAATTTAAAAACGCTCATATTTCACCTGATGAATTTTCAACCATGCAAATGGTGAAAAAAGTAAACGCTTCTTTACAACACAAAATTCAAAATACCCATACGATAGCCTATAAAAAATTTTTATATAGTATTGTAAAAAATATTCAGAATTTAGAGCCACTTTTACCACCGGGTGCTTTTAAAGAAGAATATCAGGAATTAAGAAAAAAAATGAATGATTCTTATTAAGATAAGTTAAAAAATACTCAAATTAAACAATGCTATTAATAGATAGTCATACTCATTTATATTCCGAACAATTTGATCACGATAGAGAAGAAGTGATTCAAAGAGCCCTGGATCATGGAGTACAACGTTTTTACTTACCTTCCATAAATTCATCTTATTACCCTAAGATGGAAGAACTTAAAAATAAATATCCTGAAAACATGTTTTTAATGATGGGGCTTCATCCTTGCGATGTAAAATTAGATTCATACGAAAAGGAATTAGCCTTTATTGAAAATAAACTTTCCGAGGAAAAATTTGCAGCCGTTGGAGAAATAGGATTGGATTTATTTTGGGATACTTCAACTTTGGAAATTCAAAAGTATGCTTTTATAAAACAAATTCAATTAGCTAAACAATATAAACTTCCGATCGTTATTCATGTTAGAGAAGCTTTTAATGAAGTATTGGAAATAGTAAGAAAAGAAAAAGATACGAATTTGTATGGCATAATTCATTGTTTTACGGGTAACTTAGAACAGGCAAAAGAGTTTGTAGATTTAGGCTTTTATTTAGGAATCGGAGGAGTTGTTACTTTTAAAAATGGAAAAATTGATCAATTTTTAAAAGAAATTCCTATTGAAAAGATTGTTTTGGAAACAGATTCTCCATATTTGGCACCTTCTCCTTTTCGTGGCAAAAGAAATGAATCATCCTATTTAAAAATTATTGCCGATAAACTTTCGGATATCTATGAGATGTTGCCTGAAAAAATAGGGGCTGTAACTTCTGAAAATGCCGGAAAAATTTTTAAATTATAATAATAAATAAAACTACAGCTAATACTTGCTCTGGTTACTAAAAGATAAATAACATTCTTCGGAAATGAAATATAGTTCTTATGCAAAGAAATAAGCTCTTTGATTCGTTAAAATTCGGATTAATTTTCTTAATGGTTTATGGACATACCTTGCAATTTAATAACGGGCATATAAGGGATACAATCTTTGGTTTTATTTATACCTTTCATATGCCATTATTTATTTTTATATCCGGTTATTTTTCAAAAAATATTACTTGGGAAAAATATAAAAAATCTTTTATATCATTAATAATTACTTTTACCATTTTCCAATTTATTTATTCATTTCCTCTAATTTTTGCAGGATTTAAAAATTGGTTAATTTTTTTTATTAAACCCAAAGGATGGTATATCATTGGATTATTAGTATGGCGTTTTTTATTTTTAATCGCAAAAGATAGGGTTTCAAAAGTAACTTTTTTACTAATCTCTTTTTTATTCCCTTTGGGCGTAGGATTCTTAGATTCCGAAATATTCATGTTCAGAATATTTACCTTTTTTCCTTATTTTTTACTTGGCGCCTTTTGTAAGGAAGTCAGTATTGGAAGGATAAGGAATATTAATAAATTATATGCAATATTATTTTTGGTTGTAGTATTTATTAGTATTTACTTCGTTGTAAATAAAGAATTTTTGATTTCTTTATTCGGGGAAGATCCTTACATAAAAAATTATAAAACCCGATATGAAGGATTCTTATATAGGATTTTAGTGTATGTTTTAGCAATAACGGTTTCAATTGGAATTATAAATGTAATACCGGATACCCTGGGTAAATATGGTTCTAAAACGTTGGAAATTTACTTGATGCATCACATTATATTAAATTTTTTTTATGTTGGCTTATTTCCTCTATTGAATTTTAACCCAAGCTTACTCTTAAATTTAGGTGTTACAGCTCTAATTGTCATTACTTGTTTATATCTGGCAACATTTAAAATTGTTAAATTCATAATGTCCCCATTAGATTATTTTAAAAAAATTATAGTACATAGATAACTAATTAAAAATTCAATCCTACGGGTTATTTATTAATATTTTTTAGTTGTTGTTGATTTAAACTTAAACCAATAAAGTCGATTTTTATTTAAATATCAATAAATAAAAAAAATCCGGTAGTTATTACCGGATTTTCATATTTTTAATATAATCGTATTAAATTTTTTAAGCTTGAGCTTCAGTACTAGGTTGTATTGAAACATAAGAACGATTATTTTGTTTTTTTCTAAAAACTACTACACCATCTGTAAGAGCAAACAAAGTATGGTCTTTTCCCATTCCAACATTATCACCTGGGTGATGAGTTGTTCCTCTTTGTCTCACTAAGATGTTACCTGCTTTGGCGTCTTGACCACCGAAAATCTTTACTCCTAATCTTTTGGAATGTGATTCTCTACCGTTTTTGGAGCTACCAACTCCCTTCTTGTGTGCCATGCTTTAATTACTTTTTTAAATTAATCTTCTGCTTTTACTTCTTTAACTTCCGCTTCTTTTTCTTTTTTAGGAGCTGCTTTTTTTGCAGCCTTTTTAGGAGCTTCTGCACCACCTATGGAAACGATTTGAATTTGAGTAAATTGTTGTCTGTGACCGTTTTTTACTTTGTAACCTTTTCTTCTTTTCTTTTTGAAAACAATTACTTTGTCTCCTTTTACTTGATCTAAAACTTTAGCGACTACTGTCACTCCATTAATAACCGGGGCGCCAACTGTTACAGAACCGTTATCGGTAAGCAATACTTTGTCAAAAGTAACTTCATCGTCAATATTTGCTTTTAAACGGTTTACGAACAATTTTTGGTCTTGCTCAACTTTGTATTGAAGCCCTGCTATCTCTACAATTGCATACATAAAATTTTCGTTTTTTGAACTGCAAATATAATGATTTTTTTCAGAACGAAAATGTAAAATGTATAAATATAAAAAAGTGATAAATGTATAATACAAAAAATACAATGTTTACCTTTGTATTATACAAAATTTATACGCGAATTTTACATGACAAGAAAAGCTCTAAGAATAGTCTACATGGGAACTCCGGAGTTTGCTGTAGCTCCTTTAGAAGAAATAATAAAATCCGGATATGAAGTAGTAGGAGTAGTAACTACCCCTGATAAACCGGCGGGAAGAGGACAAAAAGTGGCTGAATCAGCCGTTAAAAAATATGCAGTAAGTCAAGATTTGACTTTGTTCCAACCCGCAAAAATGAAAGATCCCGAATTTATAAATCAGCTTCAACAATTAAATCCGGATGTAATCGTTATTGTAGCTTTTCGTTTATTGCCTAAAGAAGTTTGGTCTATTCCAAAATTAGGAACTTTTAATTTACATGCATCCTTATTGCCTCAATACAGAGGAGCTTCACCTATTAACTTTGCTATTATCAATGGAGATAAAGAATCGGGCGTTACCACATTTTTTATTGATGATAAAATTGATACCGGTGAAATTTTGTTGCAAGCTAAGACAGAAATTAAAGATTCCGATGACGCCGGAATTTTACATGATAAACTAAAAAATTTAGGAAAACAATTAGTAGTAAAAACTCTTGAAGGCCTTTCAGAAGGAACATTAAAACCTCAAAAACAAATTTTAAAAGAGGGGGTTGAATACAAATATGCTCCTAAATTATTTAAAGAAGATTGTCAAATACATTGGGATGCACCTTTAGAAAATATACACAATTTAATAAGAGGTTTAAGTCCTTATCCTGCTGCTTTTACCCATTTGTCGATAAATGGAGAGTCTAAAATATTAAAAATTTATAAGGGGCATTATAAAATTGAAAAACATATTCTAGATATTGGAACTGTATGTATTGAAGGCAAAAAAACATTTAAAATTGCAGCCGCCGATGGATTCTATTTTTTAACTGAAGTTCAATTAGAAGGAAAGAAAAGAATGGGGATTTCAGATTTTATAAACGGATTAACAATAAAACATAATTTAAAAGCTAACTAAAATAATATATGGACTATAGTAAGTTAAAACTGGTAGTTACAGATATGGATGGAACACTGCTTCATTCAGATTATACACTCAATCAAGAGTTCTTTACAATATATGAAAAACTGAAAAAGTTGGATATAAAATTTGTCGTAGCAAGTGGAAGACAATACGACAGTCTCTTAGGGGTTTTTGAAAAAATTAAGAATGAAATATATTTTATTGCTGAAAATGGAGGAAACGTAGTACACAGAGGAAAGCAGTTATTTATCCATGAATTGGATCAAAATGTTATCCATGAAGTAGCCCAATTGATACGTCCCTTACCTAATACTCAAATGCTTTTATGCGGTATAAAAAGTGCATATATTGAAGAGGGATTTTCGGAATTTGAAAAACAAATAGCTCCCTATTATCCTAAAAGGAAAATTATTCCGAGCTTTCAGGAGCCTATTGATGATCAGATAGTTAAAATGGCGATATACAACAGTGTAGGTTCGGAAGAAAATATTTTACCTTATGTAAAACACCTTAGCGAAAATTACCAAGTAGTAGTATCAGGTAAATTTTGGCTGGATATTTCTGTTAAAAATGCCGATAAAGGATTTGCTTTAAAAGAAGTTCAAGAAATATTAAACATATCTAAAGCAGAAACTATGGCTTTTGGAGATTTTTTAAATGATATAGGAATGATGCAGGAAAGTTATTTTAGTTATGCAATGAAAAATGCACATCCTAAATTACAAGAAATTTCCAAATTTAAAACAGATTCCAATGATGAAGATGGGGTTTTAAATATTTTAAAGGAGGTAATAGCACAAAGGGAAAGATAATACATTGGAAGCCTAAGTCTCTAAATGTTCAGAATATTTTAAAATAGGGTCATTATTTATGAATAATTCTGAAAAGAAATTATGAATAAGAAAACAGTTAAATATACCGGCTGAATTCAATGGTTGTTTTATTAATAACTCTGTAAATTATCAATTTTAAATAATACATATTAATTTTTTAAATAATAAAAAAATGAAAAGAAAAATACTTACCTTATTACTGGTTATTTCTTTTATAGCGAAAGCAAATGTAGTAACCGGTACTCATTGTACAGTCTTATCCAAAGAGATTGAAAAAGAACCAACATTAGAATCCGTTTTAAATCATTATTATGTTGCTGTGGCCGGTAGTAAAGAAAAATTACAACAAATAACCACTTTGATTTCTGAGGGCAAAATAACATTTGCTCAGTTGCCGGAACCTGCTGATTTAGAAATTAAATACAAAGCACCTAATAAATTTGTATCTAAAATATCAATCATGGGTCAAACTATTATTAAAGGTTTTGACGGAAAAAAATTATTTTCAAATTTACCCGCAACCGGTGAAAAAGATGAATTAAATGAAATGAAAGTTAAGAAAGGGATTTTTTCAGAATTGTATATAACCAAAGATAATGCGGTGTTAGAAGGTAAGAAAAACTTAGACGGTAAAGAAGTTTATAAAATTACGGTTACAGAAGGACCCATTAAAACTATTCTTTATTTCGATGTTGAAACGGGATTTAAAGTAAAAGAAGAAACTATAAAAGAAAATGAAGTTGTATCAAAAGAATATTCAGATTACAAAGATTTTGAAGGATATAAGTTCTCCACCAAAATAAAAACCAAAGTACCCGGTCAAACAGCGGTTCAAACGATAACCAGCTATAAAATAAACCCTAAACTAGACGATTCCCAATTTAAACTATAAAAATAAAAGAAGAAAAGGCCTTTTTAAGGCCTTTTTTATTATATTGTATCAATTCAATCATTGGATTGGTGTTTGTATTGGGAGGGCATTACAATTTCATTACCATCGCGTTCTGCATAAAAATGAGGCGATAAAATTTCAATTCCTTCTTCATGAAAACGATCCATAATATTTTTATGAAGATTTGAATAAACTTTAGGCATAGCCAAATCCCGATCCGTATAGGCGTTAATCTGATAACAGCAATAGAAATCTTCCAATTCTTTCACCAATACAAATGGAGCAGGATTTTTTAACACTCCTTCTGCATTAGTAGCTGCTTCAATAAGTAAATCTTCCACTTGTTTGCGGGGAATATCATAACCCACCGTAATATCTGAATATATTATAATCCCGTAATTTCTTGCCGAAGCGCTATAATTAACTGTTTGAGAGGAAAGAATAAAAGAATTAGGAATAGTAATTAATTCATTTTTTGAAGTCCTAACTCTCGTTACAAAAGGTGTTTTTTCTACGACATTACCAATGGTATCATTCAGCTTAATCTGATCTCCGATTTTAAATGCACGCATATAAGTAATAACCAATCCGGACATTAAGTTTCCTATTACGGTAGTAGATCCTAATGATATAATAAGACCGATAAATACGGAAATTCCTTGAAAGGCGGGAGAATTAGAATTAGGAAGTAAAGGCCAAATCATAATAAACATAAAAGAATAAAGTAAAAATCGAAGTATGTTGAACGTTGAATGCGCCCAATCCGGATAGAAGCCTTTGATTTTAATTCTTTCTTCAGCTATTTCTCCTGAAAAATACTTTAATATTTTTATTATGTATTTGAAAATTAGATATATAAAAATTATCTTAACTAAATTGGGAATATAATGTATAATGGTATTTCCCATATCTTTAGCAAGATTTCCCATAAAAGTAAACATGTGATATACATATTTTTCTGTTTCAGGGAAAATCGAAAATATGATAAAAATAGATATAATTAATTGGACAATGATAAATGAATATTTGGTAACTTTTGTTATAGAAACCAATAAAACTTCCTGTCGATCATTCGTAAGAAATTTATTTGCTTTGAATTTCTCATTAATTATTTTCTTGAGGCGACTCTTAATTTTTATAAATAATTTTTGGGTAAAGTATATGGCAATTATTTGAGCAATAATGACTAAAAATAAAATTAAAAATGACTTAATTTTTTGTTGAAGACCATATTTGGAGTGTAATTCAGATATTTTTTTAGAAATAATTGCTGTATATTTTTTGGCAAGATCTTGACGAGTGGTATTTTGCCATAAACCATCTTGATCCGATAAAGTAATTATAACTTTTTCTCCGGACATAATATCTGTAACGTATTCGGTTTCATACATGTATATAGAATCGGGTTTAAGCTTAAGTTTTTTTCCTTCTGCTATTATTACTTCCTTTACCTTACTTGCCCGGTCTGCGGGCATTACGCCGCCTCTCCGAGCATATAAATTAAATAAAGTGTCATTATCGATTACAACAGGATACCCTTTGGTGATCGCCCGTAATGAGTCAATTTGTTTTTTTTGTAATGCTTTTTTTAGGGAATCGGTTTTTCCCATATTTTTCTTTTCATTCAGAAGGGCAATTTGACTTAATTTTAATTCCTGAACTTGCATTTTAAGTTCTTGAATCTTAAGCGAATCTTTTTTTTCTTTGGATAATAGGGAATCTTCGTGTATGTTATTCTTTTCATTAATATGTTGAGCATATATACCTATCGCTGTGAATAAATATAGGATAACAAAATATATTTTTCGGTTAGTTTTTCTCATGAGGTGGTTTTTATTGGCTTGGTGTATGTAATTAATTTTAAATGATTTATGATAAATTTAAAGAAATTGATCTACTAAAGATTACTATTCAAGAACTATAATTTTAATACAATATAATAGTTTTTTTCTAATTTGATATATAATATAAATAGTAATTAATGGAATAAATATTTTATTTTAAAGCAAATAAACTAATAATATTTCAAAATAAAAAATAAATATTTAAGACAGATTATGATATATTTAACTGAATAAGATACAGTTATAATAAAAAAAGATTTATAAGTAGGAGAGGTGGATAAGATTAGCTTAAATTTTCATTTAACAACTCTGCTAAATCTTTAACATAGATTTGAGAGTTATTATTTTTTGATTGAAGACCGTCTGTAAGCATCGTATTGCAGAAAGGACATCCCGTTGCTATTATATCGGGATTAAGTAGTAAAGCCTCTTCTGTTCGCTCAACATTGATATCTTTGTTACCGGGTTCCGGTTCTTTAAACATTTGTGCTCCACCCGCACCGCAACATAAACCGTTTTTTTTACATCTTTTCATCTCTAACAAATTAACTTCCAATTGGGCCAACAATTCACGAGGAGCTTCATACACATCATTAGCTCTTCCCAAATAACAGGGATCATGGAAAGTTATCTTTTTTCCTTTATAAATTCCACCCTTAACTTTTATTCTACCTTCATTTAAAAGAGAAACTAAAAACTGTGTATGATGTAAAACTTCATATGTTCCTCCTAATTGAGGATATTCATTTTTTAGAGTATTAAAACAATGAGGACAAGCGGTAACAATTTTTTTTATTTCATATGAATTTAAAACTTCAATATTCATCAAGGCCTGCATTTGAAATAGAAATTCATTTCCGGCTCTTTTAGCCGGATCTCCGGTACAACCTTCTTCCTGCCCTAAAATAGCAAACTCAATATTGGCCTTTTGAAGTAAAGAAGCAAATGATCTTGTTATTTTTTTGGCTCGATCATCAAAACTTCCGGCACATCCCACCCAAAAAAGTATTTCAGGGGATTTTCCTTCTGCCTTAAATTCTGCCATAGTTTTAATAGGTCGATCCATATTTTACGTTTATTTACAAAAATAAATTAAAATTATTCTTTAGTCCAATTGGCTCTATCATTTTGACTGAATTGCCAGGGGGCATTATTATTTTCTATATTGCTCATCATAGAATTTAATTCGCTAGGAGCAGCTGTTTTCTCCATTACTAAATATCTGCGCAAATCAATTAGTATGGAAAGTGGGTTTATCAATAATGGACAAGCCTCCACACAAGCATTACAAGTTGTACAAGCCCAAATCTCTTCAGGAGTAATATAATTACCTAAAAGTTGTTTTCCATCATCTAAAAAATTCCCGTTCTTGTCAATATTTCTACCGATTTCCTCGATACGATCTCGAACATCCATCATGATTTTTCTTGGAGATAATTTTTTTCCGGTTAAGTTTGCCGGACAACTTGATGTACACCTTCCACACTCAGTGCAGGTATATGCATTCAATAATTGAATCCAAGATAAATCAGTAGCGTCACTGACTCCGAATTTTTCAGGTAATGATTCTTCCGTTGATGCATGATAAGGATCAGCATTGGGATCTAATAATAATTTTACTTCTTTAGTTACAGAGTCCAAATCATTAAGTTGACCTTGTTTTTGAAGGTTAGCAAAATAAGTATTTGGAAAAGCAAATAGGATATGTAAGTGTTTGGAAAAATATAAGTAATTTAAAAAAAAGAGAACCCCGAGGTAATGAAACCACCAGGCTGATTTTTGCATTATATACAAACTTTCAACTGAAAAGGTCGAAAATACATTATTAAATATGAAATTGCTTATAGGAAAAAATCCGCATGAATATAAAATACCTTTTTTTTGAAGAGTAAAATCGGCAGCATTCATAATGAGCAAAGAAAGCATCATTAAGAACTCAATAATCAAAATAAGATTTCCGTCCATATGCGGCCAACCCAGCAAATCTTTGGAATTAAGCCTTGGAACTTTGATTATATTTCTCCGTATAAAAAATAGGGTTACCGCAATTAAAACAGAAAATGATAGAATATCTACCGTTCCGGTTGTCAAATTGTAAAGAGGAGAGGGGAGAATTTTTCCGAAATACCGATGGGTTCCCCATATACCATCAACAAATATTTCAATTAATTCTATATTTATGATGACAAATCCAATATATACAACAAGATGTAAAATTCCGGCAACCGGACGGGCTAATATTTTCCCTTGCCCAATGGCAATACGTAAAACTAATTTCCATCTTTTGGAGGGATTATCCGAACGGTTTTCTGCTTTACCTAATAATATATTTCTTTTTATTTTAAGGATATTACGAACAAACAATCCAATTCCTGCAAATGCAAGAAGTAAGAATATGATGCTCTGTATGTAATCCATAAATAGTGTATTAGTGGATATTCAACCCTTATAACATACTATATTATTTGGCTGTTCCTTCTTATTTACTCTTTTTTCCGCCACCTCCGAAAATTGAAAAGTGAACATATCTTTTTGGATTGGTTTTTAAATCATCCAATAAAACACTTAAATTTTTCGAAGCTTGAGTTAAGTTAGTATATAAACCGGGATCATTTATTAGTTTGCCCATTGAGCCTTCTCCCGAATTTATTTTACCGGATATTTCGTTAAGATTATTTAACGTTGATTCTAATTTTTTAACGGCAACATCTAAATCTGCTTTATTGATCTTATCAGCCATCATTCCATATTTTTCAACCGTAGTATTGGTTGTTACCATCATTTTATTGGCATTATCAATAGCTAAATTAATTTTTGAAGAATTATTAGCCAGTAATTGGTTAGCCCCTTTACCTAATTTATTGAATTCTGCTATAGCTTGATTTAAATTTGCTAAAGAAGATTCTATATTTTGACGGTTTTTTTCATTAAGAAGTTTATTAGTTGAAGCTAGAGTGGAATCCAGTCTTAATAAAACTTTATTGGCATTATCACTAATTGGTTTTATCTTTTCTTCGGCTAAATCCATTAGGCCCGGCAATAAACTTCCTTTCAAAGTATCTCCTGTTTTTGCTATTTCTGCTTGATCTTCAGCTAAAACCAAATTAATTTCTGCACCATTCATAAAACTGGTAACTATTTGAGCTACAGAATTTTTAGAAAATTTATAATCTTTATCAACATTTATTGCTACAATAAAGCTTATATTTTTAGTTTTGGTTGGTACAGGAATGATAGATTCCACCATTCCGACTTTTAAGCCGTTTATATTTACATTTTTAGATTTAGATAAGCCTTCTACTTTATTATATTTTACATAATAGGTGTTTTGATTTGTAAAAACGTTTTGCGCTTTTAAAAATTTAAACAACCACCAAAAGGCTAATAAAGTTACAATTACTATTATACCCGCTGTAAATTCCTTTCTTGCTTTCACTTTTAAATTTTGAATAACTTTTCGACAAATATAAACAATTAATAAAAATTCTATTCTTTTTTTTAAGTTGAAGATGCATAAATCAGATATAAATAGAAGTTTTGAAACCTTTTTAGCCTAAGCGTTACTAAATTAGTAATTTTTTAATAGATTGAATACTAATGGTATAAATCATGTAAGAGTAAAAATAGTTTAAAAAATGAAAAAAAAGTTTGCAGATAAGAAAAATCAATTCTATATTTGCAAACCAATTTACAAGAAAGACGTTAATTGAAGCGCGAAAATAGCTCAGCTGGTAGAGCACGACCTTGCCAAGGTCGGGGTCGCGGGTTCGAGTCCCGTTTTTCGCTCAGGTTTGATAATTAAAATACTAAAAATACTAATGCCCCGGTGGTGGAATTGGTAGACACGCAGGACTTAAAATCCTGTGGCCATTAGGCTGTACGGGTTCAAGTCCCGTCTGGGGTACTCAAAGACCGTTAATCATTTTGAAATTCAAAAGATTAGCGGTTTTTTTATTTGGGAATTATCTCTCCCACAATCATTTTAAATATTTATCCTCCTTTTAATATAGTCATGAATAGTAATCTAAATTTTTCTGCATTATTTTGTGATTTATTGATTATTAGACAAATATAGCATTGAAAATAACGGATTTGAGTAATGAGCCGATTATATTAAGATACTTAACCATATGATAATTAATAAATTCCTTTAATTTATCAAAAGTTAAAAGGGTAGGAGTTTTTAAATATTTTCTCTTTTTCAGGGTTTTAAAAGTATTCTCAATGCCTATACATTTTAAAAGAAGTTCAATTTCCCAACTAATCTTTTGTAAACTGGAATATATTTATCGATATATAATACATAGCCATTTTTGTCATCACAAATAAAAACTTCTCCATATTTCATTGACATTTGAAATTGATAATCCATTGGAGCTATTAATCTTTCATGCCTCTTATGATCTTTTTTATCGTGAAGTTAATTGAATTTGGAATAAGTACATTAAAGAAAGCACAATGTAATATTTCAAGAGCTATGTCTTTTTCTTGTTTTGTTGCTTTTATCATTCTATTAAAACAGCAATAAAATTAATTTTTAATGAAAACAAATAATTAATTATAAACATAATAGCTAATCTAAGATAAAAAATAAAAATGAATCAAACATTAATTTTAGTTTTTATAAATTTTATGAATATATAATTTCATAAAAATATAAGAAATACTAAGCTCAATATCTCATATTTTAATTTGTTTAGGTATATAAAACAATGATTTTCAATAAAATGATGGATAAAATAATGGGTTTGTTTTTAAAATATTAATTTTTAACATAATTTTTATTTAATATAAATAATGTAAATTTTATACTTATTGATAATTATTATTTTTTCATCTTATTTTTTAAGAGATAAAATATAATACAAGATATATATTGTGAATAATTCATCTATTTTGAAATTATTATTTTAATTATTAAATTACGGTAACAGCCAAAGGTTAAATTTCTTACATTTGATGTAATAAATTCGTAATCAGGGTTTATTAACACTAAAATTTTGTAATAATTTATTTAATCAAAAAGAGTAAATAAATTTCAAATGCCAAAAAAATACTTTTTTTGGCATTTGTTTTTTAATAATTATTATAGTTAATTTTAAAATTATCGTAGCTATTTCAATAAATTTTAACTATCCATTTTAAGTCATATTATATATTTTATATATCTTTCTCTTCATAGATAAAAATAGTTCAAAAAATATTATAAATTTAATATGAGTAATAAATATCACGGGGAGAGCGATAATTCTCCCCGAGATTTAAAATATAATAAAAAAATATCAAAAAAAATATAGGATAAACAATAAAATTATAAATTTTATAATAATTGATATATTTATATATCCCTAAAATCTATATTCTTATATATTATATATAACTAAAGATTTTAAATTTTAAAATAGTAATGAATAAAAAAACGATTATAATAGAAAGTTCAAAAAAAGTTCAAAATAGGAAGTCTTAATTTTGGGATAATATATAAGATTTGAATCGATATACTGCTAAAATAAAAATATGTGTATTTATAAATTAAAAAAATGTTTACTTTAAGTAGTTTTGTAACGAAAATCATGAATTGTTTATGAGGAAAATATTCATTTTTTGTGTATTTGCAATTGTCTTATTTTCTTGCAGAAAATCTTTTGAAAAATCCGTTGCTTCTAAAAACGAATACGCGACTAATTTTTCAATTCAAAACGAAAATAATCAACTAATTATAACATCTGCGGGCAGTCGTTTAGTTTTCCCCCAGCATTATAAAAGTAAACGATGTGTAATTACTACTACTTCTGCCTCGGCGTATATTGATGCATTGGGAGAGATTAACTCCATTGTAGGTGTTTGTTCACCCCATTATTTCTATAATCCAAAAATCAAAGAGAAAATTAAAAACAATACCATCGAAGATATAGGAAATGACGGAACGTTGAATTTTGAAAAAATCTTAGCTTTAAAACCAGATTTAATTATATCCGGACATAACCCCAATTATGAAAAAATTTTAAATCAACTGTCTAAACAGGGTATTAAAATTCTTTATGTAGAAGAATTTATGGAATTACACCCACTAGGAAAAACAGAATATCTAAAATTATTCGGAACAGTTTTTAAACAGCTCCCAAAGGCCGACAGCATCTTTTCTATAGTAAAAGAAAACTATTTAAAATTAAAAGAAAAATCGGCTCATATTAGTACGAAACCCACCGTTTTTACCGGAATTATGTATGGAGATTCCTGGTATATGGCAGGAGGAAAAAGCTTTTTAGCTACTCTTTTCAGAGATGCGGGAGCTCATTATTTATGGCAGGATAATAAAAATTCAGGATCTGTTCCCATGACTTTTGAAGAAGTACTAAGTAAAGCTAAAAATGCCGATTTATGGATAGGAACCAGTAATTTTAAATCCAAAAGAGATTTGTTAAATTCCAATACAAACTATGAATGGTTTAAAGCATATCAATCAGGAAACGTATATGCATTAAATAACAAAGAAAACCAATCATTCGCTAATGACTACTACGAGTACGGAAGCATTTATGCGGATAAAGTATTATCGGATCTCATTAAAATCATACATCCCGAACTAGTTCCTGAATACCAATTAACGTATTTACGTAAATTAGAATAAATTTAGAGTAACACACCACTTAAAATAAGAGAAGCGATAGTAAAATAAATAATTAATCCGGTTACGTCCACCATCGTTGCCACAAAAGGAGCAGAGGAAGTAGCAGGGTCTAATTTAAATAAACGTAAAATGAAAGGAATCATAGAACCGGAAAGAGTTCCCCATAATACGATTCCGATAAGTGAAGTAGCAACCGTAATTCCGATGAGCAACCAATGAGGACCATAATCGTAAAAATTAAGATTTTGCCATATAAGTATTCTGATGAAACCAATTACTCCTAAAGTGATCCCTAATAATAGACCCGAAAAAATTTCTTTTTTCATAACGTACCACCAGTCTTTCAATTTGATTTCATGCAAAGCCATAGCCCGTATAATCAGGGTAGCCGCTTGAGATCCGGAATTTCCCCCACTGGATATAATTAGAGGCACAAAAAGGGCTAAAACCACGGCCTTTTCAATTTCCTCTTCAAAATGGACCATAGCACTGGCGGTAAGCATTTCTCCAAGAAAAAGTATGATTAACCATCCGGCCCGTTTTCTAAATAAAGTTAAGAGTGGAGTATCACGATAAGGAATATCCAAAGCTTCCACACCACCAAATTTTTGTATATCTTCCGTATCACGTTCCTTAACAATATCCAAGATATCATCCACGGTAACTATACCAACCAATACCCCGGTTTCGGAAATAACTGGAAGGGTGCTTCGGTCATAATCTTCAAAAACGCGAATGGCATCCTCCTGGTTCATCATGCTTTTTAAAGCAATGAAATTGTCATCTCCTAATTCTTCCAATTTACTGTCATCATCGGCAAGTAATAACTTTCCTATTTTGATGTCATCCAGTAACTTGTCATTCTCATCGACAATGTAAATGAAATTTAGAGTTTCTGCTTTCCTTCCATATTTTTTAATATGTTGTAAGGTATGTTTTACTGTCCAGTATTTTTTAGCTTGTATATAATTGGGCGTCATTAAACGTCCTACGCTGTCTTCCGGATATCCTAAAAGCTGTAAAGCAATTTTTCTCTCGTTTTCGTCTAATAAATTTATGGTGTTTTTAATAAGATCGTCCGGCAGATCCACAAAAAATTCTGTACGGTCATCCGGAGCCATTTCGTTTAACAAATCGGCAATGTCTTTTTTACCTAAACCATGCAACAATTCTTGTTGAATTTTAGGATCTAAATACGTAAAAACATCCGTTTTTTGATTACGAGGAAGCAGAAAAAAGTTTAAAATCCGATCTTTTTCGGAAAGCTCTTCAAGTTGTTCTGCGATGTCATTTGGGTGAAGATCTTCAATAGGAGTGCCTTCAAAGATATTTTTTTCCATAGACTTTTTTTTTAGGTTATGTTATTGAAGAGTACTGCAAATATAATTCTAAATTATATATAAAGAAGTATATTTTTTAGTATTGTGTATATTATTTATTCATCAAAGCCTAAGGTTTCGTCAGAATTTAATTCTAAAGCCTGTATATTTTGAATTGCATTTCCTGCTATTCCTTTAATGGAGCCGTACATGGAAATTGTATTTTCGATTACCTTTTCGATTTGCTTTTCTCGTTTGGACCATATATTCATCATAGCCCTTTTTTCTTTACTAAGCTCGTCTTGCATTTGAGTAAATCCTTCAACAATACCTTCAATACGTAAACGGAATTCATTTCCGGTAAGAAAATCGTAGAGCATTTCCATCTTATCGCCTTTATTTTCTTGGGATTTAATAATGGTGCTGAATTGAATGATGGAATGTCTTAAAACGGCACTCAACCCCTTAAATTCATTATAGGTACAAATCCAAATGCCCTCTTTCATTCCCATTCGGTCCATGTCTGAAGGCATTACTTCAGTAATAAGAACTCCGGTGTTTGCTTTTTTCTCACGGATATCATTTTTGAATTTTTCAATCCATGAGTTTTGGAAATCTTTTGTTCTTTTACTTTCATAATAAATTGAGCCGCAATTTTGGATTTCACGGGTATTTACAATTTGAAGGCAGTCGGCACCACGGACCCCTTTTTTTATTTCGTTGATAGTATCTAAAGGAAAATTTTGAGCTAACCATTCTTCAATAGCTAATTCCTGAACTTCTCCCTGCAATTGCATGGATCCTTGTTCTTGTTTTCGCTTCATTTCTTCGGTGAGCCTTTTCTGATCTTCCAGTTGTTTAAGTAACTCCTTAAACTTTAACTCATTTTTTTCATTTTCTTGTTTGCGAATTTTTTCTCTTTCTCGTAGAAGTTCATCATTTAATTTTTTTTGAGCTTCTGCTTCAAAAACGGCTTTCAACTCTTCTTTTTCTCTACTTAATTTGAAAATCTCCGCTTGCATCTTATTTAATTCTTGAAGCTTTTCAGATTTTTCGGCTAATTCTTTTTCATAAAGAAAAATGCGTTCTTGATTCTCTTCCTCAATTTTCTTTTTCAGATAACTTTCAATTTCAAGAGTCTTTTCTTTGGTTATTTTCGAGAGTCTTTCCTGAAAAATTTCATTCTCTTTCTTTTTCTTGGCCTCAAATTCTTCTTTTTGCCGCTCCAATAAATTGTTTTTTTCTTGAAGCTCTTTTTGAGAAGAAAGAAATTTTTCTTGGTATTCTTTCTTTATGGATTCTTCTAATTGATGTTTAAGGATATCATTCACATCAATTACATTTCCACAATTCGGGCATTTTATCTGAGTTTGAGAATTCATAGTACACATTTACTATTTAACAACGCAAAGGTACAAAATATGTAAATAAATGTAAATGAGTTACTAGGAGGCTGTTTTAGATTTTACAACTGAAACCGGCATCTTGTTGCTTCATTGCGAAAAGTATAAAATAAAAATTGTACTAAGTACTAATTTTTTATGTAATTATTTTACCAACTCCACTTTTAAATCCGTTTTTTGAGGAGCAGCCAAATACTCGGAAGCATCAAATACCATAGAAAGACTTTTTTTGTCTTGAGAAATTACGGCCGAAGAATTGTTTACTTTCTTTATTTCTTTCGGAAACGTATAAATGGTTTTAAAAGTACCACCCGTGAATAAGGGGAGAATGCTTTGAGCCACAGAATCATTTTTTAAACTTTCGGATTTCACGGACTTTTTACTAAATACGTTGCCCTTCCAATGAAAAGTTGAGTTGGTTAGAAATTCCATGTTTTTGGAAGGGTTGTTTTTTGAATTATCAATAGAATTTAAAGCGGCGAGAGCGGAATTTAAAGACGCACTATTGGTAAAATCCCCGTAAATCAATACATAAAATTCCCCTTTCTTTTCATCCTGGTGCACTTTGATAAATAGGGGCTTAAGTGCTTCTACCTTTTTTTGATTCTCGAGCGATAATTTTGATATGCTATCCTTTTTTTGAGTAAGTAAGTTGTTGAATGAAATTAGAGTGTCTTTATAAATGCCTTTATTCAGACTATCGGGCATAATTTTCATAAATTCACCGGCATCAATCAAATAAGAATAAGTAAGATTGCCTTCAGGATTGAACGTAATTTCCTCACGTATGGAACAACTTATAAGTAAAACAATTGAATAACATAGAATTAAGATTTTTGAGATAGACTTCATATATTTTATGATTAAAATTATTTTTTACTTTACAAGTTCCTTTCCATTTTTCAACCAGCTGTTAAGCCCGCCGTCTAAATTATAAATGATTTGAAACCCATGATCTTTTAAAACATTAGCCGCATAAAAACTTCGTATTCCGGATTTACAATAAACGGCTACCGGGCTGTTTTTATCTAATTCTTGAATTTGGTTTTCAAAACTGGGATCGTCTACACTCATATTAACAGCATCATATATATGGCCACTTTTGTATTCTACTAATGTTCGTACATCAACAATCTGCGTTTGGCGTATTCCTATTTCCCATGAAAAGGTGGATACCGGAACTGTTTGAATTAAAGGGTTTTCTCTATTAATTGTGTGGTAGGCAGAAGAAACGGTATCCTCAGAAGTAACTATGCTGTCTTTTTTTAAAGAAGGAAGAGACTCATCTAATTTAACAGGATTTACGGATGCCGGAGGTTTGCTGTATCTGGGTAAATCGGAAGTAAGGATTCCTACTTCGGGTGGGGTAGTATAGGTATTTACTGATTCCCTGTAATGAGTTTTACACGAAAGTAAAATCAAGGAGAGCAGAACTATAAAAAATAATTTATTCATAGATTTGAAGCGTTTAAAAACTCAAAAATAACTATTTTTACAAGTATATGAAAAGATTTATTCCGGCAATAGTCAGTGGATTGCTTCTTGCTCTGTCTTGGCCTGCATATGGCTTTCCCTTTTTGCTGTTTATTGCTTTTGTTCCCCTTTTATTGGTTGAACATGATATTACTGTAAAAAAAGAAAAATTCTCCGATTGGAAGGTTTTTGGATTTTCCTATTTAGCCTTTTTCCTTTGGAACTGGGGAGCAACCCAATGGCTACATTTCGCCCAAAATCCGGACGGGTCTCATTCTTGGATGGCATTTTTGTTTCCTCTATTCGTAAACAGTTTGTTAATGGCTTTCGTTTTTACTTTTTTTCATTTTGTAAAAAGAAAAACAGGTACTCGCTTCGGGATTATTTTCTTTCCAACCCTTTGGATCTGTTTTGAAAAATTTCATCTAACTTGGGAAATGTCCTGGCCCTGGCTTAATTTAGGAAATGCCTTTGCTAATTATCCTGAAGTCATTCAATGGTATGAAGTAACCGGCACTTTGGGCGGAACTTTATGGGTGTTAACATCAAACCTGATATTCTTTTATTACCTACGAGCTTATCAAGTTACGCATAATAAAACCTATATATGGAAATCTCTATGCTATAACCTGGCCATTATAGGAATTCCCCTGGCTATTTCCCTCCTTAGATATCAATCGTATCATGAAAAAGCTTCTGAGAAAATAGAAGTGGTTTTAGCCCAACCGGCACTTGACCCATATGCCGATAAGTATCGTTTGGACGGAACTGTAATTCTTCAAGAATTATTACAAACAGTAGATAAAGAAATAACCCCTGCTACACAATTTGTAGTTGCCCCTGAAACTGCTTTTCCGGGAAATGGATTCGTAATGGTAAACAATCTTGAAAACGATATCTACATAACTCAAATAAAGCAATGGATGAAAAATTATCCTCAATTAAGTTTGGTGTCGGGAGGATCGTTAGCTGAATATTTTACCCAACAACAAACTCCTACAGCCCGTTATCTCAAACAGTATAACCAATGGATTGATCTTTATAATTCTGCCGTACAGGTAAATTTGAATGATCCGGTTCAATATTATAATAAGTCAAAATTAGTGGTAGGAGTAGAGCATTTCCCCTATGCATCCGTATTAAAGCCTATACTAGGAGAGTATATGATGAATTTTGGCGGATCTATGGAAAGTTTAGGAGTACAAGACCAGCCGACTATATTCACAAATTCGAAGAATCGATTAAAAGCCGCTCCCATAATATGTTATGAAAGCATATATGGAGAATACGTTGGAGAATTCGTGAAAAAAGGAGCTAACGCATTATTTATAATGACCAATGACTCTTGGTGGAGCGATTCGCAAGGACATAAGCAGCTGTTGGCTTATGCGCGATTACGAGCCATTGAAACCAGAAGAGATATAGGTCGCTCAGCCAATAGTGGAATTTCAGCATTTATAAACCAACGGGGAGATATCGTAGAAAAATTAGACTATGGAAAACGGGGGGCTTTAAGGGGGGACATTAATTTAAATACTTCACTTACAACTTATGTAAAATACGGCGATGTAATCGCCAGATTGGCATTGCTGCTGGCGGGAATATTATTGGCTTATGCGATATCCAAAACCTTTTTAAATAAAATAAATAAGAATGCCCTAAAAAGGAAACACAATATCAAAAAATAAAAAGTAAAAAAGTTGGTAGAGTCAAAAATAATTTGTTAATTTGCAACCCGATTCAAGGAAAAAGAATATTATTTAGATTTAAGATAATGGCTAGAATTTGTCAAATAACAGGAAAGCGTGCAATGGTAGGAAATAATGTGTCGCACGCCAATAACAAAACAAAAAGACGTTTTGAAATAAATTTGATGGAGAAAAAATTCTATTTACCATCAGAAGATGCTTGGGTATTTTTAAAAGTATCTGCACATGGTTTAAGAATTATAGATAAAATAGGAATTGAAGAAGCTGTAGCAAGAGCTCGTAAACAAGGTCTTATCAATTACTAAAAATTAAAATTAAAATGGCAAAGAAAGGTAATAGAGTACAAGTAATTTTAGAATGTACTGAGCATAAAGAGAGTGGAATGCCGGGAGTGTCTCGTTATATAACAACTAAGAACAAAAAGAATACTCCGGAACGAATTGAATTGAAAAAATTCAATCCGGTGTTAAAAAAATATACTATACACAAAGAAATTAAATAATAAATTTTAGTCATGGCAAAGAAGGTTGTAGCAACATTACGTACAGAATCTAAAAAAATGACCAAAGTGATCAAAATGGTTAAGTCTCCTAAATCCGGAGCTTACGTTTTTGAAGAAAAAGTTGTGAATGCGGATAACGTAGACACATTTTTAAAACAGAAATAGTTTTCATAACATAGGTTTTTAAGGTTTTAAAAAAATCATTCACTTCATTGTGAATGATTTTTTTTTTATTTTTGTTATATTATATATCCTATATGAGTTGGTTTAAGAAAATTTTCGGAAAAGAGAAAAAAGAAACATTAGACAAGGGATTGGAAAAATCTAGCCGATCTTTTTTTGATAAAATTGGGAGAGCTATTGCAGGAAAAAGTAAAGTCGATGATGAGGTTCTTGATGAATTGGAAGAAGTGCTGATTTCTTCGGATGTAGGAATTGAAACCACACTTAAAATAATAAAAAAAATAGAAGAACGGGTTGCCAGAGATAAATTTATGAATACTTCAGAATTAGATCAAATTCTAAAAGAAGAAATTATGAATTTATTGGCAGAAAATAAAAGTTCTGATTCTGAATTTGAAATTCCGGAGGATAAAAAACCGTACGTTATCATGGTAGTGGGAGTTAATGGAGTTGGAAAAACAACGACTATAGGAAAACTTGCTTATCAATTTAAACAACAAGGAAAGAAAGTTATATTAGGAGCGGCGGATACGTTCCGAGCGGCAGCCGTAGATCAATTAGTCATATGGTCTGAAAGGGTAGGGGTTCCAATAATTAAACAAAGCATGGGATCAGATCCTGCGTCTGTGGCTTTTGATACCGTTCAATCTGCCAAAGCGCAAGGTGCCGATGTGGTATTAATTGATACTGCGGGACGTTTGCATAATAAGGTTAATTTAATGAATGAGCTTAGTAAAATAAAAAGGGTTATGCAAAAAGTAATTCCCGATGCTCCTCATGAAATATTATTGGTATTAGATGGTTCCACCGGACAAAATGCATTTGAACAGGCCAAACAATTCACGGCAGCTACCGAAGTTAGTGCTTTAGCGGTTACCAAATTAGACGGTACAGCCAAAGGAGGAGTAGTGATCGGTATATCCGACCAGTTTAAAATTCCGGTAAAATATATTGGAGTGGGCGAAAAAATGGAAGATCTCCAACCCTTTAATAAATATGAGTTTGTAGACAGCTTTTTCAAAAAAAATTAAAAGTTTAAGCATTTCATTCTAAAGTGAAAAGAATTATCTATTTAGTTATCATGCTGGTTACTTGCTTTGCTTGTAAATCTCAGCAACCTAAAACGGTTAGCAAGGATAAGCTTTGCAAAGTTGAGTATTCTAATTACGGAGGGATGAATGGTTGGGAAGAATCTTTTATGATTACTCAAGAGAATAGTTCGTATCATTCAATTATCAGAAGAACGAACACAAGCGCAAAAGAGCTGGAAAAAACGCCTGAAGTTGTTTGGGAAAAATTAGAATCTACTTTAGATATTCATTTACTTGAAAAAATTAAAAGCGGTGAGAGTAAACGTTTGTATGATGGGAAAGATACTAAATACAAGATAGTCTTATGTTCCGGTAAGGAATATTCATTTGTAAATCCTCAGGATTCAGAAGAGTATCAAAAGATGAGCGAGTTTTTTTCTACACTTCTGGATAGTAAAAATAAAATACTGATAAAAATCAACAACCCAAAAAAACTCAAACCTTAAAAAATGTATAAAATAGCATATCTGGCATTGTTTGTCATACTAACATCTTGCGGAAGTTGTTTTACTTCTTCAGAGAAAGCAATTATTTATCAGTCACCCGATTCTCCGGCAAGAGTTTTAAAGATAAATCACAAAGAGGATTCACTGATTGTTAGAAAACCTTCTAAACGAATAAAAAAAATACACAATAATAAAGACTTGGAGCAGCTGATAAAGAAGCTGTACTTAACTATGTTGGAAGAAAACGGAGTAGGAATTGCAGCACCTCAAATTGGAGTAAATCGAAATGTTTTTTTATTTTATCGATTGGATAAGGAAGAAAAAACGGTAGAAGTTGCTATTAATCCACGGATTATTTCCCATTCCACCGAATTACTATGTTTTCAGAATGACGGATGTTTATCCGTACCTAACCGATATGGAACTTCGCAACGTTATGCCTGGATTGAGGTGGAATATACGGACCAAAATGAAAAAAAGGTTACTCATAAATTTTTAGGTGGAAGTCGCGCCGAAGATTATACCGGTACTATTTTCCAACATGAATTCGATCACCTGCAAGGGAAGCTTTATATTGATAAACTTTGTAAACCTAACTAGTTTTTTTATTATCTATATTAATGTTGTTTGAAGATACTATTTGTGCATTAGCTACTCCACCGGGAACAGGGGCATTAGGAATTATCAGGGTTTCCGGTAAAAATTCAATTTCTTTAGTTAATTCTGTTTTTAAGGGTAAAAATCTAAATGAGGTACCTTCTCATACGGTTCATTATGGCTTTATTAAAGATGAAAATGAAACGATTGATGAAGTGATGGTTTCCGTTTTTTTAGCTCCTAAAACTTTTACGGCAGAAAATTTGGTGGAAATTACATGTCACGGTTCCCAATATATTGAACAGCAAATTCTTTCCTTATTACTTAAAAAAGGGTGTCGATTAGCTCTGGCAGGTGAATTTACACAACGTGCTTTTCTTAATGGACGTATAGATTTAAGTCAGGCCGAGGCAGTTGCCGATTTAATTTCGGCCGAAAATAAAGCCAGTCACGACATGGCCTTATCTCAAATGAGGGGAGGATTTTCCTCTCTTCTCAAGGAATTACGAGTTGAATTATTGGATTTAGCTTCACTTTTAGAGCTGGAATTGGATTTTTCAGAGGAAGATGTTGAATTTGCCGATCGTTCTCAATTAGTACAATTGATGGATAAGATTTTAGGGGTTATTAATCCATTAATCGAATCATTTTCTTACGGGAATGCTCTTAAAAACGGGGTTCCGGTTACTATTCTAGGTAAGCCAAATGCAGGAAAATCAACCTTGTTAAATGCTTTATTACAGGAGGAAAGGGCCATCGTCAGCGATATTGCGGGAACTACTCGAGATACCATTGAAGAATCGTTAGTTATTAATGGTATTCAATTTCGATTTATAGATACGGCGGGATTACGGGAAACGGAAGATCAAATAGAAGCTATCGGGGTAGCCAAGGCTTTGGAAAAGGCTAAGGAAGCCACAATTATATTATATTTGGCAGATGTAACAGAGTTAAATTGGGAAGAGATAAAATCTGATCTTATTAAATTTCAGAGAGAAGACGTATCTATCATTGTATGTTTAACTAAGCTGGATAAGAATAGCAAATTTACTGTTTCTGAAATTCCCGATGAAATTTTACATAGATATACAGTACTGATGGTTTCTGTTAAGCAAAATCCAGATCTTTTAGAACTTAAAGAAAACATGTATTCGTATATAGAATCTCAAAAGTCTACTTCTCAAACAATTGTAACTAATGTACGTCATGTGAATGCTTTGATTCGTGCGCGAGAATCTTTACTTTTATGTAAAGAAGGTTTACAAAACGGATTAAGCAGCGAATTGATTGCCATTGATTTGCGACGTGCCTTGGAAGCCCTCGGGGAAATCGTGGGACAAGTTTCTAATGATGAACTGCTAGGAAATATTTTTGGTAAATTTTGTATTGGGAAATAGGCTGGGGCATCAAAAAATCCAAGAGAAACAATCATAAAATAAATCCTTTTCTAAATACGGGTTACGGAAATATTTTTCTTTCTGATTGTTTCTTATCCTATACTTTTTCTTCCCAAATTCTTAATGGTTAATTATTATCTTTTTATCTTAAATTATTTAAATCAATAAAATAAAAAAGTAATATATCCAGTCACAACTAAGGGGTTTGAATTATTGACTTATTGAAAATGATTAAAATTAATTTTAATTTGAAATCAAATTCAAAAAATACACAACTTCATAATAGTTTTTTATATTTATAATTAATAGTTAACTTCAGAAGATATCTTATTACTTTCAATTTGATAACGTTATAAATAAACTTCCATTCAAAAACTAAAAATTTTATTATATTAATCGTACAAAAAAATTATTTATAGTATAAAAACTAAATATTTTTTATATAAAATAGAATTATACGAAGGAAGTATAAGGATAAAATCAATGAAAGTAGTTGAATTAGATTAATTTAATAAATAAGTTGAAATTCCACGATAATGAATGTAGGAGCAGTTGGGCAAAATAAAGGAAATATTGATAACTTATTTATTTTAAGATTTCTAACAACTATAAATTATCATGTATATGAAGAAACTATCGATTTTAATTAATTTTTCCTTTATCTATATATTGCAAGGACAAATAAGCAGTCGAGAAATAAATAATGTAGATGTTAGTCCAATTGATCATTTAAAAATTGAGGTATATAAATCAATTATACTTTCCAAAGAGTTTAAAAGCAATAAGCAATGCCATGTAGTAGGAATTAATTCGGTTTCTTTAAATATGGATTATTATCCTAAAGGCTATTCTACAGGCGGTTCTCTAGGTTTTTATTATACAAATCTAGATATAACTAAAGATAGTGTATCAGTGAAAGAATTAAGAAAAGATTTGCCAAAAAAATACTTGATATTTGAGGATCCAAGAAAATTTTTGGGTGTTGAATTTGATCGAGAATACATTTCTGCACTTCTAAATACAGATAGTTTATATATTCCTCAGAAAATTGATTTTATAACGGATTTATGTGAAAGTAGTTTTGATATAATAAAAATATACGAACCCATAGATAAATGGATAAAGATATATCAGAAATATTATAGTAAACATCCTATCGAACTCAATGATAAATATGAAAATTATGAGGTTGTAATTCCTGTAAAATATGAATCGTTATCAAAAGGGCATATGTTTCTTGAAAAAGAAAAATATTATTTATTCAAAATTAAGATAGGATATAATGATAAAGGTAAATTAGAAATAATCAAAGAAATAATAAGTGGTATAAAAGAGGAAAGAGATATAATAAGATAAAAAGCATTTTCATTATATATTATAATTTATATTAATTGTTAATAAATTTAAGCTAAATATTTTTATTTTTTTTAAAACTTATTGAAAGTGAGTCTTATGATTATTTACTTTAATAAAAAAAATAAAGAAATAGAAAAAATATATGCTTAATAAGGACACATTTTCTAAAAAAGGGAAAGATTGAATCAGTAAAAGTTGTGGATTAAAATGATGTACAATAAGAAAGCTTTACTTTTTCTTAGTTTGTTCTTTTTTAAATTAATAAATAGAATTCTAAGGTTATCGGAAGGTGAAATAATTTGTGATTTCTTGAAATAGTCTTGTTGTTATGGTAAAAATGGTTTATTCCGATGATTCAGGCAAAAATTATGAAGGAAAAATGATAGCATCTAATCTGAATGAATTATAATTTATAAAATATTATAGTATAAAAAAAATTTTGCTCAAATAAGATAATATTTTTACCTTGTTAATAGTAAATTATTAAAAATTAAATATTGTAAAATTATGGATTCTAATAAATTAGATTTAATAAAAAAATATGTTAATACAAAGTATGGTGATTTAACAGGAGTGATTCAACTAGATGGGCATTCTAATATTAATGCGATATATGAATTATGTGAAGATTATAAAGTAGATGTAACAAATAAATATATAGTTGGTTTTGGTTTAGGAGAAACTACCACACAAGGAATAGGGATAAAAAATGATGTTTATTGTTCAATATATTATGTTGATAAGTCTGAATATGGATATAAATTAGATGAGATAGAGAAGAAAATAAAAAATGATGGGACATTAAGATTAAAAAAAGAGAATTTAAAGGTGAAATATTCAACTTTAGGTAAATACATAAAAAGATATGAATTTATAGTTTTATCAGAACTAGTTAACAGTACTAATGAAATTAAGATAGAAGGAGAAGAAGATAAATTCTAAATTAAACCTGTAAAGTAATCAATCTTCCCAAACTATACTAATAATTGATTTGTATTGTTTTTTAGGAATGCAATATTCATAAAAATTAGAATCCTCTTCAAAAGATTTTAATTCAAACCATACAAATTTTGAAATGAGTTGTGCTTTTTCAGTGTCTTTGTAAATAAAATCATAATCAGCTTCAATATATTCTTGTGTAACCGAATTTTTAGGAGGTGCTAATTTTGTAATATCTTTAACATGAATCCAGAAATTTTCAGATTTATTCCAATAAGATACTTTCCCATTATGAGTTGAAACGATGAATAACGGATAAATGTTTAAAGAAACTAATCTATAAACAACAGAAGTAAGGCTTGTCTTAAAATGTGAAGCTATTTCTTTTACTAGGTATGGCGAAAATTTTTTATTTTCCACAAATTTCCTAAACACTTTTTCGGGCATTAATAGTTCTGATGCAAAATCATTAGCTTCCCATTCCTGTATTCCGTTTCTTGCTTGTTGTTCAGTTGATTTAAACCAGTTTAATGTATTATTGTTATCGTTGTGAACCTCTAAATCTAATTTGTCATGAAGTAAAAAATGACCTACTTCGTGGGCTATAGTAAACCGAATCTTTTCTTCGTAAGGGATTTCAGAATTAATTTTGATTAAAGTTTTACTATTCCCTCTTATTATTTTTCCATCAGAATTTTTTAGTGGTTCCATAATTAAAGTTGCACCAAGACCCGAAACCAGCATATCCATTGATAAATCAGAAATATCATCACATCCAATTTCTTCAAGTAACTCTCTTGCTTTTAGAGTTCCTCTTTTATTAGTCTTCATTTTCTAATTTCTCTAAAAGTTCTAATAAGTTTTGGTCTTTTATGATTTCCTTAATTTCATCAATAGTTAAACTTTCAAGGTTCCTATATTGAACTTGAAATTGATTATTTTGAATTAAATTTTTTAAATAACTCACAGGTTTATCAATATTTTCTTCTATTGCTTGTTGAAGCATTAGAGAAGCCTTTTCTAAAAGATTTATATCTTTTTGCTTGTTAATCATTCCTTTCAATAAAAATGATTGTCTTTTATACATCTTTTCAGAAAAATTATTTATCTCATCTATATTATATTCCAATGACTCTAATTCAGCATCTAAAGATGTGAAATCATTTTCTAAAGTTTGATTAATAATTACTTTGTCTATCTTTTTTATAAAATTACTTTTCATATCCCAATCCCTTTAATTTATTTTTTAGTAATGGTAATTTTCTATCTAACCTTTTTTTAATGTTTGTAAGTTCATTTAATGAAATTCCTAATAATTCAGATATGACTTGTCTTTTCATTCCTTGAATTATGTAAGGTTCAAATAGTAATATTTCATGGTCTGTTGAATTTAATCGTTTAAGTTCTTCGTGACAAATTTCAAGAAGATTGTTATATTCTTCATTATCAATTATCTCTATTTCATCGTTTTCAAAAATTTCAAATGTTTTATTATCCTTCTCTAAATGTGTAGAAACAGTATTTGATATTACGCTGTCAAGTGAACTAATGATTTGCAATTTAATATCTTCAAATTTATCTTTATACCAATTTCTACCCCCTTCCTTTATTAATCTTTCTAAAGTTTCTTGAATCATATCTTGAATCATAATTCCTCTTATTCCTTTTTCAAAATTATATTTAATGTTGAAAAAAGTACTTAATCTTTTTAGAGAATACTTTACTAGTAACTCATAAAACTCTTTTGTCATAGCTTTCTCAATGGCAGCGCATATTTCTTTAGAAGTAGCTATTTCTCGGTTATTTATACCCATTTACAATATAATGCTAAAAGTTCTTTAAAAATTTCCAATAATATGGCAATTTATGAAAATTAAATAGCATTACAATATGTAACATAATAAAAAAGAATTTGTTATGGCTATATGGGCTGATTATTTAATATCTCACGTAAATAGAGATTCAAATGGAAATGTAAGGAAAGTTTTACCTCATATTGTTTATGGAGAAACAGTTTCGTCGGGTAGCGTAGGAACTGAAGAAGAAGTGATTTATTTATTAAAAATAGGATATTCTATAAAAACCATTTTATGGGAGGAATCCTAAATGGCAACGAGGAGCAAATGTATATTATGTTAAAGAGGGTATAACTGAATATTTGAAAAAAGACAGAAATAAAACTGATAAAAATTATTTAGATAACTTAATATCATATATTAGAAATCATGAGTGAAACTCCACGACTCTGAATGGAGATTGTCTAACAAAAAGAATGTAAACGATGGCGACAAATCCACCAAGGGACAATTCAAGAAAAGGAGCTGTTAGAGAACGTTCACAAACCTACAACCCAAAAACTAATTCTTGGGTAAAACGTGACACAAACACGGGTAGATTTATGGATGTTAAAACTTCTAACAACAAACCATTCAATGTTGTCCGTAAAGAAAAGTAGTGATACAACTTAGAAAGTGTTTGGTTAAGTTTTTCAACCAGAAGTGAAAAGCATATTGATAAATTTAAAAATTATTGTTTATACAGAAATTTTTATAAATTAAAGATGATGTAATTTTTTGATATGAATATAGTTACATTTATTTGATAGTTGTAAATGCAAAATTATTAGCAATCAAAGATTTTGTAATGTTGTTATTTATCGGATTATTAGTATCATCAAGAACAAATAAAAAAACGATTGGGGTGAAACGCCCCTTTTTAATAAAAATTAAATTTAATGAATTACTAATATGAAAAATACTTTTAACAGTCATTTTACAAAATTGAAGAAACAAGATATTGATTTTGTAAATATTCCAATAGATGAGGATTTAACAGCATTTATTTGTCCCTTCTTAATTGAAAACAATAAGTTAGGAAATAAATTAGCATTAGATATTTATGAGAAAATGCACCAGTTTTTATCCAAGCTAAATAGCGATTTTATAAAGCCAAATAAATCAATTGAGGGTAAGGAGTTCTTATCTCATTTACACGAGCCTAATGAATATCATTTAGGATATTCGGGAACAAACAAAGGAAAAGCAGTTTCAAATACAAGGGCAGTCACTATTTTTGATGCATTAAGAAATAACCGATTTGCCAAACAAAATGTTAACGTTACGAATGATGCTCATTTTGTACTACTCTTAGTAAAAGGTATTGGACAGGATATAATGTCTGATATTATAGCAAATGTTTGTAGAGATATTTTTGCCAGTTTCACTTCTGAAATATGCAAAAAATATAAAATATCAGTAAGTTCTGTTTCTATTGAATTCTATAATGCCATAACTAAAAAATGGGAAGTTAAAAGTGTTAATCTACCTTTTTACAAAGGTAAATACATTATTTTATTACCTAAATTTATCATAAGTGGTGGACGTGAATATTCAAATTTATATAATTGGTTTATAGCGAAAAATTATCTTTCAATTGAAATACTGAATAATAAGAATCCACTTCCTTCCGATGCTAAATTTATATCACAGATGAAAGATGGTACTAAAAAAGCTATTGTAAAGAAAATTTACAAAGCATATAGAAAACAGAAAGATGAACTTATTGAGTTTGTTATAAGATTTCAAGGGTCGCTTGATGAGTTTGTTAGATATGCAAAAGAACATTATCCAGAACTTGACTTGAGCGATTTGGAATAATAAACCCCATATTCTATGCATTATTTATCAAATTTAAATATATCGTTTTAAAGTTTAAGCTTTACACAATTACTTTTATAATGAAAGTTGTTGTATTTATAATTCATTTTTATATCCAAGTTCTTTAAGGTAAAGAAATCTTTGTGGTATTTACTAATTTTTTCTGAAACATATTTTATTAAAAGAAAAGGTAGTAGGATAAATTTTAAAATTCGAATAATATAAAAGGCTCGATTAATTATGTTTTAGATTGATGTAATGATTTATTAAGAAAGTTAAATTTTCTAAATACTATAACTTCGGCTTTTCCATTAATATTAATTTACTGAACATATATTATTAAAGTTAACTGATCAATATGGTATGTTAACACAGAAAGAAAAAATACTTTAGGTCCAGTACAAACATAAGCTAAATTGTGTAATGTAAAAAGAAGAGAAATAGGAATTCCTGATAAAAAATCATATGTTGGTTGTGCCGTAAATGTTAGTCAGGCGGGAAATGTTGAAATGAAATTTGGTTTTTTAAATGGAAGTGATGAATTATATAAATCTGAAATAGATAGTCGAGATACTAATTATCCTAGTCCACCTAAAAAATATCCAAAAAATCAAGGTATAGGAATCATTAATGAAAACAATTACTTAAAATTAGTTCAAATGAATTACGTTATAAAGCTAAAATATAATGGGAAAGATGAAATTTATAATTTTTCTTAGTATTATTTTGATAAATATATTTTTATATGGGCAAATAGATACACTTAAATTATCTTATGTAAATAAGGCTAAAGAAGAGGTTTATAAATCAATTCTTTTCTCTAAAGAATTACAAAGTGATGAAAAATGTCATATAGTTATAGTACAACCAACTTCTCTTAATATGGGTTTAAATAGTCAAATAGTTTTCTTTAATATAAAAAAAGAGAAGGATAGTGTATCAATATTAAACTTGAGATATTCATTATCTAAAAACTATAGGGTTTATTTCATTGAAGATAAATTCTCAATTACAATTCAAGGGTATGAACTTGTTTCTCAATTGCAAAGAATGTAGAGTTTATATGCCAAAAGAAATTTACAAAAGGATATATGTGATAGTAGTTTTGATGTTATCAAAATACAAGAACCTTTAGATAGTTGGATGAAAATTTATAAAGCTAATGTTTTACTAAATAAAGCAAATGTAGTAATTCCTGTTATTTATGAATCTTTTAAAGAAAAACCTAAATATCTTTTATATAAAATAGAATTATACGAAGGAAGTACAAGGGTAAAATCAATGAAAGTAGTTGAATTAGATTAATTTAATAAATAAGTTGGAATTCCACGATAATGAATGTAGGAGCAGTTGGGCAAAGTAAAGGAAATATTGATAAATTATCTATTGTAAATTGAGTAACATTTTCAAAAGAAGAAAGGTTATAAGAAAAAAGTGAATTATTGAAATGTTCAATTAAAAAGAAAGTTCCTGCATTCAATTTTTATAAACTTTTTTACCTTAAAATTATAACGTGGATCATTAATGTTCACATTACAAAAAACCGATTATGTATTGTAGTAATTCTCATTTAATAAGGTTTACTTAATTTGATCAATCCAGCAATATTTAAAGCCGGTTTAATTGAAAGCTAATGATCCAGTTAAATTTAAATAATTACCCCTTTGCTAATTTTTAAACTATTATTAATAGACTTTAGACACATAAAAAAAGTAAATTTGACTTCATAAAAATATAAGAAATGAAAATAACAATCTTATGCTATCCCACATGCAGCACATGTAAAAAAGCAATCAAATGGTTACAAGATAATACCATAGAATTTAAAGAAAGAAATATAGCAAAAGAATGTCCAACGAAAGAAGAATTAAAAGAATGGTATCAAAGATCAGGATTGCCCATAAACAAATTTTTTAATACATCAGGCAAACTGTATAAAGAATTAAATCTTAAAGAAAAAGTAAAAAAAAGCAGCGAAGACGAGCTCTTATCACTTCTATCTACCGACGGAATGTTGGTAAAACGTCCCTTAGTGATAAGTTATTCTCTTATTTTAGTAGGATTTAAAGAAGAAGAATGGAAAAAAGCACTACTAGGCTAAACTAATCATCAATACCCCTTATAAGAATATACTTATTGATAATATAGTAATCATAATGAAGTTATGGCTTAATTATTGAATTCTATCTCAAAAAAGTATATGAAGAAATTTTTATTTGTTTTATTTGCGATAATTTTTATACAGATTGTTTCTGCTCAGGCAATAGTTAAAAATTTAAGAAGTTTTACCGTTTTGCGTGTTTATGATAAAATTCCTGTGACGTTACTTTCCTCACCGGAAGAAAAAGTAGAGATCAGCGGAGTAAAAAAAGATGACGTAAAAATCGTTAAAAAAGGCGGAGAATTAATTGTTAGAATGGATACGTTGAAATTAGAGAACGACGATGAGGTAAACGTAAAGGTATATTATAAAAAGTTAAATAATATACATGCTTACGAAGGATCAACCATAACCGGTCATGATAAATTAGAAGAAAATCTATTAAATATCGGAGCTACTGAAGGTTCGAAGATTACCGTTCTTGTTGGAGTAAACAAAATACATGCCAAGCTAAAATCCGGAGGAGAAATCAAAATTTCTGGATTGGCAAACCATCAAAATATTAAAATTACATCCGGGGGCACCTACGATGCAAAAGAAGTGGGCTCAAATAAAATTGCAGTAGCAGTTACTTCCGGAGGAACAGCATCTGTTTATTCTAATGGATTAGTTGAAACCAAAATAAAAGATGGGGGAGATATTAATGTCTATGGAGGAGCGGAAGTAGTTAAAAAAGATATCGAGGGCGGTTATGTGAATATATACTAAATATAGCTTATATAAAAATATTAAATACAGCTATAGATAAAATCTATTATAAAGAATTGCAGGAAAAAAATAATTAAACTAAAATTGTATCCTTTTACACAAGAATTTAAATATTAGTTTAATTAGTTTAGTTTAAATTGTAGCAAAAGATCTTTTTGCTGCAATTTTTTTTGAAAAATTTTAAAATTGTAAAGACTTTCTAACTCTTTTGAGTGTTTCAGATGCTATGCTTTTTGTTTTTTCAGCTCCCTCTTTAAGAATATTCTCAAGTTCATCAATATGATTCATATAGTAATTATATTTTTCTCTGGCTTCACTAAATTCACGTAGAAGAACTTTAAATAATTCATTTTTAGCATGTCCGTATCCGTAACCACCGGCTAAGTAGTTTTCTCTCATATTTTCCACTTCTTCAGGAGTGGCTACCAATTTAAATATAGAAAACGCATTACAAGTATCCGGATTTTTAGGTTCTTCCAATGGAGTAGAATCGGTTACAATAGACATAATTTGTTTTTTCAACTCTTTTTCAGGAGCAAAAATTTGAATCGTGTTTCCTCTGGATTTACTCATTTTATTTCCATCAGTTCCGGGGACATACATCGTATTTTCTTGAATTTTGGCTTCAGGGACTACCAAAACATCGCCGTGTACGTGGTTAAATTTTTGAGCGACATCTCTAGTCATCTCTAAATGCTGCAATTGATCTTTACCTACCGGAACGATTTGTGCATCGTATAAAAGAATATCCGCAGCCATAAGCATAGGATAAGTAAACAGCCCGGAATTTACATCTTCCAATCGATCGGCTTTATCTTTAAATCCATGCGCCAGAGCCAAACGGCTATAGGGGAAATAACAAAGCAAATACCACATAAGTTCCGTTACTTCGGGGATGTCTGATTGTCTGTAAAAATAAGTTTTGGAAATATCCAAACCACATGCGAGCCAGGTTGCCGCTATTTCATACGTATTTTGTTTAAGGACTTCAGCATCTTTAATTTGCGTCATGGAATGCAAATTGGCAATAAAGAAAAAAGATTCATTAGAAGGATCCTTGCTTAACTTAATAGCCGGTGCAATGGCTCCTAAAATATTGCCTAAATGTGGAGTACCCGTACTTTGTATGCCTGTTAAAACTCTCATGGTATATTTTATATGATAAAATGCAAATTTACATTTAAAATATAAAGTGCAAAAACTTATGCATTTTTATTATACCATATAAAGATTAGAACCCGCATAAGAATACAAAATGGAGTACTTTTTTATACAAAACTATTTCATCCACTCTTTAGGAAACATACCGGGTTTGAAGAAATAAACACCTATGAGAAATATCGCTCCGAGAGTGATGGAAGAATCGGCAACATTGAATATATAATTAAAAAATTGAATCCTTTCACCTCCCCATACAGGAAACCATTCGGGCAAATAAGTGTCTATAAGAGGAAAACGAAACATATCCACGACACATCCCCCAAATAGAGGAGCATATCCTTTAAAATTAAGCTTGGAAATTCCCGAATATCCGTACCAATCCTTCACAACCGAGTTATAAGTTGTACCCGAATCGAAAAGGACTCCATAAAAAGTACTGTCAATCAAATTCCCGATTGCACCCGCAAAAATTAATCCTGCCGGAATGATAAAATACCAAGTATTAGCCTTCTTAGACCATTTATTGATATAAAAAGCCATTAAGCCTATTAATACCAAACGCAATAAGCTCAGGCCTATTTTACCTATAAATCCTCCAAGTTGCACTCCATAAGCCATACCGGGATTTTCAACATACGTAAGATAAAACCAATCGAAAACTTTTATTTCCTCATGAAGATGAAAATGCGTTTTAATGTAAATTTTTGATACTTGATCTAATAAAAGGATAAAAAATGTTATCCATAAGACTTTCTTCATTCTTACTATTGATTGTTTTTAGCCTCAATACTTAAGGTAGCATGAGGAACTGCTTTCAATCTTTCTTTACCTATTAATTTTCCGGAAATTCTGCAAATTCCGTACGTTTTGTTCTCAATTCGTATCAAAGCATTTCGCAAATCACGGATAAATTTTTCTTGACGAGCCGCCAAATGGGAGTTACTTTCTTTACTCATGGTTTCCGAACCTTCTTCAAAAGCTTTAAAAGTAGGAGAGGTATCATCCGTTCCGTTATTTAAATCATTAACAAACGCTTCTTTCAGCATAGTTAAATCATTTTCTGCTTTTTCAATTTTATCAAGAATAAGTATCTTGAATTCTTCAAGTTCTTCGTCAGAATATCTAAGTCTGTCTTCAGTCATAATTACACTTTTTTTAGTACGATTTTAATTTTAATTTCATTAATGTCTAATTCCGTCCCATCGGTAGTGTTACTTACAAAAGTTAATTTCTGTGTTAATGTTTCAGAACATATATATTCCATATTTTCGTTAACGGATTTTTCAATTTCCTCATTTGCCTGAATTTCTAAAGATATTTTATCGGTAACTTCCAATCCATTCTCTTTTCTGAGATTTTGAATTTTATTTACCAATTCTCGAGCAATTCCTTCAGATTTTAATTCAGGTGTGATAGTGATATCGAGCGCAACGGTTAATTTGCCGTCGTTGGCAACCAACCATCCCGTAATATCTTGTGTGCGAATTTCAACATCATCCAAGTTTAGTTCGTAGCCGGACAAAGTTATAGCCCCGTTCTTTTCCAACTCTTCAATTTGAGAAGAAGATAATTGTTGGAGCTCTTGACTAACGGCTTTAAGATCTTTGCCTAATTTAGGTCCTAACGTTTTAAAATTAGGTTTTACGGCTTTTAAAATAATATCAGAAGCTTCTTCAGGGTTCAATAATTGAACTTCTTTTACATTGACCTCTTGTTTTATTATAGGTATTATGGATTCGAGATTTTCCCTGTCATTTTTACTTAAAACAGGAATCATAATTTTTTGCAACGGTTGGCGAACTTTTATATTTTCTTTTTTACGCAAAGAAAATACCATAGTGGTAACTTTTTGTGCTAAATGAGTTCTTTCCAACAATAAATAATCGATTTCATTTTCCTGTTTAACAGGGAAATAAGCTAAATGAACCGATGCATAAGGTTCTTTTCCCGTAACTGCGTTTAAATCCTGATACAATCTATCGGAATAGAAAGGTGCTGCAGGAGACATTAACTTAGCAATAGTATCCAAACATTTATAAAGAGTTTGGTAAGCAGAAATCTTATCATTGGAATATTCTCCTTTCCAAAAACGTCTTCTTGATAATCGCACATACCAATTACTTAAATTATCTATAACAAAAGTATTAATTGCTCGTAAAGCTTTGGTTGGCTCATAATCGGTATAGAAAGAATCCACTTCATCTATCAAAAGATTAAGTTCGGATAGGATCCATTGATCTAATTCGTTTCTTTCTTTAAAAGGTATATCATCCTCTTTATAACTGAATCCATCCACGTTGGCATATAAAGCAAAGAATGAATAGGTATTATATAGAGTTCCGAATATTTTACGGCGTACTTCGTCAATGCCCTCCAAATCAAATTTCAAATTATCCCAAGGTTGGGCATTGGAAATCATATACCATCGAGTAGCATCCGGCCCATACATAGCCAAGGTTTCAAAAGGCTCAACAGCATTTCCTTTACTTTTGGACATTTTATTTCCTTTTTTATCCAAAACCAACCCATTGGAAACAACATTTTTATAAGTTACGCTGTCAAAAATCATGGTTCCGATTGCATGTAAAGTATAGAACCAACCGCGAGTTTGGTCTACCCCTTCAGCAATAAAATCTGCCGGATAGTATTTTCGTTCGTCTATTAATTCCTTATTTTCAAAAGGATAGTGCCATTGAGCGTATGGCATAGCTCCTGAATCAAACCATACATCAATCAAATCACTTTCTCGCTTCATGGGCTTTCCACTCTCTGAAACAAGAACTATTTGATCTACAATATTTTTATGAAGATCTATTTTACTGTAATTTTCCTCGGAAAAATCACCTACAATAAAATCTTCAAAAATATTTTTAGACATAAATCCGGCTTTTACGGATTTTTCCATTTCATCAATCAATTCCTGAATAGAACCAATGATGATTTCTTCTTTAGCATCTTCAGTTCTCCAAATAGGAAGGGGAGTACCCCAATATCTTGATCTGGAAAGATTCCAATCGTTAGCATTTTCCAGCCAATTACCGAAACGACCTTCTCCCGTTGATTTAGGTTTCCAATTGATACTTTGATTTAATTCGGTCATTCGATCACGAACTTCCGTAATTTTTATAAACCAAGAATCCAAAGGATAGTAAAGAATAGGTTTGTCTGTTCTCCAACAATGAGGATAGTTGTGATTGTATTTTTCTACTTTAAAAGCCTTATTTTCGGTCTTTAAAAGTATGGCTATTTCAACGTCGGTTGAACGTTCCGGAGCTTCGTTATCGGTATAATATTCAATGCGAACATATTTTCCTGCAAAAGGTTCAGGTAAACTTGAAATAAATTTACCTTGTAAATCCACTAAAGGAACAGGATTTTGATTTTCATCAAGAACCAACATACCGGGTACCCCGTGTTCTTTTGCAACTTTCGCATCGTCTGCACCAAAAGTAGGAGCAGTATGAACAATACCTGTACCGTCTTCAGTAGTCACATGGTCTCCATCAATCACTACAAATGCCCGGTCCGCATCTTCATACGGTAATGTCCAAGAAAGAAGTTGTTCGTATTTTATTCCAACTAAATCTTTTCCCTTGTATTCGGCAAGAATTCGATAAGGTATTTTTTTATTTTCAGATGTATACTCTTGAAAATCGGCATCAGACTCAGCAGGCACGAATTTACCTGAAAACTGACTTCCTACTAATTCTTTAGCGAGTATAACGTTGATGGGTTCAAAAGTATATTGATTAAATGTTTTTACCAATACATAATCAATAGATCCTCCTACAGTCAACGCCGTATTGGAAGGTAAGGTCCACGGTGTGGTAGTCCAAGCCAAGAAGTATACATCGCCCTGAATATCGTTAAATAAAGTGGTGCTTTCCTTGATTGCTTTAAATTGAGCAACAATGGTAGTGTCTGTAATATCTTTATATGCACCGGGTAAACTCAACTCATGACTGGAAAGCCCTGTACCTGCTTTAGGAGAATAGGGTTGAATAGTATAGCCCTTATAAAGTAAATTTTTATCGTAAATTTGTTTCAACAACCACCAAACACTTTCCATATATTTGGGATCGTAAGTAATATAAGGATGATTTAAATCTACCCAATAACCTATTTTTTGAGTTAGTTCGTTCCAAGCACCGGTATATCGCATAACTGCTTCTTTACAAGCCTTGTTGTATTCTTCCACAGTTATTTTTTTACCAATATCTTCTTTGGTAATACCTAATTCCTTTTCAACTCCAAGTTCAACGGGCAAACCGTGGGTATCCCAACCGGCTTTTCTATTGACCTGTTTTCCTTTTAATGTTTGGTATCGGCAGAAAATATCTTTAATGGTACGAGCCATTACATGGTGAATGCCCGGCATTCCGTTAGCTGAAGGAGGTCCTTCAAAAAATACGAATTGGGGATTGCCCTCACGAGATTTTATACTCTCTTGGAAAATATTATTTTTTTTCCAAAATTCTAAAATTTCGTCTGCAAATTTATTTAGATTTAATTCTTTATATTCTTGAAATTTATTGCTCATTTTCTTTTAAAACAAATGCGAAAAAAATTGATTTGCGAATATACGAAAAAAAAGTCTATCTTAAATGGACTTTAATTGTATAGTAAAACTAATTTATTGTATTACAATCAGCGATTTATAACTTTTAAAAAAAACGTATTTTTAAAAAATACAGATCAATTAAATTACCCTATATAGGGATTGCTATACCCTAAAATATTTGTTAACCTTGAAGAATTAACTAATCATTTTTTTATAAAAGGGGTGATATAAGTTTGGCTATGGAATTACCTAAATCTACCCATCGGTTTCGTTTTAACCATTCCTTATAGGAAACTTCCGTACTGTTTTCAATGTCTTCCATAAAAGCATCATAAAGTTCCCGGTTAATGGTTTCGCTGTAAACTAAGGCGCTTATTTCAAAATTTAAATCAAAGCTCCGCATATCCAAATTAGCTGATCCTATAACGGAAAGATTGGTGTCGGAAATTATGGTTTTAGCATGTACAAATCCTTTCGTATACCTGTAAATTCGAACCCCCGAGGCTAATAACTCTTTATAATAGGCGCACGAAGCTGCATTCACAATGATACTGTCCGATTTATACGGAACCAAAATCCGAACGTCCACTCCGCTTAAAGCTGCGTACTTTAAAGCATTAACAATAGTTTCATTAGGGATCAAGTAAGGCGTCGTTAAATAAAGCCTCTTTCGGCTGGACATTATAATTCCGTTGTATACAAGCATTATGGTTGCTCGATCGCTATCCGGACCACTGGCAGCAATCTGAAGAAGTTCGGGGTTTTCGTCTTTAGTGGTGATATCTTTAGACGCGTGAAAGTAGTCTTTGTCAAAAGGATCGACGTCATTTCCGGAACAAAAATTCCAATCGGTTATGAAATTATATTGAAGTCCGTTCACCGCTTCTCCTTTCACCATAAAATGGGTATCGCGCCAAAATAGTTTGCTGTTCGGGGTATTGATATATCGGTCGTCAACATTAATTCCGCCAATAAAACCAACTTTAGAATCAATGATTATTATTTTACGGTGATTGCGGTAATTCATTCGGTTGGCAAAAGCATAAAGTTTAATTTTGTAAAAAGCAGCGGCTTGTACTCCGCCTTCACGCAATTCTTTTATCATTCTTTTGTTCAACGAATGGCTTCCAAAATCGTCGTAAATAAATCGTACGGTTACGCCTTCTTTGGCTTTTTGTATTAAAATGTCTTTAATTTCGTTTCCAATACGGTCATCAGCAAAAATATAATATTCAATATGGATATGTTTCGTTGCTTTTTTTAATTCTTCAATAACCTCTTTAAATTTATTTTCACCATTGATAAGCAACTTGGTATTGTCGGCTACATAAAGGGCAGAAGAAGTGTCTTTTAGTAACATTCTTATTGAATGAGTTTTACCCTCCAGTAATTTATTGTATTTGTTGATTCTCTTTTCGGTATGTTCATTTATTTGATTTCTGAGTATCTGATAGAAGTTTCGATCGTGTGTATATTTTCTTTTATACAATTTTTCCAATCGGTAGTTCATTCCAATCGAAAAATATAATATTACCCCAATAATGGGAAGGATAATAACTATAAGTAAATACCCGATTGCTTTGGATGGATTTTCCGTATTTTTGATTATTTTAAAGATGGTATAAATAATAACAAGTATATAAAGAACAGCCCCTAGTATTGAAAGATATTCAAAGTTTAAAGATTTAAACCATGCAATAAATTTATCCATATTTTTGAAACAAAAATTTTCTTATAAATTTAATTAATATAATTATTTAATAATTTTTAACATTTATAATTCAAATTTTGCAGTTTATAGATTGTATGTTTGATAAAAACTAATTTATTTATAATAAATCGTATTTATTGTGCAAATAATTATATTAAAACAATATAGTTGATGGAGATGGTAGGTGGTGTAAAAATTTTGGAGATAGGATGAAAATTAAATTTGAATAACATGATTGAAAGCGTATAATTTTATCCATTGCTATCAAAGAGGTAAAAATATTGGTTATTTTATTTAGGGATCTAAATAAATTTTACATCCTAAAAATTATATAAATAAGTTGTTTATATAGAAGCGGTAGTATCTTTTGTTTCGAGATAATCCCAATCGCTCTTTACTCTTAAAACTTGTTCGATCACATCTCTCACACAACCTTTACCGCCTTTAATAGGTGAAATATAGTCTGCAATAGAAAGAATTTCGGGACAAGCATCTTTGGGAGCTGCTCCAATTCCCACTTGGTTCATCACCTCATAATCGGGCAGGTCGTCTCCCATATATAAAACTTCATGCGGTTTCAATCCGTATTTGTAAAGAAAATCTTCCAAATCATCCCATTTATCTTTAGAATCAAGATAGATGTCAGTTATACCTAAATAGTTAAGTCGGCTCACTACAGAGGCATCCTTTCCTCCGGTAATTACGGCAATTTTATAACCTTTCTTTACAGCAAACTGTAAGGCAAACCCATCTTTAGTATTCATATTTCTTATCATTTCGTTATTAATGAGAATGATGGATCCGTCGGTCATAACTCCGTCTACATCAAAAACGAATGCGCTAATATGATTGAGCTTTTCTTTATAATTTATCATGGTAAGTTTCTAAAATGGAATTAGTTAGTAGAGAATAGATTTGGTATAAATTCGAATCAGACTCTAAGATAGATAAATGTTTTTGGATAACAACTTGGTCATTTCTTTTTGCCGGTCCTGTTTGAGCGTCATACGGAGAAATGTCATCATTTATTTTTTCAAAAGTTTCCTTTATCAAAGGTTTTAAAATCTCAAAAGGTATGTCTTGTTTACGACAAATTTCATTGGCTATGTAAAGTAGATGATTAGTGAAATTGTTGGCCCATACCCCCGACATATGTATTTTCAATCGCTTTTCTGAATCAACAACATAGGCTTCATCAGAAATTCTTTTAGCCAAATTTAAAAGAATAGTTTCATCGTCTTTATTTTCTGCTTCAATAAAAAAAGGAATTTTATCATATTCCAACGCTCTTTTTTTTGAAAAGGTTTGCAAAGGATAAAAGACTCCTTTTCTGTATTTACCCTTAAGCGCAGATAAGGGGATCGATCCGGAAGTATGGACAACTAAACAATCTTCAAATGGTACATAATAAGATATTTCGGAAATGGCCTTATCTGAAGTGCAGATAATATAGATGTCTGCCTTAACAATTTCTGAAATTTTATCTGTATAATTAATATTATAATCTTCTGCGAAATTTTGTGCTTTATCCAGGGTTCTGTTGAAAATCTGTACGACATTCACCGTATTTTCAAGTAAGGCTCTGGTTAAATGATAAGCAACATTTCCGGCCCCTAGAATTACAACATTTTTATGCATATTTTCATCATTAATTATTTCTTAATTCGGCATGAAACTGGGTTGAAAAACGATCTAACAACTTTTTCATAACCTTATCAATGTCTTGATCCGTAAGGGTTTTATTTTCATCTTGAAGGAAGAAATTCAATGCGTATGATTTTTTGCCTTCAGGTAGATTTTTGCCCTCATAAACATCAAAAAGATTTACGGATTGAAGCAATTTTTTTTCTGTTTCAAAGGCTGCTTTATATAAGTCAAAATATTTTATATCTTTATCCAGTAAAAGAGCTAAATCTCGGGTTGAGCCCGGAAATTTAGGGATTTCAGCTAATTTATAAGGTTTTTTCTTAGAGGCAAGATCCACCCATTTTTCCCATTCCAATTCTGCATAAAATACATTACCTTTTAATCCGAATTCTTTTAAAAGCTTAGGATTGATACTTCCTAATTTACCTAAAGAAGATCCATTTACAAAAAGTTCGATGCCGTCTTTATACAGAGAAGAAGACTCTAACGGTTTTTCATCAATGGATATATTAAAACCGGTAAGTAATTGGCTTACAATTCCTTTTAAATGAAAAAAAGTAGAGGTATTTTGAGGAATAATCCAATTATTTTCCTGGAAATTTCCGAATAAAGCTACCGAAAGTTTTTTATTTTCAATATAAGTTCCCGCGGAATTTTTAAAATAGGTTTTACCGAATTCATAAAACTTAATTTCTTTCTGATTACGATTGCTGTTAAATGATATACTTTGTAATACTCCATATACCAGGGATTGCCTCATTACACACAAATCTGTGCTTAAAGGGTTAACCAGTTCCACGTATTGGGTGTTTTCATCTCTACGAGCCGTTAACGAATTATTGATGATTTCGTTAAAACCATTATATTTTAATTGATTAGCAATCGTGTTTTCAAGAAATTCTTCATCAAAGGCATTTTTATTTTCATAAGCAAACGAAAACTTTTCAGGAATATCAATTTGATTGTACCCATAGATTCGTGCAATTTCTTCAATAACATCTATTTCCCTCGTCACATCTACACGATAGGCCGGTACTATAAGATCCAAAACTTCGTTTGTATCGCTTATGATCGTAAACTCTAATGATTTTAAGATTTCTTTAATCTGTTCTCTATGGATTTTCTTTCCTAATATTCGATCGATTTTATGATACCTTAAAATAGTATTTACGTTTTTTATTGGATTGGGATATATATCTATCATTTCTCCAACAACGGTTGCATGGGTTAACTCTTTAAAAAGCTCACAGGCTTTTTTCAAAGCAATCAGGGTATAATTAGGGTCTACACCTCTTTCAAAACGGAAAGAAGAATCGGTATTTAATCCTTCTTTTTTAGAGGTTTTTCTTATAGAAACCGGATCAAAGTAAGCAGCTTCTAAAAAAATATTTTTAGTTTCATTGGAAACTCCGGATTCTAATCCGCCATACACACCGGCTAAGCATAAAGGAGTATCCTGAGCGTCCTTTATAAGTAATTCGGAATCGGATAGATTTCTTTTTACTCCGTCTAATGTAGTAAACGTAGTTCCTTCCGGTACCGTTCCCACTTTTATTTTTTGACCGCCAATTTTATCGGCATCAAATGCATGAAGAGGAAGTCCATAGGAATGTAATATATAATTAGTTATATCTACTGCATTATTTATAGGAGATAATCCTATGATTCTTAATTGGTTTTGTAACCAATCAGGAGAAGGTTTAATTTCAATATTTTTTAAATATATACCCGAATATCTAGGGCAGAGTTGCTGATTTTCTACCTCAACACTAATTGGATTTCCTTTTGCTTCATCCAATTTGAAATTTTCGAAAGTGATTGGTTGCAATTCAGCCTTGATTTTTCTGCTTTTAAGCGCCGCATATAAATCACGAGCTACCCCATAATGAGACATAGCATCCGTACGGTTAGGAGTAAGCCCTATTTCAATACAATAATCTTTAGAAACATGGATCACCTCATTGAGCGGAGTACCCACTTTTAAATTAGTATCAAGTACGAGTATGCCCTCATGGCTTTTGCCTAAGCCCAATTCATCTTCGGCACAAATCATTCCGAAAGATTCTTCCCCTCGTATTTTACTTTTCTTAATTTTAAATTCGCTTCCGTCTTCGGAATATAAAGTAGTACCAATAGTGGCTACGGGTACTTTTTGGCCTTTTTCAACATTAGGTGCCCCACAAACAATTTGAACGGTTTGATCCCCTAAGTTCACTTTAGTTAGTTTCAGTTTGTCTGCATTCGGGTGCTTTTCACATTCAATGACTTCACCGACAACTACACCTTTTAGACTGCCTTTGACAGATTCAATTTCTTCAACATCTTCCACTTCCAAACCTGTGTCTGTAAGTATGGAAGCTATTTTTTCAACAGATAAATCAGTCTTAATATATTTACATAACCAATTATAAGAAATTTTCATTGATTTTAACTATTTATATTAAAAAAATCTTATGTAAATAATTTATTTACATAAGAGCGAGAAAAGTGGTTTATATTTTAAAATTTATTTAGTTATTAAGCATAACAGGCATTACCAACATTAATATGTCTTCGTTCTCATCCAATCCGTCTGCAGGTTTAATAATTCCCGCACGATTGGGCGTGGACATTTCAAGAGTAATGTCTTCCGATGAAATGTTGTTAAGCATTTCATTTAAGAATTTGGAATTAAATCCTATTTTCAATTCTTCCCCATTGTAATCACAAGGAAGGCTCATATCCGCTTTATTTGAAAAATCAACGTCTTCAGCGCTTAGCTTAAGTAAATTTCCATTTAAAGCTAAACGTACTTGCGAAGTTGATTTATTAGAGAAAAGGGCGGCTCTTTTTAGAGAGCTTAAAAATAATTGCCTGTTTATAGTTAAAACGTTCGGATTCTCTTTAGGGATTACGGCATCGTAATTAGGATATTTACCGTCTATCAACCTACAAACCCATTGAGTTTCATTGTGAGTGAACCTAGCATTGGTTTCATTAAATTCAATAATAACCTCATCATCATATGCAATCAAAGCATTTTTCAATAGAGTAAGCGGTTTTTTGGGCATGATGAATTCTATATCTCCATTCGCAGAAACATCTTTACGAGTATATTTTACCAAGCGATGAGCATCGGTAGCTACAAATCGACATTCCGAATTGGTAAATTGGAATAATACCCCGGTCATCACGGGACGCATGGCATCATTACCGGTTGAAAATATAGTATTGGCAACCGCTTCTCCTAAAACGGAGGCTTTCATGGTTATAGACCTGTCAGTGTCTAATTCGGGTAAGGTAGGGTACTGGTCTACATCATCCAATGCTATGAAATAGTTGTCTTTTTCATCCACAATTTCTAGTTGATTTCCTTCTTGTGAAAAGGAAAGCGGCTGTTCGGAAAAAGTTTTTACTGTATCGGTAAGCAGTTTTGAAGGAACCGCAATTTTTCCTTTATCTGTACTTTGAACTTCAATACTGGTTTTCATGGTTGTTTCACCATCAGATCCATAGATGGTTAATTTATCAGAATCCAGATCGAATAAAAAATTTTCCAATACAGGTAAAGATGAGTTTCCTCCGGTAACTCCACTTATTAATTGTAATGCTTTTAATAATTCTCCGCTTGAAACTATGAATTTCATATATGAATTTTTTCTTAATAGTTACAAAATTAGTTTTTTTCATTCTAAATCAAACTCTTTTTTTTTATTTTTTATTGAAAAAATCATATTATCTATTTTGAAATATATATAAATTATAAATTCTTTATGATATATTGTTTTATTTTTAAGGATTTAAATTTTTATAATTATAATAAAAAGATAATTTCTATTTTTAAAAATATTTAGAAAATTATTTTTTACTGTCAATTTTGTTATGATGAAATTTTAAACCGATCCCCCTGTTTTTAATTGATTTAGTTAAAGCTTAGATTTATGGTTTTATATCTTATTTTGTTTTAAAATCTTTGATTTTATTTAAAAATAATAATTGAATATATATAGTGCTTAAAGGAATACGGGGTCCATTTTGACTTATAATTAAGTTAAAATGATTATATTTGCCAATTAAATTGAAGAATTATCCATTGGGGATGACCGGTTTTGACAGCAAGATCAATGGGTAAGTAAGCATGTCGAGTCACGTAAGGTAATCTCGTTAAAATTCCGTTACAAACTTATAACTGGCAACGAAGAATACGCTTTAGCTGCTTAATACGACCGAATTATAGTAAGTCCAAGCGATCTCCTTACCAGGTAAGGAAGCTAAATGTCTCTCAAAAGCCCTTCTCTGCGGCGTTTGGTTAAGAGGCACGGGAATGCGGAGATAGAACAGGACACGCATCGGGTTTTGTTCGAAAATTTAGATGATAAGCTGCTTGTGGGGTGTGAATTCTCAGCAATCAGCCGAAAATTAATAATTCACTAAGCATGTAGAAAGCTTGCGTATTGCTTGTTTGGACGAGGGTTCGAATCCCTCCATCTCCACTTTTTAACCCGTTTATAGAACGGGTTTTTTCATTTTTTATGTTTTTTTTAGGTAAGTTTTTCATCTTCAGGAATACTATTATTCTTAATTATTTTTTACATTTTTAAATTGATTCAATGAGACTCACGATTTTTTTGTATTCATCAAGTTCTTTTTTATAATTCCTAAAGAAGTAAGATTTGAAATTCACTTTTTGATTAAAGAATAACTAATATTGATCCTATACTATATTTAAATTTTATACTTTTTAGAGTGTTTGATTAAAAAACACATACATATAAAATAATCTTATTGCTATCTCATAAACCATATATTTGCCTTTTTAAATATTATTTAATTGTATTTTGATAATATTTGTATTCCTGAAAATATGTAAAATAAGCTTTTAAGATAAATAAGAATTTATTTAAAAACAGATAAATCAAGATGATTTTAAATTATTTTAAAGTTTAAGAATTAAGATTAAAAACTAAAAAAATCAATATAGAAATATATATGAAAAATAATAAATAGTTATGCATATAACTAAATTACTTTTGATTATATCCTTTAAACCAACTTAGAATAATATTTTTTATTAATTAAAATCAAAACGAATAGCAAACAGAAAGTTCCTGAATTACCAGGAACTTTTTTGACTAAATAGTACAAGTATATTGAAATTTTCAAAGATTAACTTTAAGGCTTTTTAGGAAGTACTGCTTCTGATAGCACATTCACTACAGGTCGACTAGTTCCGGCTAAAACCTCATTAACAGCTTTCAACAAAGTCAGTTCTTCTTTAAGTTGAGGTGCTGATTGCTCAACTAATTTAGCCGCAAGACCCGCTGCCGGTACTCCTTCCACCGTTTGCTCCAAACGATCCATTTCTTTCAGGGCATCTTTTGCATTTTCACCTCTTCCTATACGTACTCCGTACACTTTATTTCTTCCCGATAATCCGGTAACTTCCAAGTCACCCACTCCGGGAAGTCCGAAGGCTGTTTCCATGCGAGCACCCAAAGCTTGACCCAATAAAGACATCTCTTTAATAGCACGACTGAAAGTAGCTGCTTTTAAATTATGATGAGGAAACCCGGTGCCTTCTTCGAGTCCGTCAGCAATTCCCAGAGCTATGGCGTACACATTTTTCATGGGTGCACAGATTTCTACTCCAATTTCATCATCGGTTGCTTCAATACAGTAAACCTCTGTTCTGGCTTCTCTTGCATATTTTCGTGAAACTTCAATATCCTTGCATCCGAAAATGGTAGCCGTGGGTTTACCATCTGCACACTCGTTGGCTTTTACCGGTCCGGCAATTGCAACGATAGGAGGGATTTGTATTCCTTTTTGTTTAGCTAGAGTGCGAATAGCTTCGGGGAGAAGTTGGATTTTTCCTTTCTCATCGGGACAAAATCCTTTAGAGGTTAACCAAAGTGCTTTTGATTTGGATATTCCTTCTAATGCCATTTCGGTAACTTTAGGAACTCCTACTGAGGCAACCGACATCACCACGACATCTGCTCCCTCCAAAGCGTTTGGTAAATCTTTGGAGCGAAAGAGTTTAACTCCTTTTGCAAGAGGTATTTGAGTTCTTGGATGAGGTTTGCCTGCTTCACAGGCATCCAATAAATGATCGTCGAGCCAGGTGCCCCATAACCTAACTTCCCAACCGGCTTTACTTACCGGTGTACATAAACCGGAGCCCATGGCTCCGGCGCCTAATATGGTGATTATTGCCATTTTTATTTATTTTACGATTTGTGATTTTAGTTTTTATAATTCTGATTTTGGTGATTCCGGCTTTGTTGAAGGGTATTTTTCCGACAACTCATAAAGTTGTTCAAAAATATTTTTTAGTTGCGGATATAGTTTATGCTGTATCTCGGCGACTTCTCTATATCTTTCTGATTGTGTTACATCCGGTTCAATAGTTTCTCCAAAATGTGCCATGTGTTTAGCAGCATGAGCTATGTTGTTGGATCCATGTGCGCCTATTCCTGCCATGGCAACAACGGAGGCTCCTAGGGCGGAAATTTCGTCTTCAGAACAAATGGTAATGGGTAATCCCAGGGAATCGGCCATTATTTGACGCCATAATTGTGAACGAGTTCCCCCTCCCATGGCTCGAACCGATTTTAGTTTAACGCCGGTTCCTTTTTCAATGGATTCTAAATTAAATTTCATCTCAAAGCCGATGGATTCTAAAATAGATCGATACATATGCGCTTTGGAATGAGTCCCTCTCCAGCCTACCACCGCACCTCTTGCTACAGAATCCCAATAGGGACTTTGTACTGCATTCCAGTAAGGCAAGGTTACGAGTCCTTCACATCCCGGGGGAATATGAGAAGCTTCGTGATCCAACTTTGGATCCGGTTCTCCCAATAATTTAGGATCTCCCAAAGATTGCCGAAACCATCCCGCCAAATATGACCCCGAAGACTGTAAAATTTCGAAAACAAAATTTCCTTTAATTCCTGAAACATGAGTCCTGAATACGGGATCGCACCTGTATTCAGAACTTTCAACTCCCGCATTTACAGCTGTTCCTAAATTTAGAAAGGCAATATCGGGAGATACGGCTGCTGCACCTATTCCTGCTGCCTGACCATCTCCCAAACCTGCAATTACAGGTATTGGCTTAGACAGTTTCCATTCTGCAGCCAATTCCGGTTTTAATTCTTCCATAATTTCTCCGGGAGGAACTAAATCGGCCATTTGTTCGCGGGTTACTCCGGCTATTTGTAAAAGTTCATCGCTGTAATCAAATTTACGGATGTCCAATAATCCTAAAGAATCTGTTGCAGCTACTGATGAAATCCATTTACCGGTAAGGTTCCAAGTGATATAACCGTGTACTTCAACAACTTTAAACGCTTTTTTCAACACTTCGGGTTCATTTTCTTTTAACCAAGCAATTTTATAGATACCGGGAGTTACGCCGGGTGGCTTACCTGAGAGATTATGGATATGTTGAGAGCCATAGGCTCTAATTTGTTTCGTTGCGCGACCGTCCAGCCAAAGAATTCCGTTACGTAGAGGCATTCCGTTTTCATCAAAAGGAGCAAAGCTTTCCCGTTGATGAGTTATTCCAATAGCCGAAATTCGTTCTCTGTCTTTAGAAGATAGTTTTGACAGTACTTCTCCTACACATTCTTTGGTTGTTTCCCACCATCGAATCGGATTATGTTCATAAAAATCCATGGCAGGAGTATGAAGTTGTATATTTCTTTTTGCAGTTTGCCAAACGTGTCCGTTTTCATCAACAATAATTGCTTTGGAGGAAGTGGTTGAGGAGTCAATGGCAATTACTAAAGGACCGTCTTTTGCTTTTTTTGTGTCCATAGTTTATAATTTTTTTTGTGGTTTTAGTTTAATTGAAAGTCAATCAAACAAATATATTTACTAAATCGAAAGTAAGCAAGAGTTAAACGAAACTTTTTTTATAACATTCAATAGTTGAAAATGCAAATCGAAAGTAATTCGTTCTAAGAAAAGAATTTTTTAAAATTATTACCCATAGGTATGATCTTATACAGTAAAAAATATAGAAAAAAATAGGTTGAAAATCTTAATATATTTTTAAAAAATGAACAATCAGCCACCAATCATTTTCTTTATATGGTTTAATTTCATTAAAGCTTCTAAAGGAGTCAACGCATTGATATCAGTTTTTACTATTTCTTCACGAATATTTTCTAAAATTGGATCGTCCAATTGAAAAAAGCTTAATTGCATATTTTCATCGGTAGATGTTTTTGCATTTTCTTTCCGCTCTTTTTTAGAACTGTTATTTTCCAAAGTTTTTAAAATTTGCTCGGCACGTTGAGTTACTATTTCGGGCATTCCTGCCAGTTTAGCTACATGTATACCGAAACTGTGCTCGCTTCCTCCCGGAATTAATTTTCTAAGAAATACTATCGTTCCATTGACCTCCTTGATACTCACATTGAAATTTTTAATTCTTGAAAATGACTCCGTCATTTCGTTAAGTTCGTGATAATGTGTAGCAAAAAGCGTTTTAGGATGTGTAGGGTGCTCATGAAGATATTCTGCAATTGCCCAGGCTATGGAAACGCCATCGTATGTGCTGGTTCCTCGGCCTATTTCGTCAAGCAATATTAAGCTGCGATCTGAAATATTATTTAGAATACTCGCCGTTTCATTCATTTCAACCATGAAGGTTGATTCTCCTTTTGATAAATTATCAGAAGCTCCTACGCGAGTAAAAATTTTATCCACAATACCCAGCGTTGCCTCCTTGGCAGGAACATAGCTTCCAATTTGAGCCATGAGAACAATCAATGCCGTTTGTCTGAGCAATGCGGATTTTCCTGCCATGTTAGGACCTGTAATCATGAGTATTTGCTGCTTTTCGTCATCCATATAGACCGAATTAGCTACATAGGACTCTCCTAAAGGCAATTGTTTTTCAATGACGGGATGTCTTCCGTCTTTTATGTCGATGACTTTGGAATCTGTTAATTTAGGATGTATATATGAGTTTTCTTGTGCTGTTTCCGCAAAAGAAAGCAAAGTATCGATGGCAGCAATTTTGGAAGTATTATGCTGGATATCCGTAAGACTGTTTTTGATTTGTAAACAAAGACTTTTGAAAAGTTCAGATTCCAATATTCCTATTTTTTCTTCAGCGCCTAAAATTTGGCTTTCGTATTCTTTTAATTCTTCTGTAATATATCTTTCGGCATTAACCAATGTTTGTTTTCTGATCCAATCGGTAGGAACTTTATCTTTATGGGTGTTCCTAACTTCCAAATAATAGCCGAACACATTATTAAAATCAATTTTTAGGCTGGGAATACCGGTTTTTTCAGATTCTCTAATGCATAAATTGTCTAAATATTCTTTGCCATGATTTTTTAAATTACGCAATATATCCAATTCTTCGGAAATTCCTTCTTTTATTACTTTTCCTTTTGACAAAATAACCGGTAACTCATCATTTAATTGCTTTTGCAATAAGGATACAACTTCTTCTAAATTTTTAAATTCTCCAAAATTAGTAAAGGTCGGATGATTTTTTTCTTTTAAGATTTTTTCGATTTTTAAGTAATTAATCAAAGAATCCTTTAAATATCCTAATTCTTTAGGTGATATACGTTCACCGGCTAATTTGCCTAGAAGTCTTTCTACATCGGATATCCCTTTAAGCAATTCTCGGATCTCATAAGCTATTTCGGAAAATTCTAAGAAGAACTCTACTACTTCCAACCTCCTTTGAATTACGGATATTTCTTTTAAAGGAGTGAGAATCCATCGGCGTAACATTCTCCCTCCCATATTGGTATGGGTTTTATCTAATATTTTTAACAGGGAAACCGATTGGGATTCAGTTGTATGGATTAATTCTAAATTTTTGATGGTAAAATCGTCCATCCATACAAAAGTGTCTTGTGATAATCGCTGAATATTGGTTATATGGTCCAATAATTTATGATGAGTATCTTCAACTAAATAAGCAAAAACCGCACCTGCTGCAGTGATCGCTAGTTTCATTGATTCTATACCAAAACCTTTTAAAGAATTGGTTTTAAAATGTGAAGTTAGTTTATCGTACGAATAATCATATTGAAATGCCCAATCTTCTAATTGAAATGAATAGGCTTGATGATCAAAGGGTAAAGGATGTCTTCGTTGATGGATTATTTCTGTAGGCTTAAAATTATCGATAAGATGTCGAAGTTTGTGTTCATCTCCTTCAGAAATCAGGAATTCTCCGGTGGAAATGTCCAATAAAGCCATACCGTATAAATTTTTTTCCTGATGAACGGATAATAAAAAGTTATTACTTTTTGCTTCTAAAACCTTATCATTAAAAGTTACTCCCGGGGTAACCAATTCTGTAACTCCACGTTTTACAATGCCTTTTGCCATGGATGGATCTTCTAACTGATCACAAATAGCAACTCTAAGACCCGAACGTACTAATTTGGGTAGATATACATCTATTGAATGATGGGGAAAACCGGCCAACTCAATATGACTTGCTTGTCCGTTTGCTCTTTTTGTAAGTACAATTCCTAAAATTTTGGAAGCTTTAACCGCATCTTCACCAAATGTTTCATAAAAATCTCCAACTCGAAACAGCAACATAGCATCCGGATATCGGGCTTTTATACTGTTGTATTGCTTCATCAAAGGAGTTTCTTTTGTCTTACCCATTGCTTTCGAAGGTTATAGTAGGTATTAATTTACATGAATTTGCTAAATTAGTACTTATTAATGGTTTTTAAAAATGCTCAATGGGTTTACGTATTTCATTTTTTTGTTAGGATCTACTCTTTTTAATTGTGAAATTGTATATCCTATCCTAAAATTTCATAAAAATGTATTAAAATATAAAATTAAGAAAGTTATTTAAGTAGTTAAGTTTTTAATTATAGAGCTTGTATAAAACAATATATTTTTTAGCCTTTTCTTCGATTTGTTCATGGGTAACTTCATTATTTTTTGAATAGACTATTGATTAAAAAAACAAATTAACTCTCAATTTTTTTGACTAAATTAACGTAAAGGACAATGCTTCTTAAATTTAATGTTACGTTCCGTATGGTTTTATTAAAATGAAATTGATATTAAATACATCTGGATGTGATCAGACTTACCGGAAGGCTAACGAATATCAACAAGGCATAATTATCTCCCATGAAGAAAGCATAAATTAAAATCCAGAACAAAAGATAAAAAACTAAAATAGTATGCTGTGAAGAAATTTTTAAATCTTCGGAAATATTTTTATTTGAATATTGACTGATCCATCCTAAAACTAATACAACAAGAAGTATTAATAAAATAGGGATTTGATATTCAAAATGAAATGTTGGAATGGTTAATTGATTTATCCAATTAGTAATATATGAAAAAGAATCGGTAATAAATGTTATTTCAAGAGTAAGTATAACGGTTACCAATACACCTGCGATATACTGGGATATGTTTATTTTTTCCTTATAGTATACAATAGTCATGAATAAAAATAAAAAAACTATGGAAATAGTGGGAAAATATAATAAGCTTGCTATAGAAGCGAACATTCCAATATTAAAATATTTCAATTGAGAAGATTTGCTGAAAATATCTAACAATAATAAAAGCGCCATAGAAAGCAGTAAGTAAGAAAGACCTATAGGTAAATTTATAAATTCTTCACAAGAAGGAATAAATAAAAGATTATAAATGGCTAACGCCCAAATTTTCCTTTTTTTCTTAAATTTTGAATATAAAATCGTAAAGGTATTTAAAATATATGATAATGAACTAACAACAACTATCTCCCACAGTTTTATAATAGATGTAACGTGTAAATTAAGATAATAAATAAAGACTCCTAAAAAAATGATCCACAGGCCAAAAACGGGAAAAAAATATTTGATAGAAGGAGAGTTCGAGTACATTTTTTTATATATTTGTTACAAAAATATAAATAAAAACCTATTAAATCATGACAGAATTAATACTAGGTATCGGCAAATTATTTACATGGTCTTACAAAATTTTACCTGTCATTGGACATTTTGTTGATTGGTTGTATGTGGCTATTCTTTGTTTATTTCTTTTGTATTGGTGTAAAAGAATTATTGGTTTTACACAGAAAGATCATAAATATGATGGAGATCATTTATAATTTTTGTCTTTAAAAACTAGTATCATATCCATTTAGACGCTCTTATGAGATTTTTTTCAATTATCTTGACCTTTTTGGTGATTACGGTTGCCTGTAAGAAAAATAAGGTAAAAGAATCAGAAAAAAAATCTTATCCTGTCACTGAATCCAAAGATTTTCTATCCGCTAATTCCGATACTGTTACCATTACAGCAGTGGGAGATATTATGTTAGGAAGTAACTATCCTTCAGCCTCTTTCCTGCCGGGTGTCAATATATTAGAAGGAATAATTCCTGTACTTAAAGAAAAAACAGATTTGATTGTCGGTAACTTAGAAGGTACTTTATTTGATTCCGGAGGAAAACCAAAAGAATGTTCCGATCCTAATTTTTGCTTTGTGTTCAGATCTCCCTTTGCGTATGGAAACTATTTAAAGGAAGCCGGGTTTGACTTTTTAAGTATAGCAAATAATCACAGTAATGATTTTGGTACTTTTGGAAGAAATGCAACCGAAAAAAATTTAAAGAATTTAGGTATACAATATGCCGGTGTATTGAATCATTGTGAATATGCTATTAAAGAAAAAAATGGAATACGATATGCTTTTATAGGAGCCGGACACAGTCCCGGTTTAATAAGTTCGGTTCATTACGCAGATATTAAAAGAGTCATTAAAGAAGTGCGCCCTAAAGCTGATATTATTATTGTTATGTTTCATGGAGGAGGAGAGGGGGCTTCTTATCAGCATATACCTTTTAAAAATGAATTTTATGCCGGGGAAAATCGAGGGAATGTCGTAGAATTTGCACATGTTTGCATTGATGCAGGAGCAGATCTTATTTTAGGAAGCGGACCCCATGTTGCCAGGGCCGTTGAACTCTATAATAATAAATTTATTGCTTACAGTTTAGGTAATTTTGCCACGTATGGAAAGATTACGTTAACCGGACCCAATGGCAATGCTCCTATTTTGAAAATTAAAACAGATACTAAAGGTAATTTTATTTCTTGTCGTGTTATATCCATCATTCAAAGTAAAGGATCAAAAAAAGGACCTGAAATCGATACTAATTACAAAGCGTATAATTATATTAAATATTTAACCTATACAGACTTTCCTAATAATCATTTTGTTTTCTCTCCATCAGGTGAAATTAAGATTAATAAGCGATAATTTAATTACATTTTTTGCGATATATTATAAGGTACAATCAGCTGTCTTATTTGATTATTCTTTAAAAAATATTTTTAATTATTAAATTTTAATAATCAAGGTAATTTTAATACCGGCAAAATTTTTTAATTACATTTATTTATTTGAAAGATAGTGGTTTGCCGGGTTTTGTGGACATTGATCTTCATAAAAAACGTAGTCAGATTGAATGTAACAAGTAAAGTTGAATAAGAACGACATATTTATTTTTTTATCTCAACCAATATTTTTATTTTTATACCAGTCTCACTAAGTATACTTTTATGAAGAAAAATTTTATCCTTTTATTATGGGCAATAGCCCATGTAATGCTAGTTGCTCAAATTCCTAATTATTACGATTCTATTGATTTTTCAAAAGACGGAGAGGAATTAAAATCAGATATCTCATCTTTAGTTACTGCTACTCACACTACCTGGTTGTATTACAGCAGCACTAAAAATCCGGATGTTTGGAAGACCTTAAAATTGTCGGATATAGATCCTGAAAATTCGGATCAAAATACTGTTTTATTAATTTATGGCTATAATGACGATCCGCAAGATGTAATGCATAATCGAATAAGAAGTGTTGATTCCTCTTGTCACAAATCTTCTTGTAAAGGGCTTTGGACTCGAGAGCATGTTTTTGCCAAATCATTGGCTAATCCCAAATTGGTTACCTCATCCAGAGGTCCCGGTACCGATGCACATAACTTACGAGCCGTAGATCAACAATATAATATCCGTCGAAGTAATCGTAATTTTGCAGAAGGCACCGGTAATTCCGGTAATGTTTCATCAACAGGGTTTTATCCGGGGGATGAATGGAAGGGATCTGTAGCAAGAATTATAATGTATATGCATGTTAGATATCCCGGTCAGTGCGAAGCAAAAAATACAGCAGAAAGCACGTATACTTACAGTGTTGAAATGCCCGATTTATATTTGAAATGGAATGCTGAAAAAGATCCAACCCTTTTTGAAAAACTTAGAAATGAAGTTATTTACAACATTCAAGGAAATAGAAATCCATTTATTGATAACCCTTACATTGCCACACTCATATGGGGTGGGCCCAGAGCCCTAAATACTTGGGGTTATTTGTTAATGGATGAAGTAATTAAACCTGTAGAATACAAGGTTTACCCAACCGTTACTTCTGAAAATTTTGTATATGTTAAAGGCCGAGATATTAAAGCAATATATATTTATAACATTTCAGGAAATTTGATAAATTATATTGTAAATTTTGATGATACTCAAATACCAATTCCTAATCAAGTGGGAATCTACTATGTTAAGTTAGTAACTAAAAAAGGTGAACAATCTTTTAAAATTATAAAAAAACCATGATACTAAATTTTGAATAATTTACGATTGATGGATTAACAGTATCTATATTTATTAAAGCCCTAAGAATTCTTAGGGCTTTATTCTTTTATGATAAATTTATTATTATGTTATATAATGTGATATCAGTCTAAATAATTCATTTTATTATTTTTATTATCCATATTTTATATATATATATTATAATCAAACTATTAAATTTGTTAAATTAAACAAATTAATAAATAAAAATCATGAAAAAATTTAACTTTAGACTTATTATTTATTCTCTATTGGGTTTACTATTAACCCTACAATCGTGTTCAAATGAGGATAGCCTTGATGAAGTATCTTCGAGCACTGTAGACTCAGATCAAACATTATCTAAATCTTTATCTTGGAGATCTGGCGAATATGAAGATTTAGGCTCTTTAGATTACAATACCTTATTAGAAATAAGGGAAAATTTAATTAAATCAGGAATCCATGTTTCTGATTTAAAGATAAATGAACCTTCTAAAACACAAAAATCACCACTTGAAGTTCAAATATTAAAAGTAAAAACTAAAACCGCACATCCCAATCGATTAGGAGGAACTATTGATGTGTCGGGAGTATTGTTATTACCGGCAAAAACCATTTTTAATTCCATTTTTAAACACCGCATAATTGTTGCTCCGCCACCCACTTATACTTATAATAAAATGGCGCCATCTAATGTTTTTCAAGGATTTAAGTGGATGGATAACGATTTGCATTTTAATTATTTGGCATTTTGGACCTTGCAAGCTTTGAATGGATTTATTGTTTTCTTCCCGGATTATCCCGGATTTGGAGATTCATATAAACAATGCCAACATCCTTATTTAGATTCTAAAGCATTGGTTAATTCAACATTAGATCTTCTAAAATCAGCGCAAAGAACTTTAACTAAAAAAGGATATAGATTTAAAAAAGATTTAATAATCAGCGGATATTCTTTAGGTGGTTTTGTGGCTTCATCTTTAGCTCGGGAGATAGAAACAAACCCTTCGCATGGACAATCCGTTAGCTTATTATTTACAGGAGGAACCCCATGTAATTTAAAGCAAATTACAGATTTAGTTAGAAGTGCTGAAAAAACCCAGCATCATTTTTTTCTAACGTATGGTGTATGGGGATACAAAAAAAATGCATATCCGTATATAAATATCAATGATTTTTTAAAAGAGCCTTATGCATCTAAATCTCTTTCTTGGTTTGATGGAACTCATTATGAATTAATTGTAAATCTATATTTTTCAAACAGACCAAAGGATATATATGCCGAAAAATTTATTAAAAATCTCGATACAGATCCGAGTATCTCATATATGAATGATATTCTTTATGAAAACAGTGTTAAGCCGTGGAAAAATAAATGTAGATTTATTATGACTCACGGAACTTCAGACATTTCTGTCTATTATCAAAATGCATATGATTTTTCAAAACAACAGAATCAATCGGGAGGAAATGTTACCTTTATATCTACTGTAGGTGATCATATAATTGGTATGATTCCTTATTATACCAAAGCTACATTTTATACCTTGCTATACAAATAGCATTTATATACTAATATAAAAAAAAACAGGCCTCATATGAGGCCTGTTTTTTTATAGAGCATTTTTTATAATGCTCCTCTAGTTTCAAATTGTAGTTAATTATTAAATGCAACTTAATAAAAAATCTTTTTGAAAATTAAGGATAAAATAAACTTTTTTTGAATAAGCTGTCATATAGGACTATATAAAATGGATAAGTTAACTATTAACGATAATTGCTTTGCATTTTTCTGATTATATAAGGAATGATATTAGTATTTTAAAAATTTTCTAATTGCAAATAAATATTTTGTTTTAATAGTAATTAGATATATAAAAAAAATATGTATATATTTTAGGGAAAAAATTATATCTAATGATATAATTTATAAGATAAAATTTATTATTTTTGTTTATAAAAAAATAAAATATACATAAATCATGAAAAAAAATTTTTCAAGGATTTTAATCGCTTTCATATTGGGAGTGACTTTTACAATCCAATCATGTAATAATGAAGATAGTTTTGTTGATACTTCTTCAAATTCAGTAGAGAATTTGTCTAAAGCTTCTTCTGCTGATGTTCCTGTAAAATCAGAAGTAATAGCTACTTTTGATTCGAGTGCTTTATTAAATTTAAAAAATAAATTACAAAAATATGGGGTAGATGTTTCAAGTTTTCAATTAGATAAATTAAAAGCATCAAATGAACCGACATCTAAAATTGTTCCTAGTGTAAAAGTTATAAAAGTTACAACTAAAACAGCGCATCCGAATCGTTTAGGAGGCTTAATAGATGTTTCAGGGGTTTTATTACTTCCTCCAAGAACTGTTATTTCGGATTTAACCAAATACCGTATTATAGTGGCTACTCCGCCTACTTATACCAATAATAAAACGGCTCCATCCAATTTATTTAAAGATGTGAATTTACCTGATAATGATTTCTTAGCTTATTGGACTCTTCATGCAAGTAACGGATTTATAGTATTTGTGCCTGATTATCCTGGATTCGGTGAATCTTACAGACAATGTCAGCATCCCTATTTAGATTCAAAATCAATGGTTAATTCAACATTAGATTTATTGAATGCGGCTAAACTTACACTTTCGGGAGAAGGATATAGATATAAAACAGATTTAATCGTTACCGGTTATTCTTTAGGAGGATTCGTAGCGGCATCCATAGGGCGCAAAATTGAAACTACCCCTTCACTTGGGCTTTCTGTTAATTTATTGTTAACCGGAGGAACTCCATGTAATTTAAAACAAATTGCGGATATTGTTAGAAATTCAGAAAAAACTCAACATACTTATTTTTTAACATATGGTTTGTGGGGGTATAAACAAAATGCGTATCCTAATATAAATATTAGAGATTTTCTTAAAGAACCGTATGCTTCAACCTCTTTGTCTTATTTCGACGGAACTCATTGGGATATAGAAGTAAATGCATATTTTTCACAATATCCTAAAGAAATGTATACTGAAAAATTTATCAAAGATCTTGATACAGATCCTTCTTTAGCTTACATGAATGATATTCTTCATGAAAACAGTGTAACCCCTTGGGTAAATAAATGTAGATTTATTATGACGCATGGAGTTTCTGATGTATCTGTATATTATCAAAATGCTTATGATTTCTCTGTACAACAGAAAAAATTTGGAGGTAATGTAACTTTTATTTCTACTGAAGGAGATCACATTATCGCTTTAGTTCCCTATTTAAATAAAGCGACCTTTTATACTGCTCTTTATAAATAGTTTTTTTAAATTAATTGTAAAAAGAGGCAGATTCAATTTAATTGGGTCTGCTTTTTACATATTTATATTTGTTAATTTATATAATTCATAAAAGCCCAAAACTTCCTTTTTTTTAAGTATTCTAAGTTAAATTCATTGGCATATGCCTCCTTTTCAAAACTGATTTCACTGTAAGCGATAGACGCATTTTTATATTTTACTAGATTTACTATAAATTCAGCGATATAAAAAATAAAGAAAAAGACCCAAAGCATTTCAAGTTGCTGTCTTAGGTGTATTCTTTCGTGATTGATTAATATTTTATTCTTTTTTAAATGTTTATAGCGTATAAAAATAAACGGGAATATAGTAATTCCTTGAAAATCACCATAAAATATATAGGGAAAATATATAACCATTTATTATCTTCTATTTTCTAATTTTTCAACTAAAGAATCGGATATTTCTTTATCAATTTTTCTGCAAAATAAATTATCGGAGTCAATAATCTTATTAAAATCATCTTCACTTAAAACTCTCGGGCTATTAATGCAATTAGTCCAATCTATATACCTGAAATTCTTATTTATAATTTTATCTTTCAAATTTGAATTCATCAATAATACTTGAAAGAAAACCTCATCTGAACACCAGGTTGTAGTAAAAAAAGTAGTTATTTTTTTGTTTTTTGCAAATTCAAGTGAATAATATACTGCTTCTTTGGATAGATTCCACCATTGACTACCCCAATAGGGGGTAAGATTGTGAATCATTTTGATTTTATATTCCTTTCCCGTAATAAATTTATAAGCTAATTTATATGCCGTATGGATTTTTCTTTCTAAAATTCGATTCGCGGGATAATGCCTTCGATCGTATCTCCATATATAAGGTTTATATTTATTGTTTTCAGTAATTAACAAGCACTCAATAAAACTAATCTCCTTATATTTTTTAAAAAAATCATCAATATATTGATTGCTTTTTATTGGATAATCTTGACCGGAAATTAGTAGAACATGAGAAAAATCTTCTTGTTCATCCACAATTTGTTGAAGTGAATGTAAAGTTTGATTTACTATGGAATATTCTCCCCAAGTTACATTTACTCTTTTTTTTACTAAAATAGCGCTAGAATCAATTTGTTGTGGATTAATGTCGGATTTTTTATCTAAGTTGACATAGATAACAAAATTATCATAAACTAGTGATTTTATCAATTTATTTAAACATTCAATATTTTTATGTGCGTGGATTAATATTACTATATTCTTATTTTCCATTCATATTAAAATTTAAATTTTTTAAATATAAAAAATAAAATAGAAAAATTGTATGCTGATTAGCTAAATAAGAGGTTAATTTAAATATTAACAAAATTCGTACCTTTACGTTGTTTTGAAAACAAATTCCATTATACACTCAATTTTTCCGCTTTTAAAAAAGAGTATTTTAGATTCGGAAGTATCCATATTTTTAGAAGAAAAAAGTATTATAAAACTATCTGTATTAGGTGCGGCAGGTTCCTACCTTAACATTTACAGTAGTTATTTATATAACTCTTTGAAAAAAACGATATTGTTACTCTTTTCCGATAAAGAAGAAGCAGCGTATGCTTTGAATGAAATCGAGGATATGTTCGGGAAAGATACAGTTTTGTTTTATCCTACCTCACATTTAACTCCTTATCAGATTGAGGAAGTCCAAAACGCAAATGTGGTTTTACGAACGGAAGTGATTAACAGCATCACGCAAATGAAAAATCCCAAAATTATTATTACTTATGCTGATGCTTTATCTGAAAAAATAATTACTAAATCTGAATTACATTCGATTAGTTTTAAAATAAAAACAGGTGAAAAAATTGATGCAGATTTCCTTAATGAAACGCTTTTCAGTTTTCATTTTAAACGAACCGATTTTGTAACTCAACCCGGTGAATTTTCTGTAAGAGGAGGGATTGTAGATGTTTTCTCTTATTCTGATGAAAAACCCTATCGTATAGGATTTTTTGGCAACGAAGTGGAAACTATACGTAAATTTAATATTGACACCCAACTTTCCGAAGAAAAGGTTGATGAATTTATGATTGTTCCCAATATAGATCATTCGCACAGAGAAACTATGAAAGTTTCATTTTTAGATTACCTGCCTTCGGACACTATATTTATAAGTAAAGATTTTTCTTTGACTTTAGCTAATATTGAAAAAAAATTTTCAAAGGCAGAAGAGGTTTATACTACCTTATCGCAAAATATAAAACGCAGTAAGCCTAAAGAGCTTTATATACAATCCCATGAGCTTATTTCTAAAATAGTTCAGAATTCATTTATTGAATTCTCCTCAATCCCTTATTTTAATGAATTTAAAACAGTACGGCTGGATCAAACAGAGCAACCGAGTTTTCATAAACAATTTGACTTGTTAGGGCAAGATTTGCTTGAAAAAGAAAAATCACATTATAAGAATTACATTGCGTTTCAATCCGAAAAACAGGAAAGCAGATTACAAGATATTTTTTCAGAAATTGAAAAAGAAGTGCCTTTTATAGGTTTTCATGCTAATGTAAGTAAAGGATTTATAGATCATAATTCTAAATTTCTTATCTATACGGATCATCAAATTTTCGAAAGATATCACCGATATAATTTACGAAATTCATTTTCTAAGTCAGAATCCCTAACACTTAAAGAGTTAACAGACTTGAAAGTGGGAGATTATGTAACCCATATTGATCACGGGATCGGTAAATTTATGGGATTGGTGAAAATTAAAAATGATGATAAGTTACAAGAAACCATCAAACTGGTATATAAAAATAATGATATCTTATATGTAAATATCCATTCCTTGCATAAAATCTCAAAATTTTCAGGAAAAGAAGGCGCAGAAGTTACTCTTAACCAATTGGGATCGGCAGCGTGGAAAAACCTTAAGAATAAGGCAAAAAGAAAAGTTAAGGAAGTTGCTTTTGACCTTATAAAACTTTATGCCGACAGGAAAACTAAGAAAGGATTTTCGTTTTCACCCGACGGATATTTACAAAATGAACTGGAAGCCTCTTTTATGTATGAAGATACTCCGGATCAAGAAAAAGCTACCCAAGACGTTAAAAGCGACATGGAAAAACCTATTGCTATGGATAGGCTTATTTGTGGGGATGTAGGATTTGGTAAAACGGAAATTGCCATAAGGGCAGCTTTTAAAGCGGCTACAGATGGAAAACAAAGCGCTATTATGGTTCCGACCACCATATTGGCTTTGCAACACTATAAAACTTTTATGTCCAGACTAAAAGATTTTCCTGTACGTATTGAATATTTAAATCGATTTAAAACTGCCGGACAAAAAAAAGAAATAATCAAATCTCTTGCCGAAGGAAAAATTGATATTATTATAGGAACTCATCAATTAATCGGTAAGGATGTCGTTTTTAAAGATTTAGGCTTATTAATTATTGATGAAGAGCATAAATTCGGAGTATCCGTAAAAGATAAATTAAAGACATTAAAAACAACGGTAGATACGTTAACGTTAACCGCCACTCCAATCCCCAGAACTTTACAATTTTCTTTAATGGCGGCTCGCGATATGTCTGTTATTAAGACTCCGCCTCCCAATAGGCAGCCCGTTCAGACTCAACTTATTGGTTTTAATGAAGAACAAATCCGGGATGCCATCATTTATGAATTAAACAGAGAAGGACAAATATTATTTATCAATAATAGAATTGAAAATTTGGATGTGCTCGCAGGGATGATTAAGCGCTTGGTTCCTATGGCCCGAGTGGCCATTGGACATGGTCAAATGGAGGGAAAGAAACTTGAGAAAATTATGATTGACTTTATGGAGGGGAATTACGATGTCTTAATTTCAACTACAATTATTGAATCCGGTTTAGATGTTCCAAATGCAAATACAATTTTTATTAATGATGCTCAAAGATTCGGTTTAGCAGATTTACATCAAATGAGGGGGCGGGTAGGAAGATCCAATCGAAAAGCTTTTTGTTATCTCATCACTCCGCCATTAGACGTTATCACATCCGAAGCCAGAAAGCGTTTACAAGCAATAGAACAATTTTCAGATCTGGGTTCCGGGTTTAATATAGCCATGAAAGATTTAGAGATACGAGGAGCCGGCGATTTGTTAGGTGCTGAGCAAAGCGGTTTTTTTGCAGAAATCGGATTTGAAGCTTATCAACAAATTTTAAATGAAGCTATAGAAGAATTAAAAGAAGATGAATTTTCAGATTTGTTTGTTGAAGAAAACGAGAAGAAGGAATTTATTACAGATGTACAAATTGATACCGATTTTGAATTATTAATACCCGATCAATATGTAAATAAGGTAGAAGAACGATTTTCACTTTATCAAAAATTATCTGAAATTACTAATGAAGAAGAACTTACCAATTTTAAAAACGAGCTTATAGATCGTTTTGGCAAATTACCTGATCAAACTCAAGATTTATTAAAGAGTGTTAAGTTAAAATGGATTTCCAAATATATTGGATTTGAAAAATTATTAATTAAAAATAATGTTTTGTTGGCCTATTTTCCAATTAACGCTCAATCTAAATATTATCAATCAGATACTTTTAAGAAAGTTCTGGAATATTTACAAAATAACCCTTCTGATGCTTCATTAAAACAAAAAAACGTACATGATAATTTACAGCTTTATTTAAGAAAAGACAAGATATTGAAAATAGACGATGTACTTTATTTTTTGGAAAGAATTCATGCATTTATCGATGAATAGCAGGAAATCGTATCAAAAAAAATGTATCTTCGCATTTATTATCCAATATTTTATTTTATACGTATTACATGAGTCAATCGCGCACATTTAGTATTTTTGATAAACTCATTATCCTATTATTATTTGTGGCAACCCTTCCATTGCTATATCTTTCTTTTTTTAATGAACCTTCGGCGGATGATTTTAATTACGCTATAAAATTAAATAAAGATACTTTTTTGGGTATAGAATATTATGAATATATGCATTGGGGGAGTAGATATACAGCTACTGCGGTTTTAATTACAGATCCCATCCATTGGGGAAGTTTCTTAGGATATAGAATGATTTCTGTGTTGATGATCGTGCTTTTTATCTTTGCTTCCTATTTTATGTTTTATCAGCTGGTAAAAGATAAGATCTTATCTGTTAAACTAGCCTCGTTATTTTCTTTTATTTATATATTTCAATTACCCGGGATTAATTCAGCCTTTTATTGGCTTTCTGGTTCTGCTACCTATCATTTGGGCAATATATTATTTCTATTTTATATAGGATTTTGTGCTAAGAGTACCGAACAATTAAAATTAAGGAATGTATTTCTCTATTTATTGATATTTCTTATTATAGGCTGTAATGAAATATCCATGATTTATCTGCTGATCTTTAATTTCTTATTGTTTACTTATAACTTTTTTAAAACTAGAAAATTATTTACAATATATTTTTATCTATTACTTTGGACTGTCCTGTTAACGATTTTTATATTAATAGCACCGGGAAATCACGAACGTTCTCATTCCGTGTTTAATCCTTATTCCTTTACGGAAATTATTTTAAAATCTCTTAGAAAAACAACAGTTATAATTATTAGATATGCAGCCCTTTCATTTTTAATTATATTTTTGGCTTTTTACAGCTTTAGAAAATCATTACAAAAAATGAAATTTTCTTTACTTTCACTTCCTTATTATTTTTATATACTTTTATTTTTACTTCTCATATTTATCGGATGCTTTCCAAGTATATATACTTTAGGAAGTTATCCGCCACTACGCACGGTCAATGTAATCTTTTTAAGTATTTTGATTCTTTTAATGGTTGTATGTTGCAAATTAATCAGAGAACCTTTCATCAGTAAAATACATGTGCCACATTTTTTACTAAATATTTCTTTGCTAATTTTAGTTTTAGGTTATATTTTTGCCATTAGAGATAATGAAGTATATGATTTAAGCAATAATATTTTTAATTCATACGATGATATCGTTAGTGGTAAAGCCCAAAAATATAAAGAAGAAGTTCATGAAAGATATGAGATTATTCAAAAGTCTAAGAAAGATACTATATACTTATTACCAATTCAAACAAAGCCACGAATTATATATCATTCTGATTTAAGCCATGATCCAAAACATTTTTATAATGCGACCATGGCAGAATATTTTAATAAAAAAGCGATCATAATTAAATAATTAATATATAATATATAAATCATGAAAACTAATTGTGTAGTTGTTCCTTGTTATAATGAAGAATTCAGGTTGCCTATCAAAGAATTTGAAAAAAGTTTAGCAGAAGAAAATAATCTTTCATTTTGTTTTGTAAATGATGGCAGCTCGGATCAAACATTAAAAATATTAAATGAATTGTATCAAAAATTTCCAGATAAAGTTTTAGTTGTTGATAAAAAGCAAAATGCAGGGAAAGCAGCAGCAATTTTTACCGGGATCAATGAAGCTTTTACGTGGAAAAATTTTGATATTTTAGGATATTTAGATGCTGATTTAGCTACTTCTGTTGAAGAATATAGTCGTATATGTTCATACATGAACGAAAATATTATTTTTGTATTCGGATCAAGAGTCAGAAGAATCGGTTCGCAAATAAAAAGAAAATTGCACCGTCATTTAATTGGAAGAATTTTTGCTACCTTATCCAGTACCATGTTGGATTTACCGGTTTATGATACTCAATGCGGAGCCAAAGCATTCTCTCAAGATATAGCTAAAAAGATATTTGCTGATCCGTTTATATCAAATTGGAGTTTTGATATTGAAATTTTCTTTAAATTCATGAATATAGTTGGTAAAGAAAATGTTGAAAAGAGAGCAAAAGAAATCCCTCTAGAAGCCTGGAGAGATGTGGGAGATTCCAAAGTTAAATTTTCTTATTCTTTAAAACTTCCTTTTGAACTTTTAAGAATAAAAAAATACTATAAGAAAAAATACTGATTTTTTCTTATAGTAGTATGACAAAAATCGAAATTTTATGAATAAATACCTGATTGTAGGCTTAGGAAATATAGGAGAAAAATATAGCAATACTCGGCATAATATAGGTTTTTTACTGGTTGATAGACTAGTTGAAAAACTTGGAGGTAGTTTTAAAGCACAAAATTTCGGTCAAGTTTGTGAAACTTCATATAAAGGCAGAAAAACTTTTATACTAAAGCCTGATACTTATATGAATTTAAGCGGTAATTCAGTTAACTATTGGGTTACAAAAGAAAAAATAAAGCTCGAGAATTGTTTAATTATTTGTGATGATTTAAGCCTACCATTTGGTACTATTCGTATAAAATCCAAAGGAAGCAGTGCGGGACATAATGGATTGAGAAGTATCGAAGAAAAGTTACAAACGCAACAATATCCGCGGTTTCGTTTTGGAATCGGTAATAACTATGTAAAAGGTAAACAAATTGAATATGTTTTAGGAGAGTGGAACGAAGAAGAAAAAAAAGTTCTTAATGAAAGAATCGATATAAGCACAGATGCAATACTATCGTTTATTTTTTCAGGTTTAAATAATACTATGAATCAATATAACGGAAAATAAAAAAACCTTATAAAAAAGTATTTAGTAGTTAAAATAAACAATTTTTAAAATTTAAATACAATTAATACTAAAATCCACTACTAATTTTTCAGCAAATATTTATTTAAAAAATATTAATAAACTTATCGAAAAAGTATATATAATTAATTTTTTTCTAAAGATAAAATAGGGTATTTATCAAGGGTTTCAAATATGTAATGTTTATCGCTTTTCAATACAGAAATAAATTTCTGTAAAGAATCTGCATATTGCGGTTTATCAAACATTCTGTCATGAACTAGAATTACTATGGAATTAGGACTATGTGTTCTACCGTTTTTCAAAGTATTTTTAACTTTTTTTATCATTTCAGTAGCACTTTCAACCGGAATGTTACTATGAACAAATCTCCATTCCAAATCCCAACCATATACAAAATAACCTATAGAATCGAGTTTTTTGGCAACATTGAACGCAGAAGATTCGCCTTTAATCTGATGATTAACCGCCCAGGTATTTCTGCCGGGAAGTCGAGCTATTTTATGTTTAAGATTTAATTTACTTTCAGCTCTTAAAAAATCCTGTAGAGCACTTTTAGCATTCTTATAAAATAAACTATATTTATTATTAGCATGGGTATCACTATGATTGCAAACGATAAATAATGGATTATTGTTTATGGAGTCCACTAGTTGTTCTCTTACTATTCCTGTATTGTGAACACCTATCATGAAAAAAGTAGCTCTAACATTGTATTTTTCCAAGATAGTTTTACAATTATGCGTGCCCGGTAATTGAGGACCATCATCTAAGGATAAATAAATATAGTATTTATCCGAGGAATCTTTTACGATTCCTTTATGATTATGTTTTGTTTCGGCAAATTTATCTTGATCTTTATTATTCTTAGAGACACTGTCTGATTTATAAGAATTTTTGTTATTAGGTTGAGCAGGTTTAGTTAAAGAATCTTTTTTACCGTGATGAATAGTAGTATCTATTGAATTATTATGATGTGTGCCGGTTGTGTCTGAAATAGAAGTAACATTAGTAACATTTTTTTCAGGTAAAGCATTTATTTTTTTGTTATCTTCTTTCTTACAACTTAGTAAACTAATTAGTAATATGATGGTAAAACAATATAATTTCATATGGATAGTTAAAATTTTTTAAAAAATTTTAAAAAATAATTTCGTCATAAATCATGCCATTTTCTTTTATAAAACATATTATAACTTTTTTATTATAAAATGGTTACATTTTTTGGTAACTCAACTTTTATTTGAAAAAAACAGAAATATTATATCATTATTTTTTATGTAAAGTATAATTTTTTTCAAAAGGTTTTAATAAAAAATCCTAAGTGATAAAGATACAATTATTTAATAGATTTTAATAAATTAACTTTTTTAAATTATAGTATAATTTAAACGAAGCTAATATTACTATACTTTCCAATAAGAAATGTTTGAAAATATATAACTATTAATTATTAGAGTGAATGACTAACAAAATCGAAACTATAATAATCAATCTAATTGTAACAAATAAATTAATAGGAAAATTTAATAATATTTTGATTTACGATTTGTATTTTATTTAAAAACGGATCATATAACTTGATTGTTACAAATAAAATTTACACAAAAATAATATTTTTGTTGATTTTAAGTAAACACCTTTTGTAACTTTGTCATTGTGCGTAAGATAATTCATATAGATATGGATGCATTCTATGCTTCAATCGAGCAAAGAGATCATGAGGAATTTAGAGGGAAACCTTTGGCCGTTGGATTTGCAGGAGAAAGAGGAGTAGTTGCTGCAGCCAGTTATGAAGCAAGAAAATTTGGTGTTCGTTCAGCAATGTCCTCCAAACAAGCAATTCAACGATGTCCCGGCCTGATTTTCACTTCCGCCCGTTTTGAGATTTATCGTTCTGTTTCAAAACAAATTAGAGACATTTTTTTTCAATATACCGATTTAGTAGAACCCTTATCGTTAGATGAAGCATTTTTAGATGTAACCCATAATTTTAAAAATATGGAATTTGCCAGGGATATTGCAAAGGAAATCAAAAATAAAATTTTTAAAGAAACCGGATTGACAGCTTCAGCAGGTGTTTCCTTCAATAAATTCCTTGCAAAAATAGCTTCAGATTATAATAAGCCCAATGGCTTATTTATTATTACTCCTCAAAGAGCAGAAAAATTTGTAGAAAACCTTAAGATTGAAGATTTTTTCGGAATAGGAAAAAAAACTGCCGAAAAAATGCATCAAATAGGAATCAATACCGGTTTAGATTTGAAAAAAAAATCTGAAGAAGATCTTATAAAGCTATTTGGTAAGCACGGGAGTTTATACTATTTAAATGCGAGGGCTATTGATAATCGGGAAGTAAATCCCAATAGAATACGAAAATCAGTAGGTTCAGAAAATACATTTATGGAAGATACAAATTCTTTACCCCGATTGTATGCGGAGTTAGAAACTATCTGTAGAGATGTAATTCACAGAATGAATAAAAATTCTTTTAAAGGCCGTACTGTTACTTTAAAGATAAAATTATCTAATTTTAAAGTAATCTCGCGAAGTAAAACCATAACGAGTTATATAATGGATTTTTCTCAACTCTATAAAATTGCTCTGGAATTACTCTATACACTCGACTTGGATAAGAAAATTAGATTGATAGGGGTAAGCATTAAAAATTCGGAATCGGATTTAGGAAATAATATTCCTAAAAATTTTCAATTAAAAATTCCCTTTAAGGAATTTAAAGATTCATATCAGTAAATTTCTAAATATATAATTAAAAAATTAATTACTTCTGTATTATAAAAAATGTTTTCCGTAAGAATTCATTATTTTAAGATCAGATTAAAAAAAGAAAAGATTGGAATTATTCCAAAAGATAAAAAGTACACTACTAAAGCATATAAACTAAAAAAATATCTAAAACTCAAAAACTTTTAAATTATCCCTAATTCAATAATTAAACTTAATAATTGTTTAGTGTCTTTTGCATTAAAAGATGCCCTTAATAAGGCAAGCCTCTTTTCTATTGAACTTTCACTATTAGGCACAATTTGATTTTCTTTTAAATGTTGTTCCACCTCTTTTTGAGTATTTCCTTTAGAAAGTAATTTTAATAAATTGATGTCATATTCCGATAATTCATATAAATTATTTTGATTTGTTTTGTAATTATCGTTGGAAATATAGGTTTTATTTTGATTCACCGATATAATAGCTTTATGTAATTCTTTGGTGTCATTTCTGCCTTTGGTTACAAATCCATTAATTTTATATCTGTCGAACATAGATTTAATTTTATGAAACCTATTTTCAATCGAAAAAACGATAACCTTAATATCAGGTTGTTCATTTTTAGCCGCTAGTATTAAATCCTCGCCTCCATCCAATTTTTGTTCTCTATAATCAGAAGCAAAAGATAAATCGGTTATTAATAGATCATAGGGATCATGATCCATAATTGCTCTTTTGATTTTAAGTAAAGCATCATCGCAATAGAAAGACTGGTCAATAATAGGAATTTTTAATTCCTCAACAGTTTTTTTAATCCCTATATTGTAACTGTCAAAATCTTCTGAAATAAGTATTTTTTTGAACATTATTATTAATTAGATATTGAATATAAAATTTTTATTGAGCAGCCGATCTTTTTGTTGCGATCAATAATATAATAACCTTTTTTTGGGTGTAACCTGTCATTTATGTTTTTTAAATCTGCGAATGGTTCGGTACCTGAGCCGGAAAAACCCACGCCATTATCTGTATATTCAATGGAAATGATACAATCTTCTTTTTTAAATTTTAATGTAACAATATCAGCTTGACTGTGTTTTTTCATATTAGTCATTAATTCTTTAAGAATATAATATAAATCCTCTTTTTTATTGTCTGGGATATTTTTCCAAATATGGGATTCATTACCTATTAATATTATTCGGGTATTTTTTGAACCATAATGTTTAATCATATTACGTAAAGTAATTGAAAATTCTTCAGTCAAACTAATTTTATAATCTGAATCATGCGAGATATCTCTTGATTTAAGATATAATTGGTCTAATTCATCAATTATCTTCGTTGGTTTTACATCTGAATTATTTTGAAGTTGAACCATCAAAAAGTAAATACCATTGGCTACTTCATCATGAATTCTTTTAGAATATTTCAATTCGGTTCGATGGATTTCTTCAATTTTTTCTTGTCTAAATTTAGCATTTCTTCTTTTATGCCAAAATATTAATAATATTACAATTATTAATGCTAAAATTATAATAGAACCAATCGTTACTTTTTGTTGTAATAGCAAATAGTTTTTTTGAGCATTTTCAGCTTTTAGTAAAGCATTTTCTTCTTTATTACGTTCTACTTCATAACGGATTAAAGCAAATTGGTTTTTGGCTCGAATTCTTTTAAAATTGATTTCATCATTTAATCTAATATAAGAATTAAAATAATTTTTTTCATGCGTAGAAGGTGTATCTAAAAGAATAATTTTTTGCATCGCCGCAAGTTGGTCATCTATATTCCCTAATTTTAAAGCAATATTATACATTTTATTTGCATGAAAAATTGCTTTTTTAATGCTTGTTTTTTCATAGTATTCCGATAAATGATAATGATTGGCAATTTGTCCTATAGAATCAGATGCTTTTTCTCTTATTTTTAGGGCTTGATAAAGATCTTTATCAGCCTTATAGTTTGGATTATCGAGCCATTTTGCATAAGCTAAGTTATCAGTTATACGAGCTTTATGAAGGGGGAGATTATTTAAAAAAGAATCGTTAATTAACTTAGTTAAAATTTTAATGGCATTGTCATAATTTCCGGCTTTAATATTAACAACCGCCTCATTGTTTTTTATGTTGATAACAGATATTTTACTGGTTGAAAATTTTAAAGCCAAATTATAATATTTTATGGCTTGATCGTAATCTTTTTGTTCAGTTTTAGATATGGCTAAGCAATTATATACAGCAGATAAGGAAGCATTATGTTGAGTTTTTTTAATATATCGTAGTGCTTCAACTGCGGTCTCTTCACTTCCTATGTAATCTCCTTCATTCGCTTGGATGATGGCCATATCTATTAAACTTTTACCGATAAAGACATTATTATTATCAAGTAAATACGCTTCTTTTGCATGATTGAAATAATAAAATGAGCTATCACTTTTATTTTTGTTTAAATAATAATGACCCATTTGAAAATAAATATTAGCTAAAAGTTCATTATTCTTTTCTTTTTTTAGCCTATATATTTCTTTATACGTTAATTGAATGGTTTCATTAGTATAATAAGTAAAAGGAGTATTATATATTTTTGATTTTTTAATTGAACTATCAGATTTCTTTTTTCGTATAGTAAAATCTTTGCATGAAGGAAAATATAGCAATAAAACAACGATATAGAATAAATATATAATAAATGTTTTCATTATTTACTAAATATAAAAATATAAACTTATAATATTGAAACTTATTATGTATTAAGAATTATATATTTATTAAGTAAAAAAAGACAAGGAATACATGTATTCCTTGCCGTATAAATATCTATGAATTATTGATTGAATTAAAATATTTTATTTTTTTTGAAATTCAATTATTTCTCAAAATTAGAATGAATTATCTCACGGGATTCTGAGCAGTTTCTCCGCTGATATCCATTCTTCTCACGGGATTTTGAGCAGTTTCTCCGCTAATGTCCATTCTTCTCACGGGATTCTGGGCAGTTTCCCCGCTAATATCCATTTTTCTTACGGGATTCTGAGCAGTTTCCCCGCTAATATCCATTTTTCTTACGGGATTCTGAGCAGTTTCCCCGCTGATATCCATTCTTCTCACGGGATTCTGAGCAGTTTCCCCGCTAATGTCCATTCTTCTCACGGGATTCTGAGCAGTTTCTCCGCTAATGTCCATTTTTCTTACAGGATTCTGAGCAGTTTCCCCGCTGATATCCATTCTTCTCACGGGATTCTGAGCAGTTTCTCCACTGATATCCATATCGACCCTATAAATTCCAATCTCCGTATTTTCGGAATTATTTTCCTCTTTTTGTGTCTGGCTGTTTAATGTATTTTCTGCAGATAAAGTTTTTTGCATTGGGATATCGCTATAATCGTCGTTGCATGATGTTATAAATAAGCTTAAAGATAAACTTACTATAGATATTGATATTTTTTTCATGTTTATTGTTTATTTAATTTTTACTTAATAAAAAAAATGTATCTAAAAATTTTAGATAGCTAATTAGCTGTTTTCTAGCATTTAAAATACAGTTATGCATTAGGGAAGCAAGCAATACGAAGTGGCAGTTATTTAATAGGCTTCCCAATTCTATTAAAATACTACTACTTGTTTATTCCTTATTAGAATACATTTAGTACCTTTGCTATAAAATATACTAACAAAATTCAAATACAAAGTAACTGATAATATAAAGTAAAATAAAGACATACTAAAGACTTTTTAAAGACATTTAAAAAATTTTGCTTCTTTTTTTATTGGTTGCAAAAAAGTATTTACTAACTATTAGAATTAAAGTATGGGATATAAAGAAGTAATTAAGAAGATAGTTTATGCGGCTTTTAATAAAGCTAAAAAAGAATCGTTACTTGTGTTGAAAACTCCTCTTTCAAAACATATTTCCGTTAAGATTGAAAAAGAATATAAGACATGTATTAGTGAAAAGACATTTATAAGATATTACGATAAATATATAGATGGAAGAGAAAAAGCTACAGGAGAACCCAACAGACATATATTAGATTTATTATGTAAATACATCGGATATGAAAATTTTGTTGATTTTTATAACAAAGAAAAAATTTATCAATAAAAAAAGCAGATTATTTGAAAGAAATAGGCTATTGATTAGTTTTTGTAATATAAATTTAGCATTTTTTAAATTATTGCTAATTAAATAATTGTTCTTTCATTTTTTTATTTAGTAAAAGGTTGCGATGAGGTTTCTAATAGTTTTAATAACTTTGTAGTATGCCTGATATAATACACTTACTTCCGGATAATGTATCCAATCAGATAGCGGCAGGAGAAGTAGTACAAAGACCTTCTTCTGTAGTAAAAGAACTTTTAGAAAATGCTATCGATGCAAAAGCAACGCAAATTCAACTTATCATAAAAGAAGCGGGTCGAAATCTAATTCAGGTAGTTGATAATGGGGTGGGAATGAGTGTAACTGATGCAAGAATGTCATTTGAAAGACATGCAACCTCAAAAATAACAACTACAGAAGATATATTTCATATTCACACCAAAGGCTTTAGAGGAGAAGCATTAGCCTCCATAGCAGCAGTCTCTCAAGTTGAATTAAAAACTCGTAAAGAGGAAGATGAATTGGGTACTCATATTATTATTGAAGGGGGAGACATCATTTCTCAACTTCCCGTAAATACAGCAGTCGGGTCTACATTTTTAATTAAAAATTTATTTTTTAATGTGCCGGCAAGAAGAAAATTTCTAAAATCCAATTCCGTTGAATTTAGGCATATTTTAGACGAATTCCATAGAGTTGCTTTAGCACATGAAGATATACAGTTTCAATTATTTAATAATGACGAAGAAATGTTCAGGCTTCGTTCAGGAAGTTTGTTACAAAGAATTTCAGAAATCTTCGGCAGAAAAATTCAACATCAATTAATCCCAATTGCAGAACAATTAGATTGGATAAAATTAAATGGATTTATAGGAAAACCGGAAGGTGCTAAAAAAGCACGTGGTGAACAATTTTTTTTCGTAAATCAAAGATTTTTTAGATCGACCTATTTAAATAAAGCGGTACAGGATGCTTTTGAAGGATTGATCCCGCCACGGTTTTTGCCTTCATTTTTTCTTTATATACAGATTGATCCGGAAAGAATAGATGTTAATATTCATCCGACTAAGACAGAAATTAAATTTGAAGATGAGGCGTCAATATATGCATTATTAAGAACAGCCATTAAAAAATCCCTTGGGGTTTATAATGTTGTACCAAGCTTAGATTTTGATCAAAATCCTGATTGGAGTTTTTCATTAAATAAAAAAGATACTCCCGTTGTTGAACCTAAAATAAATATTAATTCGTCCTATAATCCGTTTGATACTAAACCCGGTAAACCATCACGTGCCGAAAAAGTCAATTTGCATGAATTATATGCATCTTCCAGACAAGAAATTTTAACTTCTGAAATGTTTGATAATCCTAGTGAAACTATCACCGAATCGTCACTATTACGATTATCCAATGGGAGATGGATTACTGAAAAAGATTCCAATGTATGGATTTTGGATCCCTATAGAATACATCAGACAGTTTTATATGAAAATCATATGAAAAACTCGAAAGGGAATGTCTTAAGTCAACAATTATTGTTTCCCATAGAAAGACCGGTATATGATCTTGAAAAGGAGAAATTAGATTCAATTAAAACCGCATTATTTGCAGAGGGATTGGATATGGAAATTGAAGAAGATTTACTGACGATAACAGCAATACCATCGGATGTTATGCAAGAAAAAATAATTGAATTAATTGACTATTTATTAAGTGAATTATCAGAACATTCCGAAGAAGAATTTTCTATATTTTTTAGTAAAACCATTTCAAAAGTTTCTGCCAGAAAAAGAAATGAATTTATACAACCGTCTCATTTTTTACCTATTTGGGAGAATTTCATAACTTTAGGATGTCCTAAATTTAATCCTTTTGGAAAAAGAAATTATGAAATATTGCCCATGCCAAATTTCGATTAATAACCATCATTTAGAACAATTAATTTTTTAAAATAATGAATAGAACCATACCAGCGGTAACTAAAAATCTTTTACTATTAAACACTCTGTTTTTTATAGCAACATATATATTATCTACTCGCGGGATAGATCTCACGGTTCTTTTTGGAGCATATTTCCCTTTATCCCCCAATTTTCATTGGTATCAAATAATTTCTCATATGTTTATGCATGGAGGATTTACACATTTTTTCTTCAATATGTTTTCCCTGTGGATGTTTGGATCTGCTGTAGAACAGTCTTTAGGAGCTAAAAAATATTTGATCTTGTATTTCGTTTGTGGGTTAGGAGCTTTTGCTTTATTCAATTTAGTTAATTATTTTGAATTCAAGCAAGTGTATGATTCTTTAGTGTCTGCCAATGTTCCTTTAAACGAAGTTGGCAAATACGCAAAATTAAGTTATGAAATATCAAATAATAATGTGGAACAAAAAGCATATGCATGGTTGAATACTTTGCCTCAAGGGACTAATCAATACATTGCAAGCAAGCTATATGTAGATTTAGTCACCCCAATGGTGGGAGCCAGTGGAGCCATTTATGGGATTTTAGTAGCCTTTGGAGTGATGTTTCCTAATTCCGTATTAATGTTAATCTTTCCACCGATTCCAATGAAGGCTAAATATTTTATTCCGATTATGGTTTTATTAGAATTATATTTAGGAATTCAACAATCGCAAGGAGATAATGTAGCACATTTCGCTCATTTAGGAGGAGCCGTTTTTGGATATTTTTTGACTCGTCATTGGCTAAAAAACAGATATCGTTGGAATTAAATCAGTTGTATGGACAAAAAGATGATAAATATATGGGATTATTATAAAAATGGAACAGAAGGAATTAAACTCATTTTCATCTCTGTATTGTTTTCATTTTTTTATTGGATTTTAAACTTTTTATTAATTAAAACGTTTGATTTTTCAATAACCTCATATGTTTTGGTTTCTGTAAATAATTTTCTTCCATTTATTTGGACTATTATAACCTTTCCATTTATATATACTAATCTTTGGGATTTATTAATTGCCGCAATGATTATTTATTTTGTGGAAAAAATTTTCAGAATATATTTTAGCGGATCAAGTTTTTTAAAATTTTTTATTTATGGCAATTTAATCGGTTGTATAGCTTTTTTACTTACAAATGTAGTTGCCGATCAGGAATATACCCTTTTAGAAGGTGGAATGTTGGGTGTTTATAGTTGCTTATTTGCAATAATTTCATACAATCCAAAAATGCAAATATCCCTATTTCCCATACCCTATCAACTGCCTCTTTATGTCGTTGGAATAGTGTTTGTGCTTTTTGATGTTGTTAATTTGCTCAACTATAATGAACTTATCGGAGTATTTATAGCTAGAATGGCAGCTGCAAGTTTTGGATTTTTTTATATGAAGTCTTTCCAAAAAGGAAATGATTTTCTAGTATTTCCCATTCCCCATTTTAAGAAAATTGTCATCCATATTGGAGCTTATTTTAAAAAACTAGGTAAACCCAAATTTAAAATTGAAAAAAACGATAAAAAACAATATACATCGCATCACTCCAGACCTTTATCTGATGAAGAATTTAATTATAACAAAGTAAAGAAACAAAAACAGATCGATACTATATTGGATAAAATTTCAAAAAGCGGATATGATAGTTTGACGAAACAGGAAAAAGAATTTTTATTTAATTCTTCCAAATGAAATACTTAAGAATATGATGTTTATAAAAAAGAGCAAATTAAATTATCTATTTCTTATAATACATCTTAGTATAACTATATTGCTGTTTCTGACTTATTTTAATAAATTTATTGAACCCAAGACATTTCCATATTTTGGCTTACTGGCTCTTATATATCCCATACTAATTGCTCTTTATTGTTTGTTCACTATATTTTGGCTTATTAAAAGACAATTAATTTTTGTACCCTTCTTTATTATCACCCTTTTTTTACTGTTTCCTATAAAAAAATACGTTCATTTTGGGGAAATGAATAATCAACCGATTCGGAATAATGAACTTAAAATTTTAACCTATAATATTAGATATGCAAACGATAATAAAGACTTACAAGCCCTGGAAAACTATATCCATCAAAAAGATATTGACATTGCATTTTTTCACGAAATCTATACTAGACAGTGGAGGTCAAAAGAAATATTTTTAGCTGAACGCTATAATGCAGCCTTTGATTTAATTGGCATATCATCAAAATATCCCATTATAAATGAACAAAAAATAATACTGCCGGGTAATGGATTTGCATGCTTGGTAGATATACAGATAGATCAGGATATAATAAGATGTTTCAGCATATATTTAGAACCCATGAATCTTTCTAAAAATTTATTCAAAGCCAACAGCCTAAAACATTTTGGAGATAATTTGGAACTGATAACGGAAAAATTAATAAAAGGTTTTCAAAAACATCAAGTTCAAATAGATTTACTTTCAAAATATATAAAAGAATCACCCTATCCCGTACTTGTGTGTGGAGACTTAAATTCGGTACCCTTATCGTATGAATATTTTACCTTGAAAAAAGATTTGACAGATGTTTTTGAAGAAAGTGGGAAAGGTTTAGGATGGACTTTTTATGATTATTATTATCCCATTAGAATTGATTATATATTTGCAAGTAATAGCTTTACGCCGATGCAATGTTATGTAGATAAAACAATTACAATTTCCGATCATTATCCGGTACTGGCAACATTGAAGTTAAATTAATGAGCTAAATTTCCGGTTCTATTTTAATTAAATTAACAGTATATAAAAAAATTTAACTTAAAAAAAATATAACTTTGCAAATTAGTAGTAAATTAAAATAACTAATTGTGCAGCAGATTGATTCTAAGAAATCTAAACTTACTTTTATAGGTTTAGTAGTTACCATCGGGATAGTTTTTGGTGATATAGGAACCTCTCCATTATATGTAATGAGAGCCATAGTTGCCGCCAATCACACAGATCATATTTCAGAAGATTTTATCATAGGGGCTTTATCTTGCATCATTTGGACGTTAACATTGCAAACAACCCTAAAGTATGTGGTAATAGCGTTACGAGCTGATAATAACGGAGAAGGTGGAATTCTAGCATTGTATTCGCTGGTCAAAAAGATGAAGAATAAATGGCTGTACATAGTAGCCATTTTAGGAGCAGCAACGTTAGTTTCTGATGGGGTAATTACTCCTTCAATGACCATTATGTCGGCAGTAGAAGGACTTAAAAGTTATAATCCCAATACAGAAGTCATACCCATTACCATATTTATACTTATAGTTCTTTTTGTCGTCCAACAATTTGGAACTCAATCTATAGGTAAATTTTACGGACCGATCATGACCCTGTGGTTTATCATGTTGTTACTACTGGGTGCTATTCAATTTATACCTAATTTATATGTAATAAAAGCCATAAATCCCTATTATGCTGTTAAGTTAATGCTTATTGTGAGAGACAGTGCAGAAACTGCATTAGAAGCTAAACATATGATTTTACTAATTATGGGTGCTGTATTTCTGTGTACCACCGGAGCCGAAGCATTATATTCCGATTTGGGACATTGTGGAATTAAAAACATCAGGATAAGTTGGGGCTTTGTAAAAATTTGTTTAATCATAAACTATCTCGGACAAGGCGCATGGATTCTGTCACATCCTGTAGAAGCAGCTAGCGGAGGAAATCCATTTTTTATGATGATGCCCGATAACTTTGTAATCATTGGAGTAGGGATGGCTACCTTGGCAGCGGTTATAGCAAGCCAGGCCTTAATAACTGGATCTTACACTATATTTAGTGAGGCTATGTCATTGGACTTTTGGCCAAGGCAAAAAATTGAATATCCCACCCATGAAAAAGGTCAAATGTATGTTCCGGCCATAAATTGGGGATTACTCATATCCTGTATTTTTGTTGTATTTTATTTTAAAGAATCTTCTAAAATGGAAGCGGCCTATGGTTTGGCAATTACCATCACTATGCTGATGACAACCATTTTATTACTTTTCTATTTATATAGCAAAAAAGTAAATATATTTTTTATTTTACTATTTGCAATCATATATTTTATCATTGAAGGAGGATTTTTCTATGCCAATGCGTTGAAATTTGAAGAAGGTGGATGGATTACCATGATGTTAGCCGGATTGATTGCTTTCTCTATGTACATTTGGTATAATGGACGAAAATTGAAGAATAAATACGTACAATACGTAAATATAAAACCTTATCTGCCTATTATACAAGATATGAAAACCGATACAGACATATCGAAATATTCAACCCATTTAGTATATATAAGTAGAGCAGGTAAATCAGAAGAAATAGAAGCAAAAATTTTATTTTCTATAGTCAATAAAAACCCTAAAAGAGCAGATTACTATTGGTTTCTTAGAGTTGAAAATGATACAAATCCGTATACGTTTGAATATGATGTATTAGAATTAATACCCAATACCTTATACAAAGTTAATTTTAAATTAGGATTCAAAGTAGTTCCATTAATAAATATTTATTTTAGTCAGGTACTTGAAGATTTAAAAATCTCAGGAAAAATAGATTTGTCAAGCAATTATCCATCTTTGAAAAAATATGATATTCCTGCAGATTTTAAATATATCCTTATAGATAGAGTTTTCAATCAAGAATATTTGTTTTCATTAAAAGAAAGGTTTATCTTACGCTTTTATAACATGGTCAAATATATAGGAATATCTGATACCGCTGCTTTAGGCTTAGATACTTATAACGTAGAAGTGGAAGAAGTACCTATGCTTACGGATGTAATATATAAAAGCAGGATAAAAAGAGTGAAGAATTATAAATAAATATTTAGATAAATTTCATGACTTATGAATAAAACTAAAATCATAATTACTGGGGGCTTAGGATTTATAGGTTCTCATACGGTAGTTGAATTGATTCAATCAGGATTTGAACCGATAATTATAGATGATTTGAGTAATTCAGAATTATTTATATTAGAAAGAATAGAAAAAATTACGGGATGTAAACCCAAATTCTATTCATACGATATAGGTGATTATAATAAATTACATCAAGTATTTACGGATAATAACGATATTTCTGCCTGTATACATTTTGCAGCTAAAAAATCAGTAGGAGAATCTATGGAAATCCCTCTTACCTATTACCGGTCAAATTTAATATCTCTTATGAACCTATTGGAAGTTATGAATGAATTTAAGGTAAGAAAATTGGTCTTTTCATCCTCTGCAACCGTATATGGACAGCCCGAAAAATTACCTGTTACAGAAACCTTTCCAATTCAAAAAGCCCTATCTTCTTACGGAAGTACCAAGCAAATGGCGGAAGATATAATAGAAAAAGTTTCAGCAACGGGTAGCTTACAAGCACTTTCTTTACGATATTTTAACCCGGTAGGAGCCCATTCATCTTCCTTAATTGGAGAATTGCCGAAAGGAATTCCCAGTAATTTAATGCCATTTATTACACAAACAGCATTTGGAATTAGAAAAGAATTGACAGTATTTGGTAACGACTATAACACCGCCGATGGAACATGCATAAGAGACTATATTCATGTGGTTGATCTAGCGAAAGCTCATGTAAATGCTTGTGAGTATTTACTGGCAGATAAAGGAGATTTGTCGCATGATGTATTTAATATAGGAACAGGGCTTGGAAATTCTGTTTTAGAAATAATAAATACCTTTGAGGCGGTTAATAAGGTTAAAGTACCTTATGTTATAGGAGGCAGAAGAAATGGAGACGTAGAAAGCATCTATGCCGGTTGCGATAAAGCCAATCAAATATTAAAATGGAAAGCCAAGTATTCTTTAGAAGATATGGTTAAAGATGCATGGAATTGGGAAAAATCATATAGAAAATAAAGTAAACTATGTTATGGAAAGTAAAACAATATTCGAACTGATCGAAAAAGAAAAACAAAGACAAACCAAAGGGCTTGAATTGATAGCCTCAGAAAATTTTGTCAGCGACGAAGTAATGAAAGCCGCCGGATCTGTATTAACAAACAAATACGCAGAAGGATATCCGGGAAGGAGATATTATGGAGGATGTGAAGTAATAGACCAAATAGAAGAAATCGCCATAGAAAGTGCTAAAAAGTTATTTGGTGCTTCTTATGTAAATGTTCAGCCGCATTCCGGAGCACAGGCAAATGCAGCCGTATTTCTAGCCTGTTTAAAACCCGGTGAAAAAGTAATGGGGTTAGACTTAGCCCATGGCGGACATCTAACTCACGGTTCTCCCGTTAATTTTTCAGGAATAAATTACAACCCGGTTTTTTATAAAGTAAATAAAGATGATGGGCGCATCAACTATGAAGATATGATTGAAACAGCCAGGAGAGAAAAGCCTAAAATGATCATAGTGGGAGCATCAGCCTATTCCAGAGATTTTGATTATCGAAAATTTAGAGAAATAGCAGATGAAATAGGAGCAATATTGATGGCTGATATTTCACATCCTGCAGGATTAATAGCTAAAGGAATTTTAAGTGATCCTCTACCTTATTGTGATATTGTAACCACTACAACTCATAAAACATTACGAGGTACGCGAGGAGGAATGATTATGTTAGGTAAAGATTTTGAAAATCCCTTCGGACATAAAACGCCTAAAGGAGAGATAAAGATGATGTCACAAGTGCTAGATGGAGCTGTTTTTCCGGGAACTCAGGGCGGACCTTTAGAGCATATAATTGCGGCTAAAGCGATAACTTTCATTGAAGCATTAAGTGATGGATACCTTGCTTATACCCATCAAGTCGTTAAAAATGCCGAAGCTTTATCTCAAGCATTGATAGAAAGAGATTTTACTATAATTTCAGGAGGAACTGATAATCATCTCATGCTAATTGATTTACACAATAAAAATATTACAGGTAAAGCTGCCGAAAAAGTATTAGAAAAAGCAGACATAACATGTAATAAAAATATGATTCCTTACGATGACCGGAGTCCATTTGTAACTTCAGGTATTCGATTGGGAACTGCAGCGGTAACCACCAGAGGGCTCAAAGAAGACGATATGATAAAAATAGCGGATTTTATAAATGAAGTTATCGCAGATTCGGAAAACGAAAAGGTGATAGATAAAGTAAAAAAAGAAGTCAATGCTTTAATGGATTCTAGGCCTTTATTCCAATGGTAAATAAAAATATTGAATTTTAAAAAAAGTTAAATTATGAAAACTGATTATTTCTAATTAATAAGTTTTAGTCAGTTTTCATTTACATAAGATAGAAAACTTGATTTTTTATTTCTAATTAACAAATCAAGAAAAAAGATGATTTTTGCTAATATATTATTTTTTTGTATTTTTCGCGCTTTAAAATGAATACATAATGAAAGTCGCTAGGCTATTTGACATTTTATATTATCAATTAGAAAATAGGCCGATTGAAGTTTCCTTATCATCAAAAAAAAATGGAGTTTGGGAAGGAATATCAACAAAATCGCTTATAGATCAGGTTAACCAAGTTAGTAGAGGTCTTTTAAAATATGGAATTAAACCTGAAGACAGAATAGCTTTAATTACGTCAGTAAACAGAACAGAATGGATGATTATGGATTTTGCCATACAACAAATAGGAGCGGTAAGTGTTCCTATATATCCAACCATGAGCGATGACGATTTAACATTTATACTCAATAACAGTGAAGCTAAATTTTGTCTAATTTCTGACAAAAAGTTATATGATAAAGTACAAAATATAAAGGAAAATTGCCCTTCGCTTTCAAATATTTTTACCTTCGATGAGATAGAAGGAGTCCCCCATTGGTCGGAAATTAAAGAAAAGGGTGAAGAGGAATCTAATCAACAAGATGTTGAAACCTTAAAAAATAATATAAAACCCGATACATGGATGACGTTGATTTATACTTCCGGAACTACAGGAAGACCCAAAGGCGTTATGCTCTCACATGGAAATGTACTATCCAATGTAATGGGATGCCATACCAGGTTTTTAATGAAAAATGATGAGAAATTCAGAATTTTAAGTATTCTTCCCATCAGTCATATATTAGAAAGAATGGTAGTCTATGTCTTTATGTATAAATGTTATGGGATATATTTTGCAGAAGGTATAGATAAATTAGCTTCAAACTTTAAAGAAGTTAAACCCGATGTAATTCTAGTGGTGCCGAGAGTAATTGAAAAATTGTATGCATCCATATATAACAAAGGAACTTCTTCCGGTTGGATTAAAAAACAAATCTTCTTATGGGCACTCAATGTGGCTAAAAAATATCAACCCTTTAAACCGTCCGGCCTTTCTCATAAAATAGCGGATGCTTTAGTATTTAAAAAGTGGAGAGAAGCAGTAGGTAATAATCTTCAATTAATGATATGTGGAAGTGCCGCGCTATCTGAGAATCTTTGTCGAGTATTCACTGCCGCGGGGTTACTCGTTACGGAAGGATATGGAATGACAGAAACTTCTCCGGTTATTTCAGTAAACGGTATAAATGATGAAGTTTACCGATTAGGTACGGTGGGGCCTTTATTAGACGGATATGAGGTTAAAATTGCAGAGGACGGAGAAATACTAACCAAAGGGCCGAATGTTTTCTTAGGGTACTATAAAGATGAAGAAAAAACCAAAGAAATATTTACAGAAGACGGTTGGCTTAAGACAGGAGATATAGGTTATATGAAAGATGGATTCTTGAAAATTACCGATCGAAAAAAAGAAATATTTAAAACCTCCGGAGGAAAATATATTATTCCACAAGTAACAGAAAATAACCTTAAGCAATCACGGTTTATAGGAGAAGCCATGGTAGTTGGTGACGGAGAAAAAATGCCTTGTGCGCTTATACAGCCTGATTTTGATTTTATTTCTAAATATATTAGTTATAAACATTTACCATTAAATTCTACTGCTTCGCCAGAAGAAATTGTCAATAATAAGATAATTAAAGATAGAATCATGCAAGATGTTGAAAAGGTAAATAAAAATTTAGGGAAATGGGAGCAAATTAAAAAAATAGAGCTTACCCCCAATGTATGGTCGGTAGATGGAGGAGAATTAACTCCTACCTTAAAATTAAAAAGAAAATTTATTAAAGAAAAATACATCAATTTATATAATAAATTGTATGATAAATAACTAAAATAATTTTCAACATGCTATTTTGTCATAAATTTTATTTGGCTTTAGATTTGATTTAAGGGTAACCATGAATAGGAATGACAATATAAAAATATTTGCCAATAAAGGCGAAAATCCTGAAGATTTTTATTCAAGATTTAAAGAACAGTTAGACAAAGAACATACATTTCCGGGGAATTATATATTTAAGTTTATAATTCCAACGGAAAGCAAGAAAGTGGCTCAATTGCATAAAATTTTTGATCATAGCGGAGCTTCATTTTCAATGAAAGAAAGTAAAAACGGTAAATATACAAGCATAACCATTACTATGTATGTAACGGATTCAATTTCAGTTATTGAATATTATAAAGAAGCAAGTTCCATTGAAGGAATTGTAATGTTATAAGTAAAATTTTAAAAAGAAAAAAGCATCAGAAAACTATTTTTTGATGCTTTTTTTATTGGAATATAGTTTAAATAAGTTTATATAGTAATAAAAAAACTATAATCAGCTAGAAAAGCGTACTATTTTTATTATCAATTATTAGCTATTATTCCGTCTTTCATAAGTAAACTTCTATCTGCCATAGAGGCTAAATGAGAGTTATGCGTCACAATTATAAAAGTCTGATTAAATTCTTTTCTTAATTGATAAAATAATTGATGTAAATCTTCAGCATTCGCGGAATCAAGATTTCCTGATGGCTCATCCGCTAAAATAATTTTAGGATTATTCATTAATGCCCTGGCAACGGAAACCCTTTGCTGTTCACCGCCGGAAAGTTCTCCGGGTTTATGCTCCAAACGGTGAGATAATTTCAGGTAACTTAATAATTCCTTTGCTTTATTAACTAATTTAGATTTAGATTTTCCGGCGATCATTCCGGGTAACATTACGTTTTCGAGTGCAGTAAATTCTGGTAATAATTGATGAAATTGAAAAATAAATCCAATATTCTGGTTTCTAAATAAAGAAAGTTCCTTATCTCTCAATTGAGTAATGGGTAAATTATCAATTTCAATAATGCTGTGATATCTTTCGGGATTTGACGGTTTGTCTAAAGTGCCAATGATTTGCAAAAGAGTTGATTTACCGGCACCTGATTCTCCCACGATGGTAACTATTTCACCTTTTTTTATATGGAGAGAAACACCTTTTAAAACTTCAAGGGAACCAAAAGATTTATGTATATTTTGAATAAGTACCATATAATATTTTATCAAAAATACTAAAAAATTAAGGAATATGGAGGCTCATTTCATTAGAGATAATTTTTCCAAATAAATTATAGGGTTTTAAAATCAGATAGACTTTATAAGTACCGGGAGGAATTTGAGAAACATCAATAAATAAAGTTTGGTCTGTAGAGCTTTTAGGCGGAAGAATTAATTTTTTATTAATTGAAATTATATTTTGAGGTTCAAAAGTTTTAGTATTGAAAAATAAAAATGCTAGTTCTTGAGGAGTACCATCACCTAAACTAATCTCTTTATTATAAGGATTTGTCCACTTAACATCGAGTGTTTGTGATTCTTCTTCGGATGAAATACTAGTGGGCTGTACTTCACATTTTATTTGGGAATAAGAATAAAATTTATCTACAGTTTTATAATACTCGTTTTTTCCATCCTCATCAACAAGGTAAACGGGAGATAATTCTTCCAATCCAAAAAATGTAATAGTTTTTCCTTGAATATTTTGTTCGGAATTCCAAATATCATATTGAGAATATCTATGAGTATAAACTTGTAAACAACAAGAAGGTTGTTGTGTATAAAAATTGTATGCAGCCGCTTTTTGATAGCGTTCAAAAACAGCCAATCCCTCCGTTACTTCTTTAGCATTTAAAACAAATTCCTTCAATTTATACATGGGACTTTTGTGTATGAAAGCGGGAAAGAATAATAATATTCTCACAAAAAACAATAGTAAAATATAAGCAAAAGAAAGTCTGGTGATCCAAACATTGTTTTTTTCTTTAAACGTTAAATAAGTTAAAGGAATGAGCGCAATATAAATAATTAAGTTCCATTGCGGTTGAATTACTCTGCTAAATGAAAATAAACTAAAAAAAAGGATTCCACCCAAGCTAATCCATTGTAAAGATCTTATCCACGGTTTATTTCTATCCAAACGTTTGAAAATACTTTTACCGTAAAAATAGAGAAGCAAAGGGTTACCTAATATAAGTATGCCAAGTATCCATTTGATGAATGGATAAGTCACAGCTTTTTGATTGCTCCTTTCAAAAAGATGATATTTTATAGATGCCCAATCGTGATCATACTGCCAATATAAATGAGGAATATATAAAAGTAAAGAAAACAACAAACTGAAGTAAAACCATTTATTTTTTAATAAAGAAGGGAGAAAAGGAATAAAAGTTAGAATAATCAATAATGCTCCCTGATATTTAGAATACATGGTAAGTGCCATGGATAAGCCCAAAAGTAAAGCATTTAGTAGATTATTTTTCTCAGTAAATGATTTCCATCTCCATAAAAATAAAGAACAGAATAAAAGCAAAGGAGTGTCGGGAGTAGATATAAATCCTAACGTTTGATAAAATCCGACAGATCCAAAAAGTCCTATAAATAAATAATTTTCTTTTAATGTTTTAGGTTTAAGAATCAACAACCAAATACAATAAACAACTATCCAAGATATAATCGATACAAATCGAACCCCCAAAGTTCCTTTGAAAAATAAATATCCCACCTTGATAAATAAAGCAATCATAGGAGGATGATCGTAATAACCAAAATCCAAATGATTCGACCAAACCCAATAATAAGCTTCATCATCAATTAAAGGAAGTGTTACCGATTGAAAAATATTAAATATGAATAAAATACCTATGAATATAAATTGGATGTTTTTTATGGAATTAACTTTCATTATTTACTAAATATTGATTTAATGTTAAAATGATTCATAGGTTTATACATAGGTAATAAAAAACTTCTGAATCACAAACTGTTCCAGAAGTTAGCAAAAAAATATTTTTGGGTTATAAATAATTATAATTTTAAATTTTATATCTCCATTCAAAAGGATCTTCAATTTCATTAGTTTGTATACCCACTAACTGTTTTTTAAGAAAAACGGCATAACTATCTTCATCCGATAATTGAGGCAACTCCATGATAGAATCTTGATAGCCCAAATGAGAATACCTTGAAATTACCACGGCAGTACCACAACCGAATATTTCTTTTAAATTACCTTCTTGATATGCATTTACAATGTCGTCAACAGATATCCGTTCTTCCTTAATATCCAGATTGTGATATTTGGCTAAATGTACTAAGCTGTCTCTGGTAATACCGCTTAAAATCGTTGTGGAAGTAGGGGGAGTGTAAATGGTGTTTCCGATTCTTACCATAACATTCATAGTTCCGGATTCCTCAAAATACTTATGATTTTTACTATCGGTCCAAATTACCTGATCAAAACCATTTTGATTAGCTAGAAATGTAGGATAAAAAGAAGCCCCGTAATTACCGGCGCATTTAGTAAATCCAACCCCTCCGTCTACTGCACGAGTATAATAGTCTTCAATTTTAATTTTTAAGGGCTTATCATAATAAAGTCCGGCAGGAGAAGTCATAATAGCAAAAGTATATTTTTTAGATATCCTTGCTGAAAACATTTCTTCAGAAGCAAACATAACCGGACGAATATATAGTGAAATACCCGGTTTAGTAGGAATCCAACCCCGATCCAAATCAATTAAAGCATAAAGTCCATCAAGAAAAATTTCTTTAGGTATTTGCGGCATAGCTAAACGTTCCGCAGATTTATTAAATCTTTCAAAGTTTTTTTCAGGTCGGAATAAAAAAACCTCATTATTTTTATCCTTATATGCTTTCATTCCTTCAAAGATGGCTTGGCCATAATGAAGAGCCATCAAAGCAGGAGAATAGTTCATCGAACCATAAGGCATAATAATCGGTTCTCCCCATTTACCGTTTTCGTATTCACATATGAGCATATGATCAGATATGTTGGCTCCAAAAGGGGAGTCATTAGGATCGATTGTATCTAATCTGGAGTTTGCTATTTTATTTATTTTCATTACTTAACTTGCTAAAATTGTTTATTGAACATTTCAAAATTAATAAATAAATCATTTGATAGATTAAAAAGAGTTGTAATTTTGAATGGATTTACGTTTTATGTTAGAAAGAACCATCATTACCACATCTGAAGGTACTAAAACCTTACATATTCCTGAATGGAATGAGACTTATCATTCCCGTCATGGTATCATGCAAGAAGCAGAACATGTATTTATATCTCATGGATTAGATCAATTAAAAATTTCTGAGATTTCCATTTTGGAAATGGGTTTTGGAACGGGTTTAAATGCTTTTTTAACGTTATATAAAGCAATCGATAGGGATTTGACTGTTCGATATTATACGTTGGAAAAATATCCTCTTACTCATGAAGAAATTAAAGAGTTACATTACGGGACTTTACTAAATAAAGAAAAAGCAGAAGAATATTATCAATCATTACATCAAGCAGAGTGGGGGAAGGAAACTCAAATTAATAAAAATTTTACTATCATTAAATTTAAGGCAGATTTTCTTGAATTAAGAAATTTACCTATTTCCGATATAAATGTAGTTTATTATGATGCTTTTGGAGCAAGAGTTCAACCCGAGCTTTGGGAAGAAGATATTTTTAAGCAAATCTTCGATCGGATGGCACCACAAGGATTGCTAACTACCTATTCCAGTAAAGGAAGTGCAAGAAGAGCCATGCAAAGGGTAGGATTTGACGTAGAAAAATTAACAGGACCTAAAGGAAAACGAGAAATGGTTAATGCATGGAAAAGATAACAAAATTAAATGTAAGAGTATATGGACTCTTAATAAAAGATAATTGTTTGATGTTTCTACACGAAATGTATGCGGGAAAACCATTACTTAAATTGCCCGGTGGAGGATTGGAATTAGGAGAAGGAACTCGGGATACATTGATTAGAGAATTTAAAGAAGAATTAAATTTAGAAGTTACAGTAAAAGAGCATTTCTATACTCAAGATTTTTTCCTGGAATCTAAATTAACTCCCGATAGTCAATTACTTACCGTGTACTATAAAGTGGAATGTAATGATCTTTCCAATCTTCAAATAATAGAAAAGTCCATAAATCAAATAGAATGGATGCCTTTAGATCAAATTACCTTAGATAGTATCCCATTACCGGTCGATAAAATTGTAGTAAAAAAATTACTTCATAAAAATACCTGAGTATTTAGAATGATTATACCGATTATATTAATTTATTCTAAATATAAATTGCTTTAAATCAGTTATTTAGAATAAATCTTTGAATCTTAATTTATAATTTTGTATCAAAGTTTTTAAATAAAATAATAATTGATATGGAATTAAAGTTAGCTAAATGCTGTGGTAATTGTGAGCATTTTTTGAATGGGCAGTTATGTACTATTAAAGAAATTGCTGTAAGCCAAAATCAAGTTTGTAATTCATACGAATTTAAAGTGATTCCTCATAGAGAAGATGATTGTTTGAAATGTTCAAAATTTCAGAAATCAAATTGCGCCCATCCTAAGGTAGCAAGTGAAGGTATTATGTGTACGGTATGGTATCCAAGAGCAACCGCCTCATAAATTTTTGAACTAATAAATTAATTTTTTAATATAAGGAATTGGCTTTTTGAAGTCAGTTCCTTTTTTTTGCAGAGTAAATTTAGAATTAAAACAAAAAAGAGAGCTCAATAAAATTGAGTTCTCTAAATTGATAAATTAATGTATTAAATTATGAGAATTAAAAAAATTCTCTAAAAGAACGCTTAAAACTATTTTTACTATCTTTTTAATATTGACAACATATCGGTAATTTTTTATAATCGGAATCTTTAGCCTTATATTTTTCATTGCTGTATCCCGATTTTGCTATTTTTTTCAAAATAGCATTCAAAGATGTTTGCGTATCATCATAAGTTATAGTTGCAATTTTAGTGCCCGGATGCCATAGCACAGCAGAAACATTTGCTTCATAACCGGCTTTTTCAATAGTTTCCTTGCACATATTGCAATTACCGTAAACTTTTATTTTTTCAACTTTTTGATTATTTATTTGTGCATTTATTTCAGTAAATGAAATGAATATCAATAGGATGACAAAAATTTTTTTTATAAGTTTCATGATTTATGGTATATTTTAACAGGTAGCTTAAAATAATTTAAACAATTTAGAAATTTCATCTATACCTTCTATTGAGCTATTTCCAATGACATGTTTTTACCATTAAAACTTAACTGATTAATTTTCTTTAATAATTGATCAGTATAATTGGCGTCAACTTCGAAAAAGGTAAATTTATCTCTAATATCAATTTCGCCAATATCCGCTCTCGCACCTTTCGTGTTTTTATTAATTAAGTCAATAACCGTTACTTTGTTAAGATTATCTCTTTTGCCTAAATTAAAGAAAAAACGAGTGAAATTCCCTTTTTTACTTTTTCTGTTTCTTTTATTTCCGTCTTTTGAGTCTTTTCTATCCTTTCTGTTTCGGCTTGTGGAAGATTTTTTACCTCTTTCGGCTGCTCTTTCGTTCTTATCAATAGGAGCAATATCTTTCTCGTTTTTATAGAATTCCCAAGTTGATTTTAATTCAAGGAACATTACCCTTTTATAAAGTTCTTCTTTAGAAATGTTGGATAGATCAGGAATAGTGGAAAGTTCAAATTCTTCGGAATCAAAATCGGAATTAAGCAGCTTATCCGATAAATAAAGTTCTTTCGCTTTTAAAATATCCTCTTTGGTAGGAATTTTCATTTCTTCTACCTTAATAGAAGTTTCCTTTTTAATGCGATTAAATTTAACCATTTCGCTAGGACGAATAATAGCTATAGATTCTCCGTCTTTTCCTGCTCTACCGGTTCTACCGCTTCTATGGATGAAAACTTCCGGATCATCAGGTAATGAGTAATGAATCACATGAGTAAGGTCATTTACGTCCAACCCTCTGGCTGCCACATCCGTAGCAACAAGGATTCGTAAATTTTTCAATCGGAATTTTTTCATCACCATATCTCGTTGAGATTGTGATAAATCTCCATGCAAAGCATCAGCTGCATATCCTTGGTGCATTAAGAAATCTGCAACATGTTGAGTTTCCACTCTCGTTCTGCAGAAAATAATTGAATATATATTGGGATTTGCATCCAATACTCTTCGTAAACCGTTATTTTTTTGACGGTCACGCACCATTACGAATTTATGAGTAATATTTTTCTTTACTTCATTAATTCCTCCTGCTGATATTTTTTGTGCACCCTTCATATAATTTTTAGCAATAGCCTCTACTTGTTTAGACATAGTTGCTGAAAATAATAAAGTTTGTCTTTCTTTAGGCGTTTCTTTAAGAATTGTTTCCAATTCGGCTTTAAAGCCCATAGATAACATCTCATCTGCTTCGTCTAAAATCAACCATTGAATTTGATTAATTTTTAGAACCCCCCTTTTAAGCATATCATTAACCCTTCCCGGTGTACCTATTACAATTTGAGGATTATTTTTCAAACCTCTGATTTGCTCAGAAATATTGGATCCGCCATATACTGCCAATGAGCGTATTTTGGATAAATATTTTGAATAACTGGCAATATCTTTAGAAATTTGTAAACACAGTTCACGAGTTGGACAAAGAATTAAGGCTTGAACATGTTTTTGATAGGGATCTATCATTTCCAATATAGGTAATGAAAATGCAGCAGTTTTACCGGTACCTGTTTGTGCTAAAGCTATTAAGTCTTCTTCCTTGGATAATAAATAGGGAATGGTTTGCTTTTGGATTTCAGTGGGTTGAGTGTAACCCAACTCTGTTATGGCCTTTAACAAATCTTCTGATAGGCCATACTCTTTGAATAAATTCATCAATAATTTTTAAAAATCAATACAAAGATATGATTTGTTTGTTAATTAACAATTCAAGAATTGATTTATGTTTTTTAATAATTACTGAATTTATCCGTATTTTATTATTTCTTCCAGTTTTTCGAGATCTTTTATAATAATGTCTTTGCCCTTCGTTTTGATCAGTTTTTCTTGTTCAAATTTTGTAAGGGTATGAATAATGCTTTCTCTGGAATATCCTATAATTTCAGCAATTTCAGTTCGAGTTAAACTTATGTCTTTAAAATTTTTATTACAAAATTTTAAAATAAACATAGCCATAGCTCCTTCCACATTTTTAAAACTAAGATTAATCAACCATTCCATGGTTTCCCGTAGTTTAAATTCTAATTTATTGCTTATTTTAAGATAAAAAGATTTATTTAATTCACATATTTTTTGAAACAAGTTTTTAGGAAAAACCATTAATTTAGAAGCGGTAAGCGAGTGAGTACTGTAAGGATAATGTTCCAATAATATATAATCCTTACCTATAATTTCTCCCTTTCGAGCTATATAAACAATTTTTCTTTTATTGCCGGATTGGTACGTCATTTTACAATACCCTTCCAATACAAAATATATATTAACCGCAAAACTACCTTGTTTAAAAAGGGCTTCTCTGGAATCAAAGTCAACAATACTACAATTTTGAGAGAGAAACATTTTCTCCTCCTCAGTTAATATAGCATAAAAAGGGATGGTAGTAATCAGCTTCTCCATGTTCAAAAAAGTAAGATTTTTCACTTACAAAGGTAGTTATATTGTTTTTAAAATACAAATAACATCACTTACAAAAAATAATGAAAATCTTAATTATCTGTTTACATTTGCAAATATTAAATAATTAAAACTAAGATTTGTTATAAATATTATACATATTATTAGGTTTAAATTAAATAAAATTAATTTTTAGATGAGTAACACTTTAATGATTTTGCTGGAATTTATGGTTGTAATGGCAGCCATATTTATCGGGGCGAGAAAAGGAGGTTTAGGATTAGGTATTTTCGGAGGTCTGGGATTGGCTGTTTTAGTTTTTGTTTTTAAGCTGAAGCCGCAAAATCCGCCCATAGATGTCATGTTAATGATAGTTGCCGTAATTACGGCAGCAAGTACATTACAAGCATCCGGGGGTATAGACTATATGGTAAATATCGCTGAAAAGCTTTTAAGAGCTTATCCTCCTGCCATTACCATAGTAGCCCCTATTGTTTCTTATATTTTTACGATGATTGCAGGTACCGGACACATAGCCTATGCACTGTTGCCTATAATATCAGAAGTAGCCACCGATGCAAAGGTGAGGCCTGAAAGACCGTTAAGCATTTCGGTCATCGCGTCACAACAAGCCATAACCGCAAGTCCCATTTCAGCAGCTACGGCAGCTTTACTTAGTGTAATTATGGTAAAAAACCCGGAATTAAGACTTACGGATATTTTAATGATATCAGTCCCATCCACTCTAATTGGAGTCATAGTTGCTGCAATTGTACAAATGTTTATAGGAGTAGATTTAGAAAAAGATCCTGAATATCAAAAAAGAATAAACGAAGGCTTATTAGAAATAAAAGAAAAAAGCAGCAAAAATAAAGTAAGTTTTGGAGCAAAACTATCTGTGATCATCTTTTTGGTTAGTGTTGTAGGTATAGTGGTATTTGGTTCCATAGACGGAATGAAGCCCACTTTTAATGGAGTACCAATGGCTATGCCTCATATCATAGAAATACTTATGTTGGCAGCAGCAGGATGTATCTTACTATTCACTAAAACCAATGTAGAAAAAATAGCAACCGGTTCCATTTTCTCTGCAGGAATGCAAGCAGTAATAGCTATTTTTGGTATAGCCTGGATGGGTGATACTTTTTTTGGAGGAAATTTAGATTTCTTCAAAGGATTGTTAACCACTATGGTTACAGAATATCCGTGGACCTTTGCAATAGCCTTATTTATTATGTCCATCATGCTGTTTAGTCAAGCAGCAACCGTACGAGCACTTATGCCGTTAGGGGTTTCCCTGGGCATACCTATCCCTAGTTTGATAGCTATGTTTCCCGCAGTAAACGGATATTTCTTTATTCCAAATTATCCAACCATAATAGCTGCAATAAACTTTGATCGTACCGGTACTACTCGTATAGGAAAATACGTGGTAAATCACTCTTTCCAATTACCGGGATTTATCGCAACCATTGTAGCTGTAAGTGTAGGTTTTGGTTTAGCATATTTACTATTTTAAAAATAAAAAAACAACCGTAAAAAAATTATAAATAAAAAATTATGTACAGAGTCGAAAACGATTTGATAGGAGATTTAGAAGTTCCTGAAAATGCATATTATGGAATTCAAACTCAAAGGGCTGTAAACAATTTTCATATAACAGGTATAAAATTATCTAATTATCCGGAATTAATTAAAGCATTAACTTATGTAAAATGGGCGGCAGCAGAAACTAATTGCGAATTAGGAGTGTTAGATGAAAATATCAAAAATGCAATTGTAAAAGCATGTCAGGAAATTATAACCGGTAAATACGACAAAGAATTTCCAAGTGATGTAATTCAAGGAGGAGCAGGAACTTCAACCAACATGAACATAAATGAAGTGGTAGCCAATATTGCATTAGAAATAATGGGACATAAAAAAGGAGAATACCAATACTGTTCTCCTCACGATCACGTAAACCTTTCCCAATCTACTAATGATGCCTATCCAACTTCTATAAAATTAGCAGCAATTAATTCGAACATGATCTTAATTGATCATTTAAAACAATTAATTGAATCTTTCCGCAACAAAGGAAAAGAATTTATGCATGTTTTAAAAATGGGAAGAACCCAATTGCAAGATGCAGTACCAATGACTTTAGGTCAAGAATTTGAAGCTTTTGCAGAAACATTAAGTGAAGATGTGGACCGGTTGACTCAAAATTCTAATTTATTTTTAGAAATCAATATGGGTGCTACAGCCATCGGAACCGGATTAAACGCAATCCCCGGATATGCTGAATTATGTGCTAAAAAATTAGCGGAAATAACAAAATTACCGTTTATATCTGCGAAAAATTTAGTTGAAGCAACCCCGGATACCGGATCATATGTTATTTACTCGTCAGCTTTGAAAAGAGTAGCCATCAAGCTTTCAAAAATTTGTAACGATTTACGTCTATTATCATCCGGACCTCGTTGTGGACTGAACGAAATCAATCTACCGGCTATGCAACCGGGATCTTCCATTATGCCGGGAAAAGTTAATCCCGTTATTCCGGAAGCAATGAATCAAACTTGCTTTAAAGTTATTGGAAATGATTTAACAGTAACTATGGCGGCAGAATCCGGGCAACTCCAATTAAATGTAATGGAACCTGTAATTGCATACAGCTTGTTAGAATCAGTTCATATCTTAATGAACGCAATGGACTGTTTACGTATAAATTGTATCGACGGTATAACAGCTAATGAACAACATTGCAAAGATATGGTATTAAACAGTATAGGAATTGTTACAGCATTAAATCCCTATATAGGATACAAAAACAGCACCAAGATAGCTAAAGAAGCCTTAGAGAAAAATTTAAGTGTTTATGACTTAGTGCTCGAAAATAAGCTTTTATCAAAAGAAAAATTAGATGAAATATTGAACCCGCAAAATATGCTGGGGCCTCATAAGTATAAAGACTAATATAACCTTGAAAAGCAATTGAGAAATCAATTGCTTTTTCTTTTTTAGTTATATATACTATCAAGAAATTCATTGAAATATTGAACCTAATATAAATACTTTTAAGGAAGAATTTTTTAGACATTAAATAAGAATAGTGAAAAAATATAAGTTCATTTTGTTGGCATATTAATTGTATTTTATATAGAGTTATTTTATGGGATAAAAAATATTATTTTCTTTTTTTATCTCTAATTAACCTAAAAAATATTTATTAAAAAACAAGATATATGGAATGGATTTTAAAAACTATTCAAGGTTCTCCTGAATTAGCTATTTTTCTCACCTTAGCATTAGGTTTTGCAATCGGACAAATAAAAATTAAAGGATTTAGTTTAGGCGCCGTTACGGGCGTTCTTTTAATGGGAGTATTAATCGGACAGCTGGGTATTTCCATTTCGCCTACCGTGAAATCAGCATTTTTTCTCATATTTTTATTTGCCGTTGGATATAGTGTGGGTCCTCAATTTGTGCACGGATTAAAAAAAGAAGGATTGCCGCAAATTGCATTTGCAGCCTTAGTATGTGTATCTTGTTTATTAGTGGGATGGGTTGCCGCAATTATTGCGGGTTTTGATGTAGGAAATGCAGCAGGATTATTAGCCGGAGCTAATACCATATCAGCAGTAATTGGAGTTGCATCCGATACAATAAATCAGTTAAGTATAGACTCTTCTCAAAAACAACAATTAATAAATCACATTCCCGTTGCGTATGCAGTAACTTATATATTTGGAACAGCAGGGACAGCATGGTTTTTATCATCCATTGGACCTAAACTTTTAGGAAAAGATGTTATAGGGCAAACCAAAAAATATGAAGAATCATTAGGAGGAGAAATACAAGATGATGATTCAAGTTTAGAATATGCTTACGATGGAGCAACTTTTAGAGTAATTGAAGCAGGAAGTTCATTTTTTAATCAAAAACGCTCCGTTCAAGAGGTTGAAAATTTACTAGTAAACAAAGGATGGCCCGTTTATGTTGAACAAATTCGTTCAGCTTCCAACAATGAAATTATTTCAGATCCCAATCCTGATACTACTATCAATAGGGGAGATCGAATGGTTTTAAATGGCCCGTTAGATACCATCTTGTCCGATGAAAATCTGGTCGGTAAAGAAGTTGCAGATTTGGAATTATTGGATTTTAAGGTAGAAAGTTTAAAGGTAATGGTTGCCAATAAAGAAATAATCGGAAAATGTTTACATACCTTAAAATACAATAAAAACAGACACGGAGTAATCATATTAAAAATACATAGAGGAAAAACAACAATTCCTTTATTAAAAAATGTAACCATCCAACGAGGAGATATTGTGGAAATAGAAGGCAGGAAAACAGACGTAGATAAATTTGCTTCCTATTTAGGTTATCCGGAAAGACCCACTAATGTTACTGATATTCTTTATATAGGACTGGGTATTTTTTTAGGAGGATTATTAGGGTCATTATCAATCCGTACCGGAAATATTCCTTTAAGTTTAAGTGCCAGTGGAGGAGTTTTAATTATGGGAATTATATTCGGATGGTTACGATCCTTGCGACCTACTTTTGGATACATTCCTTCGCCCTCAGTTTGGCTGATGAATAATTTGGGTTTAAATATGTTTATTGCCGTAGTAGGAATAAATGCAGGACCCGATTTTATTTCTGGATTGAAAACGGCCGGAGTAAGCTTATTTATCGCAGGAATATTTGTAAGTATCGTGCCCATGTTCATTGGTATATTATTGGGAAGATATGTATTTAAATTCAATCCTGCCATTACCTTAGGGGCTTGTGCTGGAGCCCGAACTACAACTGCTGCATTGGGAGCCTTGGAAGATACATTACAAAGTAAAGTTCCGGCCCTGTCTTATACCACTACTTATGCCGTTGGTAATACGCTACTTATTATATGGGGAGTAGTAATTGTTTTGTTAATGAGCTAGCCATTGAACACGTAAAAATTAGTAAAACAAGAAAAAAGTAAATAACAATGGATATTTCTAAACTAAAAACCTCTCGTCGTAAAGAGCAGCAATTAGAACAACTAAGCCCTTTTGAGTTAAAAAATGATTTGATTAAATTAGCCTCAGATCAACAAACCAAACCCACCAGAACCATGTTAAATGCAGGTCGCGGAAATCCCAATTGGATAGCAACAGTTCCTCGAGAAGCATTTTTTACCTTAGGAAGGTTCGGAATAGAAGAATGTAAAAGAACCTTAAATAAACCCGAAGGATTGGCGGGGATACCCGAAAAAAAAGGAATAGGTAAAAGATTTGAAGCATTTTTGGAAAAAAATAAAGACCAACCCGGTATTGAACATTTAAAAAATACCTACAAATACGGTATAGAAAAACATAAATACGATCGCGACAGTTGGGCACACGAATTAGCGGAAGGAATTATCGGAGATCAATATCCAAGTCCGGTAAGGATGTTAAAACACATAGAACCCATAGTTCACGATTACCTCATTCAAGAAATGTGCGGGAATAATCCGCAAAGAAATGGTAAATATGATATTTTTGCCGTAGAAGGAGGAACGGCTGCCATGTGTTATATTTTTGATTCTTTGATGGAAAATTATTTATTAAGAAAAGGAGATCATATTGCTTTAGGAGTTCCTGTTTTTACTCCTTACTTAGAAATACCTGAATTAAAAAGATATGATTTTAAGGTAACTTACGTGCATGGTACAGGAAAAAATAGCGACGGAACTTCCAACTATCAATATCCGGATGAAGAATTAGATAAATTAGGAGACAAAACCATCAAAGCCTTTTTCATTGTTAACCCAAGTAATCCCACCTCAGTAGAAATTTGCGATAAGAGTAGAAAATATCTCATAAAAGTAGTTAAAAACCTCAATCCAAATTTAATGATATTGACGGATGATGTTTATGGTACTTTTGTTCCCAAATTTAGCTCATTAATGAATGAATTACCACAAAATACACTTTGTGTTTATTCATTCTCAAAATATTTCGGAGCCACAGGATGGCGTTTAGGGGCTATTGCTTTATATGAAGATAACATTTATGATAAAATGCTAAAAGCAATACCTGAAAAAGAAAAAGCTAAAACTGCAAAATTATATTCCAGTTTGACTTTATATCCTGAAAAACTGAAATTTATTGACCGATTAGTAGCAGACAGTCGTCAAGTTGCATTGAATCATACTGCAGGATTATCCTTACCTCAACAAATACAAATGATGTTGTTTGCATCGTTTGCATTATTGGATAAGCAAAATCACTATAAAAAAGTGTGTACAGATTTAGTAAAACATAGATTTAATCTACTTTGGGAAGGAATGAATATACCTATCAAACCCGATCCGGAAAGAGCATCTTACTATTGTGAAATAGATATTCATGAATGGGCATCTAAAAATTACGATAAAGATTTTGTTACTTTCTTGGAAAAGAATTTTGAACCCGTAGATATACTTTTCAGATTAGCTGAAAAATCTTCCATAGTATTATTAAATGGAGGAGGTTTTGCCGGTCCGGAATGGTCAGTAAGAGTATCGTTAGCAAATTTAGATGACGATGATTATAAAACTATAGGAAAAAAGCTTTCAGAAACAATGTACGAATACGTAGAAGCATGGAAAAATTCAAAAAAATAAATTCAAATATTAATTATAATTATTTAACTATGAAAACAAAAAGTTTAAAAAATTTGTTCAGTTTGTTTGTATTGTTTATTTTTATGGCGGTTAACGCACAGTATAAACCAACTATTTACATTTTAGCAACAGGAGGAACCATCGCGGGACAAGGGTCATCCTCTGTAACTCAGGCATATACAGCCGGTTCTATTACAGTAGATGAACTTTTAAAAGCAGTTCCTTCCATTAAAGACATTGCTAACATTAAAGCAGAGCAAGTAGCAAATATCGGAAGTCAGGACATGAATGACGATGTTTGGCTAAAATTATCGAAAAGAGTTAATGAATTGCTTAAACAAAAAGATGTAGACGGTATTGTAATTACCCACGGTACCGATACACAAGAAGAAACAGCATATTTTCTTAACTTAACCGTAAAAAGCAACAAGCCTGTAGTATTAGTAGGTTCCATGCGTCCATCTACTGCCATTAGTGCAGACGGTCCTAGAAATATTTACAATGCAGTTGCATGCGCTGGATCGCCGGAATCTTTAGGTAAAGGAGTAATGGTAGTAATGGATGATAAAATTATAGGGGCTGATGATATTACCAAAACGCATACTCTTTCTGTAGGAACTTTTGAAGATCCAAATTATGGGAATTTGGGAATCGTGTATAACGGTAAACCCATCTATACCCGGGAATCTGTAAAAAGACATACAATAAATTCAGAATTTGACATAACTAACATAACTAAACTGCCTAGAGTTGAAGTAATTTTAAGTTATTCCAACGCTAAGTCATTATTTGTAGATGCTGCAGTTAATGCCGGAGTAAGAGGAATAGTTACAGCAGGCGTTGGTAACGGAAACATTACCACCGATCTACAAAATGCACTTGCAAATGCAGTAAAAAGAGGAATTGCAGTAGTTCGTTCCTCCCGAATTTCAATGGGACCAACTGCTCAATATGATGAAGTAGATGACGATAAATATGGATTTACAGCATCTTGGTATTTAAATCCGTATAAATCCAGAGTATTATTGATGCTTGCTTTAACCAAAACAAATAATTATAAGGAAATACAAAGAATGTTTACAGAATATTAAAAATTTATGAAGAAATTAAGTATTACGAAAAAAATTCTCATAGCGGCTAATTGTTTATTTTGTTTGTCCATGTTCGGACAGCAAACCAATCCAAGTACAGGAGAAAACACTGTTAATGAACCATCTTTCAAATCCGTTCTGGATAAGTTATTGAAAGATGACAAAATGTTAAACATTATGTTTGATACTCGTGTAGATTATCAAGCCACTTTTAAAGGAAGTAAAACGGATCAAAGCAGTTTCAGAGGAAATACTGTAAAAGTATGGTTTGAAGGTGAAATAATTCCGGGGTTTCGTTACAGGGTACGTCATAGACTAAATACCCCTCAAAACGCATTGTACAGAGATAACTATTCATCAGCAACCGATCAAGCTTATTTCGAAATTGATGCAGGAAAAAATTTAACATTCCGTGTAGGTAAACAAGCAGTACAATTCGGTACTTTTGAATTTGACTATAATGCTGCTGATGTTTACTTATATACTATGACCTATAATGACCTGGATGCGTATAAAACGGGGGTTAATGTAGCTTATAGAGTAGCAGGACAAACCTTAAATTTTGAAGTGGTAAATTCGGATGCGCCTCAATTTGCTACCGATAAATATAAAAATAAATCATTAGCAGGTTTATTCTTATGGGAAGGTAGTCTTTTCAACAATGTATTTAGAACTCGATATGGATATGGGGCCTTTCAACATGATGCGAGCAAATATTATAACTGGATAACCATTGGTAACCAAATCAATCTTAAAAAATTTACAGCTGAATTAGATTGGTATATGGGAGATCGTGATATGGATTACGGGGATGTCGTTCAAAATGAAGATTTAGGATTAAGACATGTTAGAGACAATTCTGTTTCAGTTAATTTTAAATACGATTTAGGAAAGATAAAACCTTTAATTAAAGGAGTATGGAATAAAAGAAGAGATCAAATAAATTCTTCTTCCTATATTAATGGAGGTGTACAAGCAGCAGTTGAATATTATCCATTTACAGATCCGGCTATTAAAGACCTGAGATTCCACCTTATGTATGCGTATAACAGAACCAATTTTAACGGAATATATAACGGTTTAGATGGAATTAATGGAAATCAAATTATTGCAGGTATGCGTTGGTTCTTGAAAATCAAATAGAAATTGTACGATTATACTCAAATATTTTGACAAAAAAGCCTTATAATTTATTTATAAGGCTTTTTTTATACCTTAATTTTTTCAATGTAAAATTTAAACTTAGTAGAAATAAAAAATCATTTTAAAAACAATCGAAATAAAAATAGAGCTTATATTTTTCGGATGATTTTTCCGGTAGGAGTTTTTGCAAAACTTTCTACATAAATAAACTCTTTAGGTTTTTCATATTTATTTTCAAAATTGAAATCTAGAATTTGTTTTTCCAAATTGAGATCTTTTTTTCCGGCTATAATAATCACTACTTTACTACCTAGTAAAGGATCTTGTACGGATGAAATGATAAAATCAGATTGAATAATAGATTTCAGTTGTTTTTCGACTTGTTCAGGAAAAATTTTAATTCCTCCGGAATTAATTACATGGTCCATTCTTCCTTTCCATTCAAATTCATTGTCAGAAATGAGCGAAACCAGATCATTAGTTACAATTTCTTCTTCCAAAAATGGAGGAAGAATACACAAACAACCTCTTTCATCCACACGAATTTTAGTATAGGGCATAACTTTAAAAGCCGAATTTGCCGCATGACCCGATATTTTTTTTAGTGCAATATGTGATATCGTTTCCGTCATTCCAAAAGATTCATATATATCGGTAGTTTGTTTTTTTAATTCGGATACCAATTGAGCGGAAGGCTGAGCGCCTCCTACAATCAATTTTTTTATAAGGTAAAGCTTATCCAATGAATTTTCAACTTGCATAGGCGTCATTGCAGAAAAGGAAAACTCTCTGTTAACATTCTCAAGGGGATGAGATACGGGCTTAATGCAATAAAGATCTAAATTCCAAACGATAGCTCTTACTAACATCATCTTACCTGCTATATAGGAAGAAGGCATACAAAGAAGAGCGCTGTCATTAGCTTTGAGATTTAAAAAAGTACCCGTCATCTTTGCGCTTTCAGCCATAGCCTTTTTAGTAAGTTCAATATTTTTTGGAGTTCCGGTGGAACCGGATGTCTTTGTGATTATAGTGGATAAAGCAGAATACCAATCTTTTAAAAAATCAACAAGGTCTATTTGCCATTTTTCTTGACAAGGTATTGCATTTACGTCTATAGGTTTTGAAAAATTCAGATGAATCATAAGAAATTTTTTTTCTTTATACGATAATGATTACTATCAATGAGACTATATATTTCAGTAATATAGAATACTTTTTTCAATTTATGGATTATAAAATAGATATTCACCCCTTACGGAAAGTTTAGAAGGGAAATTATTAGTATATAAACTTCCTGTACCCAAACCTTGCGGCATGTCTTTATGAAATAAAGCAGTCCATTGCGCTATAGCATTTAATCCAATATTGGATTCTAAGGCTGAAGTGATCCACCAATCTATATTTTTAGATTCGGCTATTTCAATCCATTCTTCCGATCCTTTCCATCCGCCAATTAAAGAAGGTTTTAAAATTATGTATTGGGGTTTTATAATTTCTAACGTTTTTTCTTTTTGATCTTTATAAAACTTACCGATCAATTCTTCGTCCAAAGCAATAGGAGTGGGAGTATATTTACATAATTCAGCCATTTGATTTTCATTTCCGGCTTTAATGGGTTGTTCAATGGAATGAATTTCAAGTTGAGCCAGTTGCTCTAATACCTTTTTTGCTTCCTCAAAAGAAAATCCGCCATTAGCATCCACTCTCAATTCCAATTGAGAAGCAGAAAATTCTTTCCGTAAGTTTTGTAATATTTTATATTCTTCTTGCCAGTTAACACCAATTTTAAGTTTTATACAACTATAATTTTGTTCAAGTTTTTGTTGGATTTGCTCACGCATAAAGTCCAAGTTTCCCATCCAGATTAATCCGTTGATTTTAATTCCTTGTTTTCCTTCGGTAAATTCAGAAGGAAAAAACATCCCGTCTTTACTGTTTTCAATTTGAGCAAAAATTTGTTCAATACCAAATTGTATGGAAGGAAATTCTTGACAATTCATTAGCAAAAATTCTTTTCCTTCATTGATATGATCACATACCCATTGCAGTTTAGGCTCATATTCCGTTTCGGAATCAGCACTTAAACCCCTAAAAAAACTACATTCGCCAACATATTCCGTATCTGAATTTTGAACTTTTAAAAGATAAGTTAGCTTAGAATTTAATGTTCCGCGAGAAGTTCCTGCCGGACGCTTAAATTGTAATTCGTATGAGGTGAAATTTGCCTGTATCATATAAAAAATAATTATAATTAGTGAGATATTTATCTTAACTTGAACAAAAGTTAAAAACTTTATCAAAGTTATTACCAACGCTAAAATTACAAATAATATGAAGAAAATTTTATTATTTTGGATTGTACTATCCACTTGTTTTTTTTATTCTCAGCAAGCTGAGATACCGTTTATAGAAAGTAAGTCAATACCTCTCAACTATTATGCGGATGCATACGGTACGGGATATGACTTAAAAACACGTTTGAAAGAAATTATCAAACAGGGACATGTACCAATTGGATATAAAGGTTTGTGGAATTTATATAAGTCCATGAGTGCTTTTGGTGATCAATGGTATGAAAACGACGGAACTGTTTTGGATATTTATTCTGAGATACCTAACGGTGCGGATCCCTACAATTATCGGTTTGGAATAGATCAGTGCGGAAATTATACTAAAGAAGGAGATTGTTATAATAGAGAGCACCTGATACCGCAATCTGTATTTTATAAAAAAAATCCCATGCTGTCTGATGCCTTTCATATTTGGCCAACGGACGGAAAAGTGAATGCCATGAGAAGCGATTATCCGTTTGGTAGAGTAGGTAACAGCAAATGGGTATCCAAAAACGGATCTCAATTGGGTAGCAATACTAATTCAGGGTATTCTAAAGGGTATAAAGGATGGGATTCGAACATTAATTGAATACCAACTACTTATAGTTGTTGGTATCAAAAAGTATTAATTAAGGTTTTTAAAACTATTTTTTAAAAAATTACAACACATTTTGTACGTATCAACTTGTTTCCAATCATAAAAGTTGG
>NZ_WINW01000034.1:0-137040 GCF_009827885.1 Apibacter sp. B3546 | reverse complement strand
GTTTTTTAAAGAAGAAAGCTTTGTATAGGTAATATACAAGGCTTTTTTTGTTTTGGATTGGGTTGTTTTTTTTGATAACCTTCTTTTTACCTGTTTATTACCATCTTCTTATTTATTAATTTCAAAAACTATCCTGGAAGCGGTTTTTTTATTTATATATTTGTTACTATAATAATAAATAAATGGATAAAGCTTTTCAATACCAAATAGAAAATAAACAAAGATATTTAGACGAATTATTTGATTTATTACGAATTCCATCTATTAGCGCGGATTCAGCATATGCTAATGACATAATAAAATGTGCCAATAGTATTTCTAATAATTTAAAAGAATCCGGATTTGAGAATGTTGAAATATGTAAAACACAAGGTAATCCGGTAGTTTATGCTGATAAAATTATTAGCTCTGATCTACCAACAGTTTTAATTTATGGTCATTACGATGTACAACCTGCAGATCCCTTGAATCTTTGGGAAACCGATCCTTTCGATCCTGTAATAAGAAAATCAAACATACATCCGGAAGGTGCAATTTATGCTCGAGGGTCTGCTGATGATAAAGGTCAATTCTTTATGCATGTAAAGGCTATTGAGTCTCTTATTAAAACAAATTCTTTACCATGTAATGTTAAATTAATTATTGAAGGAGAAGAAGAAATAGGTTCTGTCAATTTGGGGAATTTTTTAAAAGAAAATTTAAGCAAACTTTCATGTGATATTATATTGATATCAGACACACATATTTTTTCAAATCAAGTTCCCACAGTTACAACCGGTTTAAGAGGTCTAAGTTATGTAGAAGTTGAAGTAGAAGGGCCTAATCGAGATTTACACTCCGGTTTATATGGTGGTGCAGTTCCTAATCCTATTAACGTGCTTTCTGATATGATCGCTTCGTTAATTGATAAAGAAGGCAAAATTACAGTCAAAGGCTTCTATGATAAGGTAATAGAATTATCTCCTGAAGATCGAGCAGAATTAAATAAAATTCCTTTTGATGAAGAAGAGTTTAAAAAATCAATCGGTTTAAAAGGGACGCAAGGGGAAAAAGGATATAACTCGTTAGAGAGAACATCTATACGACCTACCTTAGATGTAAATGGCGTTTGGGGAGGTTATACAGGAGAAGGAGCTAAAACTGTTATTCCATCAAAAGCTCATGCTAAAATATCCATGAGGTTAGTTCCTGACCAAAATCCTGAGGAAATAACTGAATTGTTTACAAAACATTTTTTATCCATTGCTCCGGAAAGTGTTAAAGTAAAAGTCACCCCTCATCACGGAGGAAATGCATACGTTTTACCATCCTCAGATCCCGGATATAAAGCAGCTAAACTGGCTATGGAAAAAACCTTTAATAAAGAAGTTTTACCCTACAGAACCGGGGGGAGTATTCCCATTGTTTCTCTATTTGAAGAATTATTGGGAGCAAAATCCGTTTTAATGGGATTTGGATTGGATAGTGATGCTATTCATTCTCCTAATGAACACTATGGTTTATTTAACTTTTATAAAGGAATTGAAACCATTCCCTATTTTCTCAAATTTTATACAGAAAACTTACGAAGTAAAAAATAATATTTAAAACGTAAGTAGAACTTTATTTTTCAAACATCCATTTTTGTACTCTTATATTTATGATTGAAATATTTTTGGTTTTACTATTTAGTATCATTTTTTTATTAATAGGAATATATATCGGAAAAAAAATTAAAGATTCATCCATTAATTCCGAAAAAATTCTTTTAAATGAAAAGATAAAAGCTTTACATGCCGGTTTGAGTAAAAGTGAAGAACTAAAAGAAAAAGAGTTATTTGAAAAGGAAAAAATAAAAAAGGAAAGAGAACAATTATTGCTTGAATTAGCTCGTAAAGATGCCGATTATGAAAACTTAATGCATAAAAATAAAGAGCAAAAATTGGAGATTGAAGAAATTCAAGATAATTTTAGGAAAGAATTTGAGATAATAGCAAGTAAAATACTGGAACAAAAAACTGAAAAATTTACAGAACAAAACAGGCATAATATAAAAACACTTTTAGATCCCTTACAAGAGAAAATTTCCGTTTTTGAAAAGAGAGTGGAAGAAAGCCAAAAAGAAAATATAGGGATCTATTCATCTTTAAAAGAACAATTACATTATTTACAAAACCAAAATTTAAGAATCTCTCAGGAGGCTGAAAATCTCACTAAAGCTCTTAAAGGAGATACAAAAATTCAAGGAAATTGGGGAGAATTAGTTTTAGAAAGAGTTTTAGAAAAATCGGGATTAGAAAAAGGAAGAGAATATTTTGTACAAGAACGCTTGAGTTCTGAAGATGGAAAACGGTATATCCCCGATGTAGTCATATATCTTCCTGATAATAAAAAGATGATTATAGATTCCAAAGTTTCTTTAATAGCCTATGAACGTTACATAAACAATGATAATGAAGAAGAAAAAAAACTTCATTTAAAAGATCATATAAATTCTATAAAAAAACATGTTGATCAACTTTCATCTAAAAATTACCAAAGGTTGTATGCAGAAAATTCATTAGATTTTATATTACTTTTCATCCCCATTGAAACGGCTTTTTCTTTAGCTTTAAATTATGAATCATCTTTATATAACAAAGCCTTCGAAGAAAATATTGTTATAGTTACTCCATCTACTCTTTTAGCAACCTTGAAAACTATTGATAGTATGTGGAATAACCAAAAGCAACAAAGAAATGCATATGAAATAGCTAAAACTGCCGGTAATTTATACGATAAATTTGAAGGATTTCTACAAGATTTGTTGCGTATAGGGAAAAAAATGGATGAGGCTAAAAATGAATATGGAAACGCTATGAACAAGCTGGTAGAAGGGCGAGGTAATCTTGTCTCTCAAATACATAATTTAAAAAAAATGGGTGCAAAAGCTAAGAAAACCTTGCCTGAAGATCTTATATCAAAAGCTGAAATTTTTGAAAGTGAATCTTAATTTTCAAAAACGATGATTAAAAAAAATTTATAAATAAATTGAATGAATTCTCTAAGTAATAAATAATAAAATAAATGAAAAGCAAAAAATTATTTTTGATTGTAGCACATTTTTTATCATTAACATTAATTTTTGCCGGTACTAATGAGCCTGTTGAAGAAGAGAATGAAGAAAAAAACAACAAAGAATTCAGGGCCGTATGGGTGGCTACATTTTTAAATATAGATTGGCCTTCAAAACCCGGTTTACCTGCTGAACAACAAAAAGAAGAATTTATAACCTTATTGGAGAATGTCAAAAAATGGAAAATGAATGCCATTATTGTTCAGGTAAAACCCGCATCCGATGCTTTATATCCATCTAAATTAAGTCCCTGGTCGGGTTATTTGTCAGGAACTCAAGGAGTTGATCCGGGATACGATCCCCTTGAATTTATGGTTAAAGAAGCACATAAAAGAGATATAGAAATACACGCTTGGTTTAATCCTTTTAGACTTTCTGCAGCCAATGCCAATTGGAGCTCATTGGCTACTGATAATATTGCATTCAAGCATCCCAATTGGGTGGTTAGATATGCCAATCAATTATATCTAAATCCGGGTCTTCCGGAAGTACGCGATTATGTAATACAGTCCATTATGGAAGTAGTTAATAATTATGAAGTAGATGGTATTCATTTGGATGACTATTTTTATCCCTATAAAGTAGGTAAACTCGATTATCCTGATTTTACGGCTTATACTAAATATGGGGTAACTTTTGCCAGTAAAGCAGATTGGAGAAGAGATAACATTAATACTTTTGTACAAAAATTATATAAGAGCATTAAATCCAAAAATAAAGATATAGAATTTGGCATTAGCCCATTTGGTGTTTGGAGAAATCAAAATAATGATCCTTTAGGATCGAAAACCAAAGCATTACAAAATTATGACGATTTGTACGCTGATGTTTTACTTTGGATGAGAAAAGGGTGGTTAAACTATATAGCTCCTCAGTTATATTGGCATCGAGGACATAATCTTGCCGATTATGCCACTTTAGTGGAATGGTGGAGCAGCATGGCTAAAGAAACAGACACCAAACTGTATATAGGAATGGCGGCCTATAGAGTCAATCAATGGAAAAATCCGAATGAACTTGTTGAGCAAGTATATTTTAATCGTGAGTTTCCAGAAGTTAAAGGAAGTATATTTTTCAGTTATAAATCACTAGTAAATGATCCTAAAGGGGTTCTTACCAATCTAATATCCGGACCTTTTGCAGAATAAATTCTTTAAAGTATAAAAGTGTAGGTTTCGATAAAATCTTAATTTGAGTTGAGCAGTTTACATATCATTTATAAATCTATATAATTTGACGATAATTATGAACGAAATATATTCAAAAGCTTGGTGTTGGCAGCATAGGGGAGAACCGGAAGATTTAATTTGTAAAGAATATAAAATCAGAGAAATTGAAGATGATGAAGTACTCATTAAAAATACTGTCATAGGACTTAATCCGGTTGATTGGAAACTGATATCATCCGGCAATCCTTCATGGGTAAAAGATCAGATTCCCGGAGTAGATGGTGCCGGTATTGTTATTAAAACAGGAAAGAAAATGAAGCGTATACAAATCGGAGCAAGAGTATGTTATCATTCTGATCTTACCCAAGCAGGCAGTTTTTCCACTTATACTATTCTTAAAGGGAACCGCATTATGCATATTCCTGAAAAACTTAGTGATTATGCAGCTGCAGCATTTCCTTGTCCTTCCTTAACCGCTTGGCAGGCTATGCAGAAAATTCCGGATATACGTAATAAAAATGTACTAATAAGTGGAGCAGGAGGATCGGTAGGATATTTTCTTACCCAATTAATTCTGAATGCAGGAGCTAAGGTTTATATAACTGCCGATCTCCAACATCATAACGAATTTTATAAGATGGGAGTTAGTAAAGCAGTCGACTATAAAAATGATGATTGGAAAAATGAAATAAAAGAGGCTCTACCCGGAAGTAACTTTGATGTTATTTTTGACACGGTTAGTGGAAATCATGCTTCTCAACTTTTAGATCTAGCAGCCTATTATGGACATATAGTTGCCATACAAGGAAGAGTAGATACTAATCCTTTACCTCCATTTACAACTTGTGTTTCCTTACATGAAATCGCTTTGGGAGCATTTCACCGATTTGCATCGGAAAAACAAATGGTTCAATTAATGACTGATGGGGAGAAACTTTTACAACAAATCAGTACAGGTAAATTAAAGTTGAGAGATCAAAAAATCAGTAGTTTTGACCATTTACCTTCTCATCTGGCCGAAATGAAACATACTAATTCCAGTTATAAATATCTTATTGAAGTATAGATAATTTTTTATAATAAAATGGTGTAATAAAGGAAGCAAACCTATTGATAAGAATATATGACAAACTATTGGTGATTATTAATAAATTATATCCTCAAGAAATATTTATTTTATATAATTTGAAGATTTTATAAATAATAAGCATGTAAATTTAAATATGTCTACTATGAATGATTGCTATAAATTGTCTATAAACTATAAATAATACATCGTAAAAAGAATACGTCATCATATTTGTGTTAATTGAAGTAGTATAAAAAGTTACACATTTAAGGGAAATGCCTAAATTTGTACATTCACTAGTAATTAAAAACAATGAACCTAAAGTCTTATATAAAAGAACAAAGTATACAAGCAATTGAAAATTTATTTCAACAAAAAGTTGAAGATGTTGAAATACAAATAACTAAAGATGAATTTGAAGGAGATTATACTTTAGTGGTTTTTCCCTTTGTTAAGCTAGTGAGACAGAAGCCGGAGGAAATAGCTAATAAAATAGGATCATATCTTACAGCTAAAGAGGAATTTGTTGCTTTTAATGTAGTTAAAGGCTTTCTTAACCTCTCTCTAAATCCGACCGTTTTTACTCAATTATTAAAAGAAAAATATTCAGTTAAAGATTTTAAGCTTACGAAAAAGCATACTGAAAAAATAATGGTTGAGTATTCCTCTCCTAATACCAATAAACCAATTCATTTAGGACATATAAGAAATAATTTATTAGGATTTTCAATTAGTAACATCTTAAAAGCAGCAGGAAATGAGGTGTTGAGAGGACAAATAATTAATGATAGGGGTATTCATATTTGCAAGTCCATGTTGGCATGGAAAAAATATGGAAATGGAGAAACTCCACAAACAACAGGAATCAAAGGAGATCATTTGGTAGGAAAATATTATGTTATTTTCGATCAAAAATACAAAGATGAAATACAATCTTTAATTTCATCGGGAATGGATGCAGATGAAGCTAAGAAAAAAGCACCCATTCTTTTAGAAGCCCAAGAAATGTTGAAAAAGTGGGAAGACGGCGATGCGGAAATAAAAGCTTTGTGGAAAGAGATGAACAGTTGGGTGTATTCAGGTTTCGAGAAAACATATCAAAGATTAGGAGTGTCTTTTGATTTAGTCCAATATGAAAGTGACACCTATTTGCTGGGAAAAGATGTTATTGAAGAAGGACTTAAAAAAGGAATTTTATTTAAAAAAGAAGATGGATCTGTTTGGGCAGACTTAACAGAAGAGGGGTTAGATCAAAAATTATTGTTGAGAGGAGACGGAACCTCTGTCTATATCACACAAGACTTAGGAACAGCCGTTGAAAGATTTACCCGTTACCATCTTAATGAATTAATCTATACAGTAGGAAATGAACAAGATTATCATTTTCAGGTATTGTTTCTAATTTTAAAAAAATTAGGGTATCAATGGGCAGATAAATTATATCATCTTTCCTACGGAATGGTAGATTTACCAAGTGGAAAGATGAAATCAAGAGAAGGTACGGTGGTTGATGCAGATGAATTAATGGAAGAAATGCATCAAGAAGCAGTTAAAAAAACTTCCGAATTAGGAAAATTAGAAGGTTACACCGAAAATGAAAAAGAACAAGTGAATGAACTTATTGGCTTAGGCGCATTAAAGTATTTTATTTTGAAAGTTGATCCTAAGAAACGAATCTTGTTCGATCCTAATGAAAGTATCGAGTTCAACGGAAATACCGGTCCGTTTATCCAATATACGTATGCACGGACTTGTTCTGTGCTTAGAAAAGCCGCAAAGCAAACCTTAGAAATTAAAGATAAAGAATTAAATAAAGCAGAACAAAAATTAATCATATTATTATCCTCCTATGAGGAACTAATTGAAAAATCTGCTGCAGATTTAAATCCCGCATTAATAGCCAATTATATTTACGATGTCTCTAAAGAATATAACTCTTTCTATCAAAGTAATCGTATCTTGGATGCAGAAAATGAATCAGAGCAACAACTGCGTTTGGCAATAACCCAGTGGACCGGAAATGTGATTAGACACGGGTTAAGTCTATTAGGTATAGGGGCACCGGAAAGAATGTAGTATGTTGTATGATTTAGAAAATATATTAAAACAAAAAGATATAAATCCCACAGCCATGCGTTTATTGGTTTTAGATTATTTTCTAAAACAAAATACCGCTTTATCCTTGTCGGATTTGGAGTCGGGTTTTGATTATTCTGACCGAACAACTCTATTCAGGACTTTAAAGACTTTTGAAAAAAAAGGATTATTGCATACTATAAATGATGGGCATATAACTGTTTATGCCTTATGTATGGATAATTGTTCTGAGGAGCAACATGCTGACAGCCATATGCATTTTTGTTGCAAAAATTGTAAAAAAATATACTGTATGCGGACTGTAAAAACGCCGAACATAAATATTCCTGAAGGATTTATCGCCGAAAAATTAGATATTGTTATTCATGGATTATGTAACGATTGTGCAGAGAAACCTATCTAAAAATTAACAGAAAAAGCAGAAAATTAGTAACTTTGTACACTCATGGAAAACTTTGTAGTTTCAGCCCGAAAATATAGACCTTTAGAATTTGATGCTGTTGTAGGGCAAAGTCACATAACCAATACTTTGGAACATGCCATTGATAATAATCAATTAGCTCAGGCATTGCTTTTCTGTGGACCTAGAGGAGTAGGTAAAACTACATGTGCCCGTATTTTAGCTAGAAAAATTAATGAAAAATACGGAGAAACTGATGAGAATGATTTTGCATTCAATATATTTGAATTAGATGCAGCTTCCAATAATTCCGTAGACGATATACGGAATCTGATTGAACAAGTGCGTTACGCTCCTCAGGTAGGAAAATATAAAGTATATATCATTGATGAGGTGCACATGCTGTCTAATGCTGCTTTTAATGCTTTTTTGAAAACATTGGAAGAACCACCTGCACATGCCATTTTTATTTTGGCAACAACAGAAAAGCAAAAGATTATTCCTACCATTCTTTCAAGATGTCAGATTTACGACTTCAAGAGAATTGAAGTAAACGATATAAACAATCATTTAAAAAAAATAGCTCAAGAAGAAGGCATTCAATATGAAGAAGATGCATTGTATATTATCGCCCAAAAAGCAGACGGGGGATTACGCGATGCTCTTTCTATGTTTGACCGACTCGTTACTTTTACTCAAAAAAACTTAACAGTTGCATCCGTTACAGAAAACCTAAGCATTCTTGATTATGAATATTATTTTAAAATAACGGATTTAGCTTTAAAAAATGATATTCCGGGATTACTATTAGCTTTTAATGATATTATAAAAAAAGGATTTGATCCACAATTATTTATTTCAGGATTAGGAAGTCATTTTAGAGATTTAATGGTAGCACAGAATCCTCAAACAATTTCCCTGTTGGAAGTAGGAGATAATACCAAGCAAAAATATTTGCAACAAGCTCAAAATTGCTCAACCAGATTTTTGATAGACGCTATTGAAATTTGTCATCAGGCTGATATAAACTTTAGGAATAGTAAAAGTCCTAAACTATCCATTGAAATAGCCTTAATGCAATTGGCATCTTTAACAGCTGGTGAATCTCCCACAATTAAAAAAAAAAGTTTAGGATAATACCACCCCCTAATCATCTTCCTGCAAAGCAGGAAAATAAATTATCACCCCAAACCATAAAATCCGAGGAAGAGAAACAGATAGAAAAAGTTGGTAATTCTCAGGTGAAAGATGAAAATAATTTACCTTCAAAACCAATTGTAAAAAGTGGAATACCTTTGGGAAATCAAACTAAAAAAGGATCATTTCTTTCAATAAAGGGATCACTTCACACGGCTTCTCAAAAAGAAGAAAAGGTAGCTAATTTAGATTTTTCCGAAAGAGATAAAGACGATTTTACTGAAGATCAAGTTAAGAGTTTTTGGAATACCTATTTGGAAACTTTAAAAAACCAACCGGTTTTATATAGTGTTTTAAACACCACCCAATGCAGTGTTAAGCCGAATCATACTATTTTTTTTGAATTTCCTTCCAATTCAGCTTATGATGAATTTGAACACTTACGTGAAGATATTTTTCAAAAACTAAAAAAAGAGGTAAATAATTATTCCATTAATTTTAAATATCAAATTAAGGAAACTCAAAGAACGATCCTTCTAACAGATAAAGATAAATACGAAAAAATGGTAAAGGAAAATCCATTATTAGAGAAGTTAAGAAATGATTTTCGATTAGATTTTTAAAATTACTAAAAAAATATAATGACCAATACTTATTTATAAGATTTTTACCGATTAAAAAAGAATAAATTCTTTTTTATAGAACATTAACTAAAATTTATATTCGTGTTTCAATAAATTATCGGATATTTGCAGGGTACTTATACTATAAAAAAAATAATTTAAATGTTATTTTTTTAATATAAAAATTAGAAGGTCAAGAATAAAAAATAATAAATTTTAAACGAATGAAAAAAAATAAAATCGTTACATTATTAGGTATAGTTTGCTCATTATCACTTTCTGCACAAGATAAAATTGAATTAAAAACAGATAAACAAAAATTGTCGTATTCTTTAGCATATAACATTGTTCAAAGTTTAAAACAACAAGATATGTTACAAGATATAGATATTAATATATTTAATCAGACATTTAGGGATGAATTAGCCGGTAAACCATCGATTTTCCCTATGGATTCTGTAAATTCCTTTATGCAGAAATATTTTTCAAAAAAAAGACTGGAATTTGAAAAGAAAAGAAAAGAACAAGGAGAACTGAATAAAACTCAAGGATTAGCTTTTTTAGAAAAAAATAAAAAGAAAAAAGGAGTAATTACAACTGCATCTGGTTTACAATATGAGGTTTTAGAAAAAAGTAAATCTAATGAAAAGCCAAACGAAGATGATATGGTAAAAGTTAAGTATACCGGTAAACTTCTCGATGGAAAAATATTTGATTCGACAGATAAAAATAATGCAGGTAACCCAATTGAATTTCAATTAAACAGAGTAATTAAAGGTTGGACTGAAGGGGTAGCCTTAATGACCAAAGGGTCAAAATATAGATTTTTCATTCCTTCTGAACTTGCTTATGGAGAAAATGGAGCGGGAATGGATATAGGACCTAATTCTGTATTGATTTTTGATATTGAATTAGTGGATTTCAAAAAACCGGAAGATAATACAGAAAACTCAGCCAATTAAAAAAAATTATATTTAACTATTTAACACAATGATAAAGAAAACAATTTTACTGGCATTAGCAGGTATCAGCCTTGTTGCATGTAATAAGGAAGGACAAAGAGTTACAAAATTAAATACCGATGATGAAAAAGCAGCCTATGCAATTGGCTTAGATCTTGCTCGTAATTTTAAAATTCAAGGGTTTGATAAAGATTTAAATGTAAATATTATTAAACAAGCCATGGAAGACAAATTTGAGGGTAAACAATTATTATTCTCAGAAGATTCCATACAATCTTTTATGACTGTTTATGTTCCTAAACATTTGGAAAAAATAGCAAAAAGAAATGCAGAAGAAAGTAAAAAATTCCTAGAAGAAAATAAAAAGAAAGAAGGCGTTAAAACAACAGCTTCAGGACTACAATATAAAGTTGAAAAAGAAGGAAACGGAGCAAAGCCAACCGATGAAGATATGGTATCCGTAAATTATGTATTGAAAACAACCGATGGTTCCGTGATCGAAGATTCTAAAAAACAAACCGAAGGTAAACCGGCAGATATTCCTTTAGCAAGAGTGGTACCCGGATGGAAAGAAGGGGTTAAATTGATGTCTAAAGGAGCCAAATACATATTATATGTGCCTTCAGACTTAGCCTATGGGGAAAATGGTCCTGCGGGTCCTAATCAAGCTCTAATATTTGAAGTGGAATTGGTAGATTTTAAACCAATGCCTAAAGATGTAAAAAATCAAGCACCTATGCAGATTACACCTCAACAATTAGATCAAGTAGAAGAACAAACCCAACAAAAGCAAAAGTAAATTACTCTTATAAAATAGTAGATGAGGTAGAAAAACTCTTATTTTTAATAAGAGTTTTTCTTTTTATAGAAGCGGCATTACAAATTCATTTAGTAAATTTGTGTTCAAAATTTTACATATGAAGAAAATTCAAATGGTGGATTTAATCAACCAATACCAGCATATAAAACCTACTGTAGATAAAGGATTTGAAGAAGTATTAAACACCGCTTCTTTTATAAATGGACCGCAAGTCAATTCATTTGCTCAAAATTTAGAAAAATATTTAGATGTAAAACATGTTATTCCATGCGGTAATGGTACAGAAGCATTACAAATAGCTCTAATGGCTCTGAATCTACAACCCGGTGATGAAGTCATAACCGCTGATTTTACTTTTGCAGCAACCGTGGAAGTAATTAGCTTGTTAAAGCTGAATTCTGTTTTAGTAGATGTAGATTATGAAACTTTTACTATAAGTCCGGATGCTATAAGAAAAGCCATTACACCTAAAACAAAAGCTATTATTCCTGTGCATTTATTCGGGCAATGTGCAAATATGGAAGAAATTATACAGATTGCAAATGAACACAATTTATATGTTATTGAAGATAATGCCCAAGCAATAGGTTCAGAATATACTTTTAGAAACGGAACTCGTAAAAAATCAGGAACAATGGGGATTATAGGAACCACTTCCTTTTTTCCATCTAAAAATTTAGGTTGTTACGGCGACGGAGGTGCCCTTTTTACAGATAATGATGAACTAGCACATAAAATACGCGGAATTGTTAATCATGGAATGTACAAAAGATATTACCATGATGAAATTGGGGTAAATTCACGATTGGATAGTTTACAGGCTGTAGTCTTGAATGCAAAATTACCTTTATTGGATTCCTATAATGAAAAGAGAAGAAAGGCTGCTGACTATTACGATCAAGCTTTTTCCAATCATCCTAATTTAGTTATTCCTGTAAGAATGGAAAATTATTCCACCCATGTGTTTCATCAATACACGTTAAAAGTGATTAATTCAGATAGAGATGCTTTACAAAAATATCTTTCTGAAAGAGAAGTTCCTGCAATGATATACTATCCTGTACCTTTAAGAAAACAAAAAGCTTACGATAACGGAAATTATAAAGATGAAGATTTTCCGGCAACCAACAAGCTAATCAATGAAGTAATTTCTTTACCTATGCATACGGAATTGCAAGATGATCAGCTAAAATATATTACAGAAACGGTTTTAAGTTTTTTTAAATAAAAACGGTAAAGATCCTAAAAATAAAAAAAGCCTGAGAATATTCTCAGGCTTTTATATTATATTAAATAATTTTTTATTGTTTAAACTTATAATATCTGGCACCCAGTAATACAGGATTTTCATGTTCAATACTTTCCAACATATATTCATTTTTAGGAGCAAGTACAGATGTTTTTAATTCTTTTTTATATAAAGCATGATAAGTATCCATATCAATAGCTTGAGTTTGTTCTAATGTTTCAAACAAGTGAAGCTTTTCAGATTGAGTTTTCCATTCCTTTTCAATCACACCTTCAAACGCCTTCGATTTTGAACCGCTACCATAGGCTAAAAAGCCAAATTTTTCTCCGATAATTTCGGAATTGTTTTTTACATGATAATACAAGGTAGATAATAATCCCATAAAAATTGATCCGGTATACATATTTCCAATATTGGAAGAAGCAACTTCGGCAGGAGCAAACTTTTCTTGTACAAAAGATTTATATTCCGGAGTTTTACTTATTTCCTTGAGTTTATCGGTGTATTCCTTTTCTTGAGTAGGTAAAGATTCTTTTAAATCGGAATCTAAGGCATATATTTCAGAAAACATTCTTCTCCCTTGAAAAGAATAAGGAGAATGCACAATTATATTTTTCCACTGTTTATAAAGACTGGTTTCAATGCCTAATAATTTTTTAAGATGAAAATAGGCACCCTTTAGTCTATTCTGATAACAGGTATTTGAATATTGACCGTCAAAAATAGGTTGTTCTTTAAAAAGATTGATTTCGTCTTCTTCTATTCCGAACCAGACCGGATTATTATCTTTTTCGGTGACTTCTTTTTTAGATAAGCTTCTTTTAGGCTTAAAAAAGTCAAAAACCCCTTTTGTACTAATTCCAATTTTATTTTTGATAGAAATGATTCTTGGATTTGCAGACAATAATAAAGCTACAGCACCTGCTCCTTGTGTATATTCTCCGGTAGAATTCAGGTCATATTTTGCATAATCCGTACCGATGACTATTGCTTTTTTATCAGTATTTACTCTAATATAATCTAATGAATTATGTAGGGCATCTACCCCTCCAATACAGGCAAAAGTAAGGTCTACCACATCGCAATGCTCAAAAGAACCTTCCCCATAAAGATCTTCCATTAGGGATACCAGAAAAGAGCCGATAGGTTTGGAAGAATCAATACCGCTTTCAGTACCTATATAGATTCGGCTAATTTCTTCCGGGCGCAATCCTTCTTGCTCCAATAACTTTTTTAGAGCGTTAGCGGCAAAAACTATTACGTCTTGATGAACATCAGGAAGCGACATTTTAAGTAAACCTAAACCCTTTTCAAGCTTTGCAGGTTCAATGTCCCTAGCAATTGCTAATTCTTTTATAGGTAAATATATTTTCGGGATATCAAAAGAAAACGCGTCAATACCCACTTTTACATCATAATTCATAATATCAATAAATTCTTCACAAAAGTAGTAAAAACAAATGTATTTTAGGTTGGTATAAAGTTTTATCAAAAGGAAAAGTAACTAGTGTTTATACTGTTTAAGTTGAAAAATTTAAATTTATAAATCTTAAATATTTTCATAAAGTACCTATACAGAATAATTTATTTAAAACTATAATCAAATATCTAAAAAAACATTGGATGAAAAAAGGTATAAAAAAACTAAATTTGAATTGTCTTTATGATATTTATCATATAATTATAATCCAATATAACAATAATAAAAAGAATTTTTTAAGAAATAATTATTAAAAAATTACCATATATAAGCTGCAATATATTCCGTATTTTTGCCTGTAAAAATCATTGAGAAATGGGTAAATTACAAGAGGATTTTTTTAAATATCAAGCAAAAACAACTTTTTATGCCTCAGGTTTTGAAGTAGACAAAGCAGTAGGAAATTATATATATGGAAAAGATGGCAAGGCATATCTGGACTTTGTAGCGGGAGTTTCGGCAAATACTTTAGGTCATTCCCATCCGAAAGTTATTCAAGCGATTAAAGATCAGGCGGATAAATACTTACACGTAATGGTATATGGAGAATATGCCATGGAAAAGCCGGTGCAGATATGTAAAATGTTATCGGAAAATTTACCGGATCCGCTCCACACAACCTATTTGGTCAATTCCGGAACGGAAGCCATAGAAGCATCCATGAAGTTAGCTAAACGATATACAGGAAGGCAAGAAATCATTTCGTTTATTGATGCTTATCACGGAAACTCGCAAGGTTCCTTGAGTTTAGCAGGTAGGGATACTAATAAAAAGCCTTTTGAGCCTTTATTGCCTCAAATTAATTTTATACGCTTTAATAAAGAAGAAGATTTAGCTAAAATAACCGAAAAAACAGCGGGAGTAGTAGTTGAAACCATTCAAGGGGCGGCAGGATTTATAACCCCTGAAAACAATTATTTGAAAAAATTAAAAAACAGATGTGAAGAAGTCGGAGCATTACTAATATTAGACGAGATACAGCCCGGATTTGGCAGAACAGGTAAGTTATTTGCTTTTCAGTGGTACGACCTGGTTCCCGACATCTTGGCCATGGGAAAAGGTATGGCCGGAGGAATTCCGATAGGAGCCTTTATGGCTTCTGCTGAAATGATGGATACTTTAGCAGATCATCCTAAACTAGGCCATGTAACCACTTTCGGCGGTAATCCTATTCCGGCTGCAGCAGCTTGTGCGGTTATGGAAGAATTATTGACAACCGATTTGATGGATCAAGTTCACAGCAAAGAAAAATTATACAGAGAAAAATTAAAACATAAGGAAATTCTCTCCATTAACGGAAGAGGTCTAATGTTGGCTGTGCAACTGCGATCACCTGAATTTAGCTTAAAAGTTGCTGAAAGATGTATGCATAAAGGATTAATCGTTTTTTGGCAATTATACAGAAATGAATTCTTACGAATTTCGCCTCCATTAACCATTACTCCGGAAGAGATTATTAAAGGATGTGATATTATTTTAGAATCCATCGATGAAGTAGCTAAAGAATTTTAAATTGTATTAAGTTCTAAACGAATAATAATTCAAGTTTTAATTAAACAAATAACTAATCAAGTAAAGATAGTATTCTTATCTTTACTTCACGAAAAAAACTAAAATTAAATCATATGGCAACTGCACACATTCAGGCAGAATTCGGAGAAATTGCAAAAACAGTATTGATGCCCGGAGATCCATTAAGGGCTAAATATATAGTGGATAAATATTTAGAAAATCCAATACAATTTAATTCTGTCAGGAACATGCTTGGATATACCGGTCTTTATAAAGGAAAAAAAATATCTATTATGGGATCCGGTATGGGAATGCCAAGTATAGGTATCTATTCTTATGAGCTATTCTCTCAGTACGGAGTTGACACTATTATACGAATTGGTTCAGCAGGTTCGTATGTTGAAGACATTAAAATATATGACGTAGTATTAGGAAATAGCGCATATAGTGAATCCTCTTATGCAAAAGTTCAGTCAGGATACGACAAAGATAAAACCTATCCGTCAGAAGAATTAAATGTATTTATTGCAAAGAAAGCAATTGAATTGAACATTTCAATTCATGAAGCTTGTATACATTCCAGTGATGTTTTTTATGTAGAAGGAGGAACAGATTATAAAAAATTAATTCAAGATCATGGTTGCGGTTGCGTAGAAATGGAGAGTTTTGCTCTATTCCATAATGCCCAAGTTTTAGGTAAGAATGCAGCTTGTTTATTGACCATCTCTGATTCATTCATTACAAAAGAAAATATATCAGCACAGGAGAGACAATCCTCTTTTGATACGATGATGGTTCTAGCTTTGGAATCAGCTATCGGTTTTCAATAAAAATTACATGATAAATAAAGTTAAAGGCAAGTAATTTTTACTTGCCTTTTTTATGAATATATTATAATACATTTATAAATTTAGTTAGTAGGGCCACCAACTTATCGAAGGCATACAGAGAAACTTCTGAATCGTATATATCATGATATCCGCTTTTTCCCCCTAAAGTATAAATATAAAAAGAAGGAACTCCTTTTTCATAAAAAGGGCAATGATCGCTATTACAGGCACTTCCTCTGATTTTAACCTGTTTTAAATAATTGTACATGTAACTTATATTGTCAAGTTTAGTAAATTGCTTATAATACTCTTTACCGTTTACAACTTGAATTCCATCTTCTCCCGTACCTACCATATCAAAATTTATTAAAAATTTAATTTTCTTTAGATCAAACAAAGGATGATCCACAAAATATTGAGAACCTTTTAATCCAGCCTCTTCTCCGGCAAAAGCAATAAATACTATATCAAAATTGGGTTTATTTTTTTCAAAAACTTTAGCCATTGAAAGTAGCAGAGCAACACCACTGGCATTATCATTTGCACCGGGAAATATAACGTCATTAATTTTACCCAGATGATCATAATGAGCAGTTAATACAATAAGGCTGTCAGAACGTTTGCCTTTTATATAACCTACTACATTATTAGCTTCAAAATTAGGTTCAAAATGGGTTTTTATATCTAAAGTAATAGATGAGATAGTATCAGGTACGGATTGATTATTAATAAATAAATTAACGGTTTTAGTCTGTTTAGGACTTAAAGAATGTATAAATTTTGATGAAGTTTGCTGTATTACCAATGGAATTGAAATATCCCAAACTTCATTGCAAATAAGTTGCGGAATCTCACGATATAATTGATTAGCCGATTCCTCCTGTAAAATCAGGTTATCCGGGAAAGTTTTATTCGGAAAAACCACTGAACGGGTATTTATTTTTTCCAATTCTTTATCAATATAAGAACGGTCATTCCACTCAAATAAGCTGTCAATTACCCCCGTATTAAATACAACGGGAGAAAAAGTTCCCTTTAAAGATGGCGAACCGGCACCAACCAAATAATCTAAACCTAATTTCAGTTCTTTGCCATTTACAGAAACAAAACTTTTTTCTATGATATTAATTGGATAAGAAAAGGATTGGAAATATGAATTATGAATTTTAGATAAACCAATTTTTTCAAATTGTGCAGCAATTTCTTCCGATGTTTTTTTCATTCCGTCTTCAACATAGCCTCGACCGGAAAATTCGGAAGAAGTTAGTTTTTTTATCACTTGTTCCGCATATACTTTAGGCGTTTGCGCTACGGATAAATTAAAGAAAAAAATAATTAAAACAATATAACTTTTTGAAATCAGCTTGTTAGTTATGGGCATCTTGAATATAAGGTTTTGATTGATTGGATGGTATTTTAAAATTAACTCGTAAAGTATAATAAGACCGAACATGCTTTTTATTTAATATGGCCGAATTCCATCTGGCTTGTGTTTTCTTTAAAACACGAATAATTTCATCGGCACATCCGTATCCTATATCTTTTAAAATTTCAAAATTAGTAATTGTGCCGTTTTTTTCAATAACAAATTTCACAATCACTTTTCCTTGAATATGGTTGTTAATGGCTTTAACAGGATATTCAAGATTAGAAGATAAAATTTTGAGTAATTGCTTTCGTCCTCCTTCATATTCTCCTTTTATTTGGACCTGATACGGTTCATAAATGTTACTTTTAGGTAACGATGGTTTTTCTTGAGCAAAAAGAGTATTATAAAATAAAATAATGACAATAAATGATAGAAACGTGTGTATGTTTTTTTTTAACATAAAAAGTGGTTTTGTTAAAATTTAAATGTATTAAATATTTATACGAGGTAAATTGGCAATAATTTTTCAAATATACGGGATAATTTTTTTTAGGTTTAAATAATTTCAAAATTTAAATTCAATCGGTGGAGAGATTTTTTGATAACTTCTGGATAATAGGTTCATTTAGTTGAATAAGCCTGATTTTTTTTATCCTAAATTTATAATGAATGTAAATAATATTTTACTATAGAATTCATTATTCTATGAATGAAATTCAATATCTGACAAATGACTTTGTCACTAAAGACAGAATAAACTAGTAAGCAAACAACTATTCATATTCATTACCAATTTAAACACCATAAATAAAATTTAACTTAATTAAGTGTTAAAAGAATCTAAATAAAAATGAAATTCTTATTTTTGAGAAAGATTACTATATCATAATACATAAAGATGATTATTTAAAATTTCCCATGAAAAAAATAGCAGTAACAGCAGCCCTACTATTCACGCTCTTATCCCATTCACAAAATTATCCTAAAAATTTTGCATCCCCTTTAACTATCCCTATTTATTTATCTGCTAATTATGGAGAACTACGAAAAAACCATTTTCATTCCGGTTTGGATATGAAAACCCAACAGAGAACAGGGTTATCTGTGTTGGCTTCTCAAGATGGTTATATTTCTAGAATTAATATTTCACCCTATGGATACGGTAAAGCAATTTATATAGATCATCCCAATGGATACACAACGGTATATGGTCATTTAAGCGAATTGAAAGGAGCCATTGAAGAAAGAGCACGTAAAGAACAATATAAAAATAAAAATTTTACAGTTGATTTTTATTTGAAACCGGGAGAACTTCCAATAAAAAAAGGAGAAATTATCGCACTTTCAGGAAACACCGGTGGATCCGGGGGACCTCATTTACATTTTGAAGTTAGAGATACCAAAACAGAAGAAATTTTAAATCCGTTTTTATTCGGATATGATGTTAAAGATCAAATAAAACCTTTATTAAAAGGCACCTGGATTTATCCCGTAAAAGGACAGGTAAACGGCAGTACTTCTAAAATTATAGCATCTGAAGGTGGAAGTTATACCGTATCAGGAGAAATTGGTTTCGGTGTAAAAGCATACGATCAACAGAGTGGATCTCAAAATTTAAACGGAGTTTATTTTATTAAAACTTGGGTTAACGGTCAGATCCTATCCATATTTCAAGCGGATAAGCATTCTTTTAGTGAAACCCGTTCTATTAATGCTTCCGTGGACTATCCCGAATTATTGGCTAACAACAGTTGGATATATCGCACTTATTTATTACCGGGTAATTCTTTGCAGATGTATGAACAAAAGGTTAATCGAGGAATTTTAAAAGTAGAAGCTGGTAAAACGTATCAAGTTAAAATAGAAGTGGGAGACTATGCCGGTAATGTTACCGCACGAAGTTTCACCATGAATGGTATTGCTTATAAAAATACAGTTGATGCGGAAAAAATAAAATCAGGAAATGAACATTTAAATGTAAATTTTAAAAATCCATATTCATTTAAACAGGACGGATTGTTTGTAAACTTTGAAAAAGGATCTTTTTATGAAGATTTCACTTTTAATTATAAAAAAATCGGAAGTAATCAATACCAAGTGCATCAATCATCAGTTCCTATTCACAAAAAATATGAAATCACTATAACACCCGATTGGAGCAATTTGGATAAATCTAAAGCAGATAAATATGTTATTATCAGAGAATCAAATTACGGTCCAATAAAAAAAGAATATTTAGATACCTCTTATGAAAACGGAAAATATAAAGCAACTCCTAAAGATTTTGGAAAATTCTATCTGGCACTAGATGAATCAATACCTACTATTAGCTGTCCGATGCTCACAAAATCAAAAAAAATAGGAAATAAATTATCATTTAAAATTAAAGACACAGGATCGGGAGTTAAAACCTATGATGTTTTTATCGATGGAAAATGGGTACTTGCTGAATATGAATATAAGCAAAACAGCCTATTTATTTCTAACTTAGAAAAAGAAGGAATTCGATCAGGTAAGCATCAAGTTGAAGTAATAGTTACCGATAAAGTAAATAATAAAAAGATATATACGAGCGACTTTGAAAAATTATAAAATTCTAACATTTCTAGTCTTATGGACGATCTCCTATAGTGTATGGGGGCAGACCATAACTATTTCAGGTAAAATACAAGATAATCACGGCAAGCCAATATCCGAAGCTAAGATTTATGTAAATCCGGAACCATTTTCCATATCTGATAGAAATGGAAATTATGGATTACAAGTACCTTCCCATACTACTATAACTTTAACCGTTGAACATAAGGGGTATTTATCAGATACAAAAACTTTTATAACGTCTGATCAAGATATCAAGATGGATTTTAATCTTATGCTCGATAAAGAAAAAGAAATTCCTGAAGTTGTGTTTAAAGGAACTCGAAAAAAAACGGCTGATATAACTATGCAGCAGATTGATGTACACAATCTTGATAATACACCTACTCTTTCCGGAGGAGTAGAAGAAGTTTTAAATACGGTTTTTGTAAGTACGGCCAGTGAGTTAAGTTCACTTTATAGAGTTAGAGGTGGAAATTACGATGAAAATTTAGTCTATATAAATGGAGTAGAAATATATAAGCCCTTAACCGTGCGAAGCGGACAACAAGAAGGAATGAGCATCATTAATCCGGAAATGGTTTCTTCCATTAATTTTTCTGCCGGAGGATTTGAATCTCGATACGGAGATAAAATGTCGAGCGTGTTGGATATTCAATACAGGAAACCTCGAAAATTTGAATCTAGTCTGGAAGCAAGTTTATTAGGGGGCGGAGCAACTGTTGGGTATGCAGACAAAAAAAATAAATTTTCGGGAATTGTAGGTGCAAGATATAGAAATACGGATCTCATTTTAAATACTTTTGATGGAGATACGGATTTCAACCCGCAATATTTTGATGTACAAAGTTATCTTCAGTATACCTGGACTCCTCAATGGAAATTGTCATTTTTAGGAAATTATGCTTCCAATGATTATACAATGGAACCCAAAAATAGAGAAGTAGAATTTGGAACTTTACAACAACCTATCAAGCTAAATGTCGCCTATAATGGAAATGAAAAAGATAAATATAGAACGGCTAACGGGACGGTCTCTTTAGAATTTAAACCTTCAAATAAACTAGCCTTTAATTTAGATGGATATGCTTTTCATTCTAAAGAACAGGAATATTTTGATATTTCAGCCGGATATAGGTTACAAGAAGCAGATCAGGATACAGGCGATTTCTTGCCTTCCTTCAATTCAGGAGGACAAATAAATCACGGGAGAAACAATTTGGATATGTTGGTTTTAGGTACACAATTGAAGGCTAAATATAATTTAAACGTAAATTCAGCATTTGAAGCGGGTTTTCAATATCAACATGAAGATATAAGAAACCTTAAAAACGAATGGCAGCTTATTGATTCGGCAGGATATGCCATACCAAGACCTTTAGTACCGCCGGGAAATTTAGATGAATCCGATTTGATTTTAATAAATCATATCTCAGCTAATAATAAGTTAAAATCCAATCGAGTTAATGGATACTTGCAATATTCAACTAAATTCATGTGGAATACCACTCGTGTATTAATTAATGGAGGAGTTCGAGCAACCCATTGGGATTTCAATGGTGAAACCAATGTTAGTCCCCGAGCACAAATTGCTTTAAAGCCGGATTGGAAGATAGATATGCTTTTTCGTTTTGCTACGGGTTTCTACTATCAACCCCCTTTTTATAAAGAAGCTTTACGGTTAGACGGTACGCTTAATGATAAAATCAAATCGCAACGTTCCATACATTTTATTTTAGGTAATGACTTTGAGTTTAAAATGCTCAACAAACATCCATTTAAATTAACAACAGAAATTTATTACAAGAAATTAGATGATTTAATACCCTATTTTGTAGATAATGTAAGGATAATTTATACCGGAGAAAATAATTCCAAAGGGTATGCCTATGGAATAGATGCCCGATTGAATGGTGAATTTGTAGAGGGTGCCGAATCGTGGTTATCGGTTTCTTACGGTAAAACCGAAGAGAATATTGACGGAAGAGGTTATATACCGCGTCCGACAGATCCGAGATTTAAAATTGGATTATTTTTTCAGGATTATATGAAGAAATATCCTCGATTTAAAGCCAATGTAAATTTAGTCTATGCATCCGGTCTTCCCAACGGAGCCCCTTTATATTCAGATCCGTATAACTATCAAACCACCTTATCGGATTATAAACGAGCCGATGTTGGCTTGACTTATGTTTTTGTGGATCAAAAAAAGAATAAAGCTCGTATCGGTACCGCTTGGGATAAGTTTAAGGAGTTATCGTTGGGGTTAGAAATATTTAATGTTTTTGATGTCAGAAATACGGTCAGTAATGATTGGATCAGAGATGTCAATTCAACTTCTTATTATGCTGTGCCTAATAAACTTACGGGAAGGTTTTTTAATGTAAAATTAAATGTAAAATTATAGCCTAGAATCTCCTAATTAGGAACATATGATCTGTTGCTATTTTAGGTTCTAAGTTAAACAAGTTATAATGTTAAATTATTATTATACGATTATTGATATAAAATATATATATTTGGAATTAAGTATTTAAATTTTAATCAGATGGAAAGTAAACATACATATAAAAAAATACATTCAGATATAGAAATAGCTCGTTCCATAAAACTGAAACCTATATCCGAAATAGCGGAAAACATAAACATTCCTGAAAAGGAAATAATACCTTTTGGAAAATATATAGCGAAAGTTCCCCTTGAGCTGGAATCCAAAGAGAAAATAAACAAATCCAGTTTAATTTTAGTAACTTCCATAACGCCTACTAAAGCAGGAATAGGAAAAACAACAGTATCCATAGGTTTGGCTTTAGGGCTCAATAAAATTGGTAAGAAAGCAATAGTTGCTTTAAGAGAACCTTCTTTAGGACCTTGTTTTGGCATGAAAGGAGGAGCTGCAGGAGGAGGATATGCACAAGTGCTACCCATGGAAAATATCAATCTTCATTTTACAGGAGATTTTCATGCTATTACCTCAGCTCATAATATGATCACGGCATTATTAGATAATTATAATTATCAAAACAGAGGCACTACGGAGGTATTAAAAGAAGTGGTTTGGAAGAGAATATTAGATGTTAATGATCGAAATCTACGCAATATAGTTTCCGGATTGGGAGGAAATGCTAACGGCGTGATTCAAGAATCGGGATTTGATATAACCCCTGCTTCGGAAATTATGGCTATACTCTGCTTGGCAAAGGATATATATGATTTACGAAGAAGGATTGAAAATATTTTACTGGGCTATAAAACAGATGGTAGCATTTTTACTGTAAAAGATTTGGGTGTTGCAGGAGCTATTACGGTTTTATTAAAGGATGCCCTACTTCCTAACTTAGTACAAACCACTGAAAATACAGCCGCTTTTGTACATGGAGGCCCTTTTGCCAATATAGCTCATGGGTGCAATTCCGTACTGGCAACAAAACTGGCTATGAGTCATGGAGAATATGTAATTACAGAAGCGGGTTTTGGTGCTGATTTGGGTGCTGAAAAATTTTATGATATAAAGTGCAGAAAATCAGGGTTAGAACCTAAACTCACAGTTCTTGTGGCAACGGCTCAAGGATTGAAAATGCACGGAGGAGTTCCTATATCTCATATAAAGGAGGAAAATGTTGACGGAATCGCTCAAGGGCTTCAAAATTTGGAAAAGCATATAGATAATATTAAATCATACGGGCAAACCGTATTAGTTGCTTTTAATAAATATTCAAATGATACAGAGAAAGAAATATCTTTAGTAAAAGAATTTTGTCAAAAAAGAGGGATTGGCTTTGCAATAAATAATGCATTTACAGAGGGAGGAAAAGGAGCAGTAGACCTGGCAGAATTAGTAGTAGAAACGATAGAAAAAAGTCCTTCCGAAAAATTGAAATTTGTATATAAAGATGAGGATTCTATTAAAGTAAAAATTGAAAAAGTAGCAAAAAAAATATACGGAGCTTCATCGGTAAGTTTTAGTAAACAAGCTTCTCAAAAAATAAAAAAACTGGAAGATAGCGATATGAGTAAATTTCCCGTTTGCATCGCAAAAACTCAATTTTCATTTTCTGCAAATCCTACGGCTTACGGAGTAACTAAAGACTTTGATTTAGAAATTAGGGATTTGGTAATAAACCGAGGCGCGGAATTTATAGTAGTAATTGCAGGAGATATCATGCGTATGCCCGGTTTGCCAAAAAATCCTGCTGCCATGCATATAGATTTAGTTAATGGCTTAGTAGAAGGATTAAGTTAAAAATACAATCATCCAAAAAATAAAATAAAAATAAATTGGAATAAAGAGGTGTATCGTAAAATGCATACTACCAATATTTAGACATATAAAATAATTTTTATTTTTAATTATCATTAAAAGAATGATGAATATAAACCAACTGTTCTCAGAAAAAAGAACAGGTATACAATATAAATCTACGGATAAACATACAGACGCAAGAAGTGAGTATCAAAGAGATTTTGATCGGGTTATATTTTCAACCTCTTTCAGAAGATTGCAAAATAAAACACAAGTTTTTCCATTGCCGGGAAGTGTCTTTGTACATAATCGGTTGACGCATTCATTAGAAGTGGCTTCAGTGGGCAGATCTCTAGGAAGCGATATTGGAAACTTTATAGCAACAGCCTATGCTTCGGAGCTAACAGAACAAAATAAAGAATTATACAGGCATAGTCTTTACAACGTAATTTCAACAGCTTGTTTATGCCATGATATTGGTAATCCTGCATTTGGACATTCCGGAGAAGATGCAATTGCCAGTTATTTTCAACGAAATGCATCTCAATTAAAAGATAAATTTTCAGCATTAGAATGGAGCGATTTTTTAAATTTTGAGGGAAATGCCAATGCCATACGCATCTTGACACAAAAACAAAACGGTAAGTCCGAAGGAGGAGCTATGCTTACGTATTCAACTTTGGCGTCGATTGCTAAATATCCCTGTGAATCCATAGCAAAAGATAAAAATGTAATAGAAAGAAAAAAATTTGGTTTTTTTCAATCCGAAAAAAACACGTTTAAAGACATAGCCCACGAAACGTCTATGATTTTGGTACAAGAAAATCCCTTATGTTATCATAGACATCCCTTTGTTTGGATTGTAGAGGCTGCCGATGATATTTGCTATAACATTATTGATTTGGAAGATGCCCAACGATTAGGATTTATAAATGCTCAAATATATGAAGAACTTTTGCAGCAAATTATTGAAGAAATACACGGTAATAATAAATGGAGCAGAGTGAAGAAAAAATTGGATAGTATTGAAGATAAAAACGATCGTATTTCTTTTCTGCGTGCTGTATCAATCGGTGCATTAATTTCCAGATCAGTGGAATTGTATAAAAAATACTTTGAAGAAATTATAAAAGGTACTTTGCAAACTTCCATATATGACCTAATTCAGCAGGAATGCAAAGCAATTCAAACAATCAAAGAATTTTCCAAAACCCATATATATAATCATCGATCGGTAGTTGAAATAGAAAATGCAGGATATAATGTGATGTATGAATTACTGGATCATTTTATACCGTCAATTTTAAAATCAGAAAAAGAACGTTTAGGATATGAAAAAAGAGCGGTTCAACTCATTCCTAAACAGTTTCTATATGAAGACAGAGGAGATTATGAAAAAGTTTTGGGTATTATTGATTTTGTATCGGGAATGACCGATAATTACGCTACAGATTTATACAGAAAAATTAAGGGAATTGATATAGGCATGACTTTGTAACTCGATATTTAAGCAAAATTTAGGTTTAATTCAAAGTGAAGTTTATCGAAGAGTAAATATAGAAGAAGAAAAAAGCCTTATTTTTGTATACGTATTATATACAGTACAAAGGATACTATGCAGATATCAGAAGATACGTTAAAAGAATTAGAATTTCAGAAGATTATTGACGAAATAATACCCTTTTGTTATTCAGAAAAGTCAAAGGATTTAGTTGCTCAGCTCAAACCTCTTAAAAAAGAAAAAATTAAAGAAAGTCTTCACTGTGTCAATGAATATTTAGGAAGCTTTTCTAATGAAAATTATATTCCGTTCAGGGAATATGATGATATTGAAACTGAATTAAAAATGCTTCTTATAGAAAATTTTACGTTAGAAGCAAGATCCTTTCATAAAATTAGAAATTTATCTCAATTAGTGAATTCACTAATTGTTCATTTTGAAAAATTTAAAGATTATTTTCCTACTCTACATAAAAATCTCTCACATATTGAATATACCAAAGAGATTATTTTAATGGTAAATAAAATATTCAATCGTTTTGGTGAAGTTAAGAATGATGCAACCGTTACTCTGCAAAATATAAGAGAGCATATCCAGATAATCAGGAAAACTATACAGGAAAATTTTGATAAAACAGTAACCCATTTTTCTCAAACAGGAGTTTTAGATGAAATCAGGGAAAGTGTTATTGATGACCAACGAGTGTTGGCTGTAAAATCGTCTTTTAAAAAATCAGTCAAAGGCAGAGTATTAGGTTTTTCTAAAACCGGTTCGATCTGTTTTATCCTACCGGAATCTGTGATTCAACCCAATGTACGATTAATGGAATTAATCAATCAGGAAAAAAAGGAAATAGAAAAAATTCTTTTTAACCTGACTCAGCAAATGGTTGAATTTTACCCGTTATTAGAAAAATATCAACACTATATATATAAATTAGATGTAATACAGGCAAAAGCACGATATGCGGAAGCATTAGATGCAGTATTGCCTGAAATTACTGATCAAGCGGAAGTTCATCTGATCAATGCTTATCATCCAATTCTTTTTCTTACAAATAAAAAAGAGAAAAAAACAACGATTCCACAGACACTAACCCTGGACAAAAACATTCGGATTATATGTATTTCAGGTCCGAATGCCGGAGGTAAAAGTATTACTCTGAAAACAGTTGGATTGTTGCAGCTTATGATACAAAGTGGTATTTTAATTCCGGTGCATCCCAAATCTAAAGTAGGATTTTTTAATAAAATACTTACCGATATAGGAGATAATCAATCGATTGAAAATCAATTAAGTACTTATAGTTCTCGATTAAGGAAAATGCAACAAATCATTAAACAAGCCGATGCACATACCTTATTATTGATTGATGAATTTGGAACCGGATCGGATCCTGAATTAGGGGGAGCATTGGCAGAAGCATTTTTGGAATATTTTTATCATAAAAAATCATTCGGTATTATTACGACTCATTATACCAATATCAAATTGAAGATAGAAGAATTAAGTCATACCAAAAATGCGTCTATGTTATTCAACGAGAAAACTTTGCAACCTATATATAAGTTGGAAGTAGGACAGGTGGGAAGTTCATTTACGTTTGAAGTGGCAGAAAAAAATAAAATACCTAAAGAAATTATTCAGATTGCCAAGCAAAAAATTGAAAAAGATAAGGTTAATTTAGATAAAACTATAGTACGTTTACAGCAGGAAAAATATCAAGTTGAAAAATTAAAAGGCGATTTAAATAAGCAAATTGATCATTCAGAAGAGAAGAAAAAACAATTGACCGATACGATCAATAATTATAAACAAAAACTGATTAATTTTCAGAAGTTGTATGATGAAGAAACTAAGTTAAATCAACTGGGTCAAAAATTTGAAAAATATATAGACGCATATTCAAGTGGTAAGAAAAAAAGAGATATTATAAAAGACTTTACTAAAATACTGGAACAAGAAAAATATAAAAAAACACAAGTTACTGAAGTTGAAAAAATTCAAACTAAGAAGCAACGAAACAAAGTTAAGACCGAGTTAAAAAAAGAAGAAATAAAAAAGCAATTAGAAGAAACAAAGGCAGAAGAAGTACGAACAACTGCAGATAGAGCAAAAAAATGGATGAAAGAAGGGAAAAGAGTTCGAATTAAAGGCAGCTCCAGTGTTGCTACCATAGATAAAATTGAAGGAGAAACCGCATTTCTAAATTACGGACTGTTTACAACTAAAATTTCAGTTTATGAAATTGAAAAAGTATAATATAAATTTTAATAAAAATTAATGTAAGACATCTTAAAAATATCTATCCGAAATTTTAAATAAATTTTCTTTTATTTTCAGGAGTAGGAACCATGCAGCTATCTTTTTTTCCGAATAAATGATATCGATATTTGGATACTAAAGAATAAATCCAATCTCTTATAAAAGAAGGAATCAATAGAAAAACAGATAAGAGATTATAGGGAAAACCAAGATTCTGAGCAATTTTTAAAGCAGCTGTACTTTTAGTATAGTACGCTACCTCGGGTTCATATAAAATTATTGATTTAAAATCGGAAGAATCAAGATTTCTTTCCTTTAAAAAATTTTGTCCATATTCGGATTGTAAAGAGGAAAATTTAAATTGATTATGAGTATCTCTCTTAATAATAAATTGAACCGTAGAATTGCAAAGATTACAAACGCCGTCAAATAAAACAATGTATGTTTTCATAAACGATGAGTATGGTTTTGCAAAATTAAAACTTCGTATTCCGGCATTAACTTTATAATAAATTTTTTACAATAAGATTGAAGTTGAGGGAAAAAATCAAGAAAATGCCTTTCAATTTTTTTTTCTTGTAAATATATCTCCTTAATTGAATTACCCATATCAGCAATGCTTTGATTAAATTTGGATTTTTTGGTTAGATGATGCAGCGTCCATTCAATACCTTCATAAGTACTGTATTTTTCAAACCAATCATCTTCAATTAAAGATTTTAAAATGGTATCTAATTTTTTTGGAAACAAAAGTTCCGTACTTTGAACCAAATCATAACATGAATTTTTGAAATGCTCAAAATCCTCTTCATAAAAAAGATGCCAATTTTTTATTAAGAAATAATCATAGATAACATCGGTGATTATAGGGGCAAATTTTCCATACGATTTATGGAAAATACTAGTTGTTTCTTTAACAATAGGATGAGAATCCGTAAATGAATCGATATGCCGATGTAAAAGAATGCCGGTAGCTATAGATTGAGGATAATTTTGATAATCTTTACCCCGAACAACTTCACCCAACACATTACCTAATTGTATATCAGGAATTTGATACGATAGCAATTGATGGGCTACAATGTTCATTGAATATTATCAATTATTCTTTATGGTTTTTATTAATAAATAGGTTTTAAATAATGCCGGGATTTTTATATTTAATTGTGTTATCCCTAAGTAAAATTGAGTATTTTTCCTGCATTTCTTGTTTAATGGAAGGATTCAATTTTAGTGCCATTTTTAAAAATTTTTCACTCTTTTCATAATTCTTCAATAAGAAATAGCAGTTGCTTAGTTGATAGTAGAGTTCTGCTCTATGAAAATTCTTAAAACTTTTATGCAATAGTAATGCGGCCTTACTATAATCCCCCAAACTGATGAGTAATTCAGAAAAAGCCAACCAATTATAAAAATGATTGGGTTCAAGCTCAATAATTATTTCAAACGAATCAGAAGCTTCTTCATATTTTCCAAGCTGAATGTTGAGGTAAGCATATTTTTTCCAATAATTAACCTCTTTAGATTCTATATCCAGAGCTTTTTTTATGTAGTGAAGAGCTTCTTCATTATTACCTAATGAATCATAGATGTCAGAGATTTCATACCAAGCTTTATCAAATTGAGGATCTTCTTTTACTGCTTTTTGAAAAGAGGTAAGCGCTTGTATAGGTTTACGAAGCTTATTATAAGCCTGTCCAATCTTAAAAAGAGTAAAAGCAGCCGTATCGTCAAAATCTAAAGACTCGTTATAAACACTTATCGCTTTTTCCCATTGGTTTAATTTTTCATAGCAAAAGGCTTTTTGAGTATATCCGGCAATGCTCTTAGGGTTAATTATAACTGTATAATCAAAAGCAAATAAAGCTTTATCATACCAATTCTGATTTAAGTATTGTAATCCCAATTGAAACCAAGCTTCATCGGAATAAGGATTTACATCAATATATTGATTTAAAAAAGTTATACATTCTCTATGCTGATGTAAAATATCGTAACAATGTATGCAAGAAAATAAGGAATACTCATCGTTTTTGTTATATTCTAATGCTTTTTTAAATGAATTTAAAGCAAACGTGGGCTCCTTAATTTCAAGATATTCATGGCCTAAACAATTATAAATATAATCTTCATCTTCTTCATTTTTTAATGCCGCCTTATAGAAATCAATAGATTTATAAGGAAAATTACGCAAAGACCAATATTTTGCAGTAGCAATTAAGTAATCAGTATCAGCAAAACATAATTCCTTTAATTCTTCGATTAAATCGAAAGCATTATGTAAATCTTCGATTTTAACAAAATATTCGAGCTGTTTAATTTTAATATCAATATTGTTTGGGTATAGAGAAAATGCAATATCAAGAGCTTTAATAGCATATTCAAAATCATAAATCTCCAAGTAGAAAGAAATAATTTCGCAAAACTCATCCGCTTCAAAATAAACGGATTTATTTTCTTCCAACATTTCTTCGAACATATTTACCAGCTCATTGTCAAAAAAATCTTCCACTTAGTTTTTACTTTATTTTTAAATTTATGTAAATATAATTAAAAAAAAAGTATTATAACTATTTGAAATAATTTATTATTCACAAGTATTAAACAAAATTTAAATAATTTAATATAAAAATTCGATTTCTTTGATTCTAAATTTCATAATCCCCTTATTTTCAATTCTAACCTCTAAAAGTCCGTCTTCTTCAACTTTTTGAATAATTCCGTTTTTAATGGATCCGCCTATTTTAAAAGCCAGTACTTTTCCTTTACCAAACAGATATTCATTATAATTGGAAAGAAGATACAAGGGATCATCAAGTAAATGGAAATTATTTTCAAAATCTTTCATTAAACCATGTACTAGATCCGTTAAATTATAATTTTGAGAAGAAAAAGAAAGTAAGGATGAAGCATGAGGAATTCCCGTGAATTCTTTTTGAAGAACATTGATGCCAATTCCTACAATAAACGTGTTTCCTGATTTTTCAATTAAAATACCACAGACTTTTTTTTTATTAATTAAAATATCATTAGGCCATTTAATTAAGGCATCAGTTTTTGTTATTTTTTTTATGAATAAACATACCCGAATAGCTACCCAAAAACTAAGAAAATTATTAGGAATGGAAGGGGTGGTAAGACAAAATGTCAGAGCAATATTTTTACCGGGTTCGAACATCCATTGATGGCCATTAACGCCTCTTCCTTTCGTTTGATTAAAAGAAAATACACCGTGGAAATTAGTTGAATATTGCTTTATATTTTCTCTGACAAAATCGTTAGTAGAACCAATTTTATCAAAATATTCTAATGGCATAAGATTTGACAAATACAATTAAATGATAAAATTATTAAATTATAATTAATATAAGTGATAAATTGATTATTTTTGCATAAATTCATTACATTTTATAAAAGACACATTATACTAGAAATAGATTAGATGACTGATACACAGATCGAAAAAAAAGAATTATTAGAAAATATTATAAAAGGGATAGAAGAAGTTAAAGGATACGATATAACTATTTTGAACTTTACCAAATTAGAAAATACAATTACAGATTATTTTGTCATATGCACGGGGGGAACTAATACTCAAGTTTCCGCAATTTCCAATTCTGTAGAAAGATTCGTAAGAAAAAATACTAAAGACAAACCTTGGCATATTGAAGGGGTTGATAATCAACAATGGGTTTTAATGGATTACGTATCTATAGTTGTTCATATTTTTCAACCCGAATACAGAGAATATTATGATTTAGAAAATTTATGGGGTGATGTGGAAATAACCAGAATTCCTAATCCGGACAAATAAGATCTTATAAATATACATAATCCGATAATTATAAAAAATCAGACTTAATTTTGGAAACAAATAATAAAAATAATAAAAAGAAAAAAGATAACAAACCATTTTCGTTTAATTGGTTTTACGGTATACTTATCATATTTGCTATACTACTAGTATCTCAAGAATTTTTAAATTCCGGAAAAGACGTAAAAATAGATTCTGCTAAATTTTTCAGCTACTTAGAAAAAGGTTACGTTAAAAATGTAGTATTTGTTAACGGCTCTTCTGAGGTAAAAGTATATTTGACACAGGAAGCAATGAAGAATCCTGAAGTTTATAACATGGACAATCAAGGATTCAGTCCATTTAAACAACTTTCAGATTCTCCACAATTCTCATTCATAGCAGGAGATAAACAACTTTTTGAAAAAAGATTCAACGAAGACAAAGCAAATTATAATTTAAATACCAACTTAGAATTTGAAAACCCTAGTCAATGGGGAGATGTTTTTATTCAATTATTGTTACCAATTCTTTTCTTTGCACTAATATGGTTTTTCTTATTTCGTAAGATGGCCGGAGGAAGTGCCGGAGGAGGAGGACAAATCTTTAATATCGGTCGCTCCAAAGCTAAACTTTTTGATGAAAACGATAATGTTCGAGTTACATTTAAAGATGTAGCAGGATTGGAAGGAGCAAAAGAAGAAGTAGAAGAAATAGTTGATTTTTTAAAAAATCCTCAAAAATATACCAAATTAGGAGGTAAAATACCTAAAGGTGCTTTATTAGTAGGCCCTCCGGGAACCGGTAAAACCTTATTAGCCAAAGCGGTAGCCGGAGAAGCTAAAGTTCCCTTTTTCTCTTTATCAGGTTCAGACTTTGTAGAAATGTTTGTGGGGGTTGGAGCTTCCAGGGTAAGAGATTTGTTCAGACAAGCTAAGGAAAAATCGCCATCAATTATATTTATAGATGAAATTGATGCTATCGGTAGAGCCAGAGGTAAAAACAATATTACCGGATCTAACGATGAAAGAGAAAACACGTTAAATCAGTTGCTAACAGAAATGGATGGTTTTGGAACAAATACCAGCGTTATCGTTTTGGCAGCAACTAACCGAGCAGATATATTAGACAAGGCATTAATGCGTCCGGGCCGTTTTGACAGATCCATTTATGTTGATTTACCGGATTTAAATGAAAGAAAAGAGATTTTTCAAGTTCATTTGAAACTTTTAAAATTAGATGAAGATCTAGATGTCGATTTCTTGGCTAAACAAACTCCCGGATTTAGTGGAGCAGATATTGCAAATGTTTGTAACGAAGCGGCGTTAATAGCAGCACGTAAAGGAAAAGAAAGTGTAGGAAAGCAAGATTTCTTAGATTCTGTGGATAGAATTATCGGAGGTTTGGAGAAAAAGAATAAAGTAATTAAGCCTCATGAGAAAAAGAGAGTTGCTTTTCACGAAGCAGGCCATGCTACCATAAGCTGGATGGTTGAACATGCAGCTCCTTTATTAAAAGTAACTATTGTTCCAAGAGGACGCTCATTAGGAGCAGCTTGGTATCTTCCTGAAGAAAGGCAGTTAACAACCACAGAACAAATGTTAGATGAAATATGTGCTACTTTAGGGGGGAGAGCTGCAGAAGAGGTGATATTTAATAATATATCAACCGGAGCTTTGTCCGATTTAGAGCGCGTAACTAAGCAAGCCAATGCGATGGTAACCATTTACGGATTGAGCGATCAAATAGGGAATATTTCTTATTATGATAGCTCAGGCAACGAATATGGTTTTACAAAGCCTTACTCAGAAGTTACTGCTGAAACTATTGACAAAGAAATATCAAAGATCATTGAATCGCAATATAAAAGAGCTGTTCAGATCTTATCAGATAACAAAGATAAATTAACTAGATTAGCTAATAAATTATTAGAAAAAGAAGTAATATTTAAAGAAGATTTAGAAGAAATTTTCGGTAAAAGAAAATTTGATGAAGAAACTTTTTCAGAAGAAATAAATGAGGAAAGCCTTAAAGAAAATGATCAAAATAGTGAATCAAAATCCGAATAATGGCAAGTATTTTGATAAATTCTAAACAACATATAAAATAAAAAGATTTTTATATATTTGATTTGATAATAATTTTGATTTTTAAGTGCTAAAAAGTGAATGGGATTTCTTAACAAAATATTTGGAAAAAAAAACAAAGAAGAAACTACTAATCTGGATTTTTACAATGAAGGAGAAGAAGAAGATGTAGCATTTGCTAGGAAATTTAAAGCAGGAGGAGGGATGTTCTTTTACTGTGAAAATCAGGAAGAATCTTTACATTATTTACAAGAAATACTTAAGAATGAAGATATTAGTGAAGTCCTGTGTGTAGAACCTAAACTAATATCTATGATTAATCAATTAGATTGCAATTATTCAACACAAAGTACAGGCGATCAAGATATTGCCCTCATTAATTGTGAGTACTTAGTAGCTTTGGATGGTTCCATAATGATTTCTTCCGATCAAACCTATCACTTAAAAAAAACGGATTTACCCAAAAAAATTATTGTTTGGGCTACTCCAGGTCAAATCATCTCTTCCTCAAGTGTAGGATTAGCTAAGATAAGATATGCTAAAAAGAATAATATTCCTTCCAATATTACTTCAATACATGGCAATCAAGTACAAGGATTTAGTAGTATATCTACAGCTAAAAAACTATATTTGCTATTAGTTGAAGAATAATTTTTAAAACTGGTGAAAACAATATTTGTCCGTGCCTTATCAGGTCTAGTCTATGTGCTGCTTATTTTTTTATGCACCACTCATTTTTTATCCGATATACTTTATATTTACTTTGACTTAAAAATAAATTCCTCCTATTTATTATATGCTTTACTTACTTTATTTTTATTAGGGTGCAGTTTTGAAACAGTAAAGCTTTTAAAATATTCAAATTTCATATATAAACTTTTAACCTTTGTCCTAATAGGAATTATATATTATACTTTCACTCAAAATTTTTTTAACAGCAGTTTCAGTTTACGGTTACTCTATTGGAGATATATTCTTATTTTAGTTTTATTTTGCCTATCCATTATAACTCTATTTTATTTTTCTGATGAGCTCTATACGGACAGTGCAAAACTCATATTCACCACAGCATATTTAAGTATACCTTTTGGATTGAGTCTGGCTATACCTCGGAGTACCAACCCCTTAACTCCCGAAATATTTTATGTCTTTTTATTACTTTGGATAAGTGACAGCTTTGCTTATTTAATAGGCAGTAAATTCGGTAAACGGAAACTAGCTCCCAAGATTTCACCTAATAAATCTGTTGAAGGGTTAATCGGAGGAATAGTGTCTACCATAATAGCAGGATTAGTTATCGAATATCTGGAGCCGGGTTTACGTGGTAATTGGATTGTAATAAGTATAATTATAGCTATATTTGCACCAATAGGTGATCTGGCCGAATCTAAGCTGAAAAGAAAATTTAAAGTTAAAGATTCCGGAAATTTAATTCCCGGACATGGCGGAGTATTGGATCGATTAGATAGTTTTATCTTTTGCATCCCTGCTATATTTGCCTATTATTTAATAAATACTATTGTATGAGGTTACACAAAGAAGGTAAAACCATTATAGGTATTAGTTTAATAGTAAGCATACTAATAAGTATCCTTTCCATTTATTTTCTTAACTATTGGGGACTTATAATAGCGGTACCGGTTCTGGTATTATCATTTTTTATTGTTTGGTTTTTCAGAAATCCGATAAGAAGCTATGAAGCAAAGGCAAATGAAATTATTGCACCTGTAGATGGAAAGGTGGTAATTGTGAAAGAAGTTTATGAAAAAGAATTTCTTAAAACCAATTGCATCCAAGTATCTATTTTTATGTCTCCTTTAAATGTACACGTTTGCAGATATCCGGTAAGCGGAAAAGTTATATTTAAGAAATACCATCCGGGTAAATTTTTAGTTGCCTGGCATGAAAAATCTTCTGAATTAAACGAACGAACTACAGTTGCTGTAGAAACGGAACAAAAACAAAAAATTCTTTTTAGACAAATTGCAGGAGCAATGGCTCGAAGGATAGTAATTTATTCTCAAATAGGAGATACGGCTCAAGCAGGAAAAGATTTCGGTTTTATAAAATTCGGCTCTAGAATGGATGTGTTTCTTCCTTTAGGAACTGAAATTTTAGTTAAAGTAGGAGATATTATACCTGATGGAGGAGAACGGGTAATTGCCAGGTTAAAAGAGTAGTACTACTTACTAATTTTCTTACCTAATTTCATAAGCGAATTTTCCTTACAATATTTTTATAAGTCTATTTTATCGTATAGTTAAGTAATACAATTATACTATAATATTTAAATTATTTTTATCCAAATTTCTATTACATGTATGTAAATAAGAAAAAATATTTGATTGATAAATCAGATAAAAATAATTGATATAATTCTATCATTTAGAAGTTAATTTTTACATTTGTATCACTTTTAAAATTAAAAATATGGCTAATATATTGGACGGTATCAAATTATCTAAGCAAATAAAACAAGAAATTAAAGAAGAAGTAATCCAATATGTAAACCAAGGGCTTCGTCAACCTCACTTATTAGCTGTTCTTGTGGGCGAGAATGCTGCAAGTGTAACCTATGTAAACAATAAAATTAAAGATTGTCAAGCAGTAGGATTTAAATCTTCCTTATTAAAACTTAAGAGTACTGTAACAGAAGATGAATTACTTGAGGAAGTAAAAAAACTTAATGAAACGGAAGGATTGGACGGATTTATAGTTCAATTACCTCTTCCCAAACATATAAATCAAGAAAAAATTATAATGGCTATAAATCCAGATAAAGACGTCGATGGTTTTCATCCCGTAAATTTTGGAAAAATGGCTTTAGAAATTGAAAGTTTTTTACCGGCAACTCCTTACGGAATTATGGAAATGCTGTCCAGATATAACATTCCAACCGAGGGCAAAGAAGTGGTCGTCATTGGCCGAAGCAGAATTGTAGGTCGTCCGATGAGTATTCTTCTAAGCCGAAAAGGAAATCCCGGGGATGCGACGGTTACTTTAGTTCACTCTAAAACAGTTGATATACCTAAACATACTAGAAATGCAGATATTATTATAACTGCTTTAGGAGTTCCCCACTTTTTAAAAGCTGACATGATTAAACAAGGAGCGGTAATTGTTGATGTTGGAATTACTAAAGTTGAGGATTCCACACACGAAAAAGGGTACTATTTAGCCGGAGATGTTGATTTTGAAGAAGTATCAAAAAAAGCATCTTGGATAACTCCGGTTCCCGGAGGTGTAGGGCCTATGACCAGAGCCATGCTCTTGAAAAATACCCTATATGCTTACAGCAAAGAAATAAATAATAAAAATAAATAAAAAAACAGGTTGTTGAAAAACCAACAACCTGTAAATAAAGAGCAATTAATTAGTGAGTAATTTGTATTCGAATTTCGGATATCCTCTTCGTCCATCCTTATCCGTCATATTTAAAAATTTGAGTTTAAATAAATTGCCTTTAGAATCTTTAAGAACATAAAACCGATCCGTAAATACCTTAGCCCCTCCATACGTTGTTCTCCAACTGGAGCCAATAACTCTGTGATCATTATAAACGAATTTTGTATAATCTACTTTTTCCTTAGTAAAATCTTCGTAACTTCCCACATCAGATATATTTGCTTGATAGGCTCCGGTGTTATTCATCGTATTTATGGTCACAAAATCAGAAAAAGTATACGTACCATGTCCTTTATTTTCATTTATGAAAACTGTAAAGCATAGATCCCACAAGTTTTTGGCAGGCTGAACTTTGACGATGCCAACGGATAAACTTAAATAAGAAAAAAGATACTCTTTATCCTTTTTAACTATCATTTCTTTATGCGTTGTATCATTTATATCTGCAAATTGAATTTTATAACTGTTAGAATCATTACGAAGAACCCTAATTTTTTTCCATCCTCTGTGTTTTCCTACAACCTTTAAATCATTCGTGTTCCCTGTAAATACTGAATACCCCATATTGACAAGATACACATGATTTTCTTCATCTTTTTCGCTTATTTCATCAATGGCGGTGCGCTCCAAATAATTTCCCATAATATCATCAACATACTGCACATTATCCGCTTGAAAATTACCTACCGTTACTACCGATTTCATAGAAGCGATATCAGATTCTTTCACTTCATCTATCGAAGTAGTATTCAATTTACCAGCAGCCATTAACGTAGAATTATTTAAAATAACACGGAATTTATCCCCACCATAAAATCCAAAATCCCAAGAATCCCTTTGATTTACATTCATACGGTTTTGATCCAGATCAACCCAAACTTGATTAGGTTCGGTAGGGCCGCCAACGGGAACATCTAAAGTAGCTCCCGGTTGAGGAACCACGATAGGACTATCATCTTCTTTGCAATTTAACAGAACAATAAAAGAAATGAGTATAGGTAAAAAATATTTTTTCATCGTTTATATATTAAAATTAAAACCAAGTTTAGCGAAGTATGATCTACCATAAAATAAATTGATACTTTTTACAGGTCCGTCGTGAGCTCCTGCTTGTGCAGCAGTAGTATTTACTTTCTTAACATCAAAAATATTTCTTACCCCTGCCGTAAGTTCTATAAATTTGTTAAACAATGATTTCCTAACCGAAAAATCTAATAAATTAAAATCATCTTGTTTTCCCAAGTAATAAGAATCAGTTTTAGAATCTAATACATAAGAAGATTCTTTTCCGTTATATTTATAAAAAAGAGAAAAAGTAGTATCCCATTTCTTAATTGTATAATTAACATTGGAGTTTAGTTGGAAGGTATACAAATAATCATTATCAGGAGTTGTAATAGGAATTCCGTTGATATTGTCTTCTAATGTACGAGAAACTCCAAAATAAGAAGCATTCAAGTTAAAATGAAAATTTTGAATTCTCATATTTGAATTGAATTGTACTCCCCATGTTTTGAACTTATCCACATTCAAATATTTATATTCTAACGGTTGCATATTAACCGTTGCAAGTTCAATTTTGTCTTTTAAATTAATATACAACGTACTTAGCGTGATATCACCTTTAAAATTATCTTTAGATTTAAATTTCTGATTCCAATAAATGGAACTGGAATATCCTTTTTCGGGAACTAGATTTTCATTTCCCTGTACATTATGATTAGTATCTACAAAATACGTATACAATTCGTCAAAATTTGGAGTTCGATTGGTAGAAGTAATTTCCGTACGAAAATTAGAATTAGGAGATAGTTGGTATTTCATAGCCAGTGAATAAGAATACTGATTATCAAATTTTGTATTAAAACTGGCTCGGAATCCGGGTTTTAAATATAGGTCCGGGTTCGCTTTGATTTCAGCAGATCCAAATACATCATAATTGTCTAAATGTTTTTTCAAATCTTCTTGAAAGCCGGAAGTGTTCATTCCTCCAATCGAACTGGAATTAGCAGATCTTAATCCTTCAATAAAATTAAATTCATAGCCAATTTGATAAGATAATATTTTACTAAGGGAAGGAGAACTAAAAGTTCCGCGAGTGTACCAGGCATCAGTTCCGGCATATTTTTTATAGGCATCTTTCTTTCCAAAAACCTCTCTCATACCAATATCGTACGTATAATCCCTGCTTTTTCTACTTTGTTTTTGATAAGAAAAATCTCCGTTATAAGTTAGATAATTGAAAAGTTTGGCACTTAAAAAAAGATGATGAAGCCAACGATCTGTTTTAAAATTTCGATCCTTAGAAGCATAAGTAAAAAGACCACCTTCAGACAATGCCCTGTAATCAATGATAGGATTATAATAATTAGTCAACTCATTTAAGAATTGTAAATTATAAAAAGCATTAAAATCAGTAGTTTTATAATGAATAAGAGCATTGGAATTCCATTGTTCCTTTGGAAGCCATTCATATCCTCTATTACCATCATTTTCATAATATCTCTTACCCTTTTTGTTTCCGAAAAATCCTTTAAAATCATTGCGATTTGCTCCTAAAGATAAGAACCATTTATCTGATAAAGAATGAGAAATATCTAATGACTGAATATGTCTTCCCTGTTCTTTCCAATCATACTCTTTACCCACCGTTTCCTCTTGTACATATCCGGAAATTTTCCATTGAGAATTGATTTTTTTACGGGTTATAATATTGACAATTCCAGTCAGTGAATTAGAACCGTAATCCGTACCCATACTTCCTCTCACAATCTCGATCCGTTCCACATTATCTAAATTAATTTTGGTTAAATCAACATTGGAGCCCATTCCATAATCACTCACCATAGGAATATTATCTATCAATACTTTGAAATATTGACCATCCAAACCGAAAAGAGAAGCTTCAGAATCCCCGTTTTTACTGTTGGGTAGAGTATTAAAGTTAAGATAATAACTTAAAATGTCCGATATATTGGATGCTGCTCTGTTTTTAATATCTTCTTGAGATATGACCTCAACTTGATATATGGATTTATCAACACTTTGTTGATGATATTGACCTGTTACCACAATTTCGTCAATATCCTTTACTTTATTTTTTTTGTTATTAGTCTCTTGAGAATAAGATAAATTACTTAAAATCAGAGATATATATAATAAAAAGAACTTATTGGAGCTATTCTTTTTCATAGTTTTTTTAGCAAAAGTAAAAATAATTTAGAATAAATCTAAATATTATTGAGAATAAATCTAAATAATAATTATATTTGCCCTAAATAAAAATAGAATAAAAACTTAAATCTATTGATTATGAAAAGGACTATACTGCTTATAGTATGGTTTATGGTACAAGTTACCGTACATGCTCAAGAAAAAAATATCGCTCTTTCCTTAGGCTCTTCTTATACCCAACAAGTATATTTTCAATTGGGTTCTAATAATCAAATTACCCTTCCCACAACAGATTGGGACTTAGCTTTTCTAAGAAAAGATGCCAGAAGTTTTGCTACTCGTGTGAATGATGCACGCATTAAAGTTTATGAAGCAGCAAATGCAGCTTCAGATTGGAATAGCATTGATGTATCTAAGAAACAACAATGGAAAAAATTATATAATAGCGAGATTAAATGGGAAAAAGGAGCGTTCGATAACGGTTCGGCAACCTACGGATGGGGAGAATATTTTATGCCCACCCATCATGTAGTGGGTTCTATCATATTTGTATTAGAATATGACGATGGAACTCTTATGAAATTTATGATTGAAGATTATTTTAAAGGATATACTTGTAAATATGCCATTTGGGAAGGAACGTCATGGAGTTCAGATCGATCCTTTACTGTCTTAAATTCTACAGGTGAAGGAAAAATGTTTAACTATTATTCATTGAAAAATAATAAAATGGTAGATACAATTCCTTTAGATGCAGATTGGGATTTGCTTTTTACAAAATATACTTCGTTCTATAAAAACATAGATTATGTTTCTGTAACAGGAGCATTACAAAATACTCACGTTGCCGTTGCTAAAAAACTAGAAGGCGACCAAACTGATCTCCAAAATGAAAATTTTAAAAAAGAGATTAATACCATAGGAGACAGATGGAAGGAACTATCCGGTTATTCATACGTGATTCCAAAAAATAAATATTATGTTAAAACAGAAAAAGATCAAACAACGAGCTTGTATGAATTATGGTTTACTGATTTTGGAGGTGCAGCTACAGGAACTATCAATTTCACTTATAAAAAAATAAATAACTTAGGAATAGAAGAATTGACAGATCATTCCTCCTTTACGGTTTATCCTAATCCAATAATAAATAAAACGGCTACCTTACTATATGATATTAAAAATTCCAATGCAAATAAAGCAGAATTATCCATATATAGCTTAAGTGGTAAGAAAATGTACGAAGATAAAATCTTAGGACAAGCCGGTTTTTATTCAAAAGAATTGAATTTATCTGCCTTAACACCCGGAATTTACATTCTCGTATTCAAAGTAGGTGATCATAAAGCGACTAAAAAAATCATTGTCAAATAAACGTTTATCAAAGAAAAAATCAGGCTTACATAAATATTATGAAAATGAAAAAAAAGAAGCTCTTATTGAGTATAGTAGTGTGTCTATTAGTATTACTAATGGCAAGTTGGATCATTTGGAATAAAACTGCCTCACAAACTAAAGTAGCTTTAGTAAACTTTCAAAAATTTCAAACCACCAGTCTCATTCAATCCAATAAAGACCCCTTCATTCAATACGAAGAAGTCTCTTTAGAAGATTTGTCTAAATTAAAGAAGTACGACTTTATTTTAGGATTCGGTATGGGAATGAAAGCATCTGCGGAAGAAAGGGAGCAGCTAAAAAAAATTATGCAAGACGGTAAACCCTTTTATATATACCGCGCAACCAATCCTGAAAATAATCTGTGTAATTTAGACAGCACCCGGATGAAAGCGGTAGAAGCATTTATGGATAGTGGAAACAAAAAAAATTATCAAAGCCTTGCCAGATATATACGTAAAAATATAGATAAAAAGATATTTTTTGTTACGGAACCAAGCCCTATAGTTGAGACTGCAGAAGATGTATTGTATCATTTAGATGAAGACTTGGCATTTAAAAATGTTAGTGAATATGAAAATTACTTAAAGAAAAATAATTTTTATATAGAGGGCGCGCCCAAAGTTGTCATTTTGGGTGGATTAAATGATCCGTATAGTGGAAATAGAGATAACCTGGACAGCTTACTCGTTTCTTTACAAAAGAAAGGATTTAACGTATATCCCATATCCTCCACATTTGAGAGATTGGAGTTTTTAAAGGAAATTCAACCGGATGCAGTTATACATTTCGCACACGGAAGACTAGCGCTGGGAAAAGCAGAAGAAGCAGTAAACTGGTTAAAACAAAGAAATATTCCTGTCTTTACGCCACTTACCATATTAAAAACTAAAGAAGAATGGCTTAAAGATCCCATGGGAATGATGGGAGGTTTCCTCTCACAAAGTGTAGTTATGCCTGAATTGGATGGATCTGTATATCCATACGTTTTAAATACCCAAGAATTAACAGATAACAATCTTTATTTATTTAAAACAGTGCCCGAAAGACTCCAAAATTTTGTACAAATCATTCACAATTTTGTAGAGTTAAAACATAAAAAAAATGAAGATAAAAAAATAGCCATCTACTATTATAAAGGACCCGGTAAAGAATCCTTAACCGCACAAGGACTAGAAACTGTTCCTTCACTTTATAATTTTTTAAAACGATTAAAAAAAGAAGGATTTAAAGTAGATAATTTACCCGAAAATGTACAAGATTTTGAAAAAATATTGATGACCCAAGGTTCTGTAATGAGTACTTACGCCCAAGGAGCTTTTGATGAATATTTGAAAAATGGCAATCCCGAATTGATTGATAAAACAACGTATGAAAACTGGGCAAAAAAAACACTTACCCCCGAAAAATATGCTGAAGTTACAGCGGTTTACGGAGAAGCTCCGGGTAATTACATGAGTAAAAATATAGGTGAAAAATCGTATTTAGCGGTTTCACGAGTTCAATTCGGAAATATTGTACTATTACCTCAACCTATGGCAGGATTGGGAGATGATACCTTTGCCATTATCCATGGAGCAAAAACAGCTCCTCCTCATACCTATATTGGGTCCTATCTTTGGGTACAGCACGGATTCCAAGCCGATGCATTGATTCATTTTGGGACACACGGAAGTCTTGAGTTTACTCCTCAAAAACAAATTGCTCTGAGTAATGAAGATTGGCCGGACAGACTGGTAGGAACCTTGCCACATTTTTATTATTATACCATAGGCAATATCGGAGAAAGTATGATGGCTAAAAGACGTTCCTACGCCACCTTACTATCTTATTTAACTCCTGCATTTATGGAGAGCCAAACCCGTTCTCAGTTTAAAGAATTGCAAGATAAGATACAATATTACTATAAATCTGAAGAATCCAATCAGCCATTAGCATCCCTAGAAGTAAAGAAAATAGCGGTAAAAATGGGATTGCACAGAGATTTACGTTTAGATAGTATAGCAACCAAACCCTATAATTTAGAAGAGATAGAAAGAATAGAAAATTTTGCCGAAGAAATTTCCAATGAAAAAATGTCCGGGCATCTTTATACTTCCGGAATACCCTATACTAAAGATAAAATCATATCAACTGTTCAGGCAATGAGTACAGATCCGATTGCTTATAGTCTGGCCGCCTTGGATAAACAAAGAGGAAAAGTAACCGAAAAACAACTCAAAAATAAAGTTTATTTTAAACAAAGATATTTAGACGCAGCCAAAAATATAGTAAATCAAATCTTATCAGGTAAAGAAGCAAGTCCTACATTTATTTGCAGCGTTGCCGGAATTGATGAAAAAGAATTGGAACAATCTAAAATGATTATTTCTCCTCCAAAAAGAACGTTTAAAAAAAGTTCTAAAAGTACTGCAGGCAAACCTTCTAAAATGGATAATTCTCCAGGTCATTCCAAAAATACCTCTTCGCAACAAGTTGCACATACAGCTCCAAAGGAATCAGAGAAAAAGCCTATGCATGGAATGGCAGGTAAAAAGATAACTTATACCAAAGAGCAAAAATCAAGAGCGAGAGCCATTGTTGAAATAGAAAGAACTATCACCAACATAAAAAAATACGAAAAAAGTTTAGAAGAAAGTCCGGAATTGGAATTTAAAGCATTAATCAATGCACTATCCGGAGGCTATGTTGAACCTTCTTCAGGAGGAGATGCTGTGGCGAATCCGAACGGAGTTCCGACAGGTAGAAATTTGTATTCTATTAATGCAGAATCCACTCCTACCGAAATAGCTTGGGACAGAGGAAAGGAACTTGTTAATGCAACTTTGGCACAATACAAAGCAAAGCATGGAACGTATCCTAAAAAAGTGAATTATACCTTTTGGAGCAGTGAATTTATTGAAAGCGAAGGAACAACCATAGCGCAAGTTTTATATATGTTGGGAGTTGAACCGGTTCGCGATGCCTTCGGAAGAGTATCCGATTTACAATTAATCGAATCCAAAGATTTAGGAAGACCGAGAATTGATGTAGTGGTGCAAACTTCAGGACAATTTAGAGATCTGGCAGCCTCCCGTTTGGCATTACTATCCCGAGCTGTGGAAATGGCAGCATCTGCAAAAGATTCCAACTATGAAAATCTAGTAGCTCAAAGCACTCTGGATATAGAAAAAAGTTTAGTCGATGAAGGAGTACCTCCTCAAGAAGCTCGTCAGATTTCAACGCAACGAATATTCGGAGGAGTTAACGGAATGTATGGAACAGGAATTCAAGAAATGGTAACCAGCGGAGATAAATGGGAAGATGAAAAAGAAATAGCAGAAACCTATATAAATAATATGGGGGCAATATATGGCAGTGATAAAAATTGGGGTGATTTTCACAAGGGATTGCTAAAAGCTGTACTAAAAAATACGGATATGGTTGTTCATCCAAGACAAAGCAATACATGGGGAGCTTTAAGTCTGGATCATGTATACGAGTTTATGGGAGGAATGAATTTAGCCATTCGCAATGTTACAGGCAAAGATCCCGATGCCTATTTTGCAGACTACAGAAATCATACTAATTTCAAAATGCAAGAATTGAAAGAAGCTATAGGAGTAGAAGCTCGTACCACCATCTTCAATCCGGCCTATATTAAAGAGAAGATGAAAGGGGGAGCATCCAGCGCCGCCGATATAACAGAGGTTATAACCAATACCTACGGTTGGAATGTAATGAAGCCCGATGTGATCGATAATGAAATGTGGGATCAGATTTATGAAACCTATGTAACTGATAAAACTAATTTAGGAACCAAAGAATTTTTCAAAAAAGTTAGTCCGGCAGCATTGGAAGAAATTACAGCGATCATGCTCGAAACCTCAAGAAAAGGGATGTGGAAAGCTACTGAAGAGCAAATAAAACAAACGGCTCTCGTACATACACAAGTTGTGAAAGAATTTGGACATTCAGGAGCAGGATTTTCCGGAAATAATAAAAAACTCCAAGATTATATTTCAAACCAAGTTACACCTCAGCAATCTACAGAATATAAGCAACAAGTAACTAAAATGAAAATAGGAGAATCCTCATCAGATGCTAAAGAGGGGATGGTTTTGAAAAAAGAAGAAGTTTCCAAAGGGGGTAATAAATCAGAAAAAACAGCAGTTAACGGAGTAATTATAGTTACAGTTATCAGCATTGTTGCCCTTTCACTATTAATGTATATAAGGAAAAGAAGAAAAAACGGTTAAGATCAAAGGATATTATTTTATGGAACTCATCATACATTTATTAATGGCTCTTATCCTATTAAATAGCATTATTAAGCTAAGTTTTTGGAAAATAGGGCAAATAGCCTTAATGATGCTAGTATACACAGTCTATATACTTTTAATTTATCCCTTAGCCATTAAGCAATCTAAAACACAGATTGAAGATTTTTTAGCTGATCATGTGATGATGCAAAACATGTCCGTACTGGTTACGGTAGAATCGGCGGTATGTTTTGCTTTTTGTTTTTCAGCATTAATGGGACAGTTTGGAAGTAAAAAACATAAGATAGTTCGATTAATATTAAAATATTATCCGGGAATATTACTTTTTTTAGTTTTATTTTATGGATTGACTCAAGCCGCATTTACCTTTACCGGTTTCCACTTTTTAACCATGGCAATCCTTTACGCATCAATCGTTATCTTATGTATGGTTTTAGCTGTCATAGCGCTTAAAAAACTGATTCCAGAATTTGATTTAAGACTTGAAATACATTTTATGGTGAGCTTAATCATTTGTATACTAGGACTCATAACAACTGTTGATGGAAAAATAGTATATAAAACATCAGAGGAAACCATAAATGTTAACTATATACTTTTATCGATGGGACTATTCATTATCTTTTTTCTAATAGGATTTTTAGGAAATAAAATTAAATGGAGGTTAACTAAATGGAAAAATTGTTAAACACTAAAAGAAAAAATTAAAATAACTAATAAATATGGAAATTATATCAAAAGTATTATTCTGGGTAGCGAATAGTTTATTAATTCCCGATATCATCATCTTACTAATATTATTTGCTCGTTCACTGCTTCTCTTAGGAAGTTTTTACAATCAGTTTATCGTTAAAAGGAATAACGATAAAAAGATAAATCCGGTTATTGAAAACCTTACTCAAGAAAAATTAAAAGATTTACAAGCATCCTTGCCTTCAAAAAACAATTCCTTATATATAAAATATTTAAGGACATTATTAGAAAATACCACCCATGAAGCCTATGCCGATTATACCATCTCCAATTTTGAAAATGAAGTAGATAAAGACCTTTCCTTATCAAAAATGCTTGCAAAACTCGGGCCTGTCTTAGGCTTAATCGGTACCCTGATAGCCATGAGTCCTGCACTGGTTGGACTGTCTTCCGGGGATATTTCCGGTATGGCGTATAACATGCAAGTAGTTTTTGCTACAACCGTAGTGGGATTGGTAGTAAGCGCAATCGGGTTAGTAACTTTACAAGTTAAACAACGATGGTATGCAAAAGAAGTTAACAATTTAGATTATGTAGCAAGAGTAGTAACGGGTAATGTAAATTAAGGATGAAAAGACGAAGAAGATTTAACAGATTTCTAAAAGAAGAAGATACCGATCCGCTTAGTGTTATCGTAAACCTATTTGATGTAGCCATGGTTTTTGCCGTAGCCCTTATGGTTGCCATGGTTATGAATTTAAATATGGGTGAAGTATTTTCCAATGAAGATTTTACCGTTGTTAAAAATCCGGGAAAAGAAGACATGGAAATAATAACCAAAGAAGGAAATAAAATAAATAAGTATACCCCATCCCAAGAGAAATCCACAGGTAAAAAAGGGAAAAAAGTAGGGATAGCTTATGAACTGGAAAATGGAGAAATAATATACGTACCCGAGAAATAGTTCCGAATTATATGATATTTTAAAATAATAGAGTACATTTATCAGAAAAAAATATTTTACTTTATCAAGGAATATGACAAAATAACAGATAAGTAAAGTGGCATGATAAATGCAAGATTTAAATCGTAAAATATTAATATATAGAACAGTAAGTCATACATGGACGAAAATTTTTCACAACAAGTCAAAGATGTAATAAGCTTCAGTAATGAAGAAGTATTACGATTAGGTAACGACCATATAGGGACGGAACATCTTGTACTGGGTATCTTACGTGAAGGTAACAGCAAAGCTATTACCATACTTCAAAGTTTAAATGTTGATTTAGGTGACTTAAGGAGAAAAATAGAAAATCTTAATAAACCTGAAATAAGTATAAAAGTAGACAGGAATCGCATCCCGTTTACTAAAGCTGCCGAAAGAGCTTTAAAAACAAGTTTTTTAGAAGCTAAGCTTTTTAGAAGCCCGGAAATAGAAACCATACATTTATTGATATGCATTTTGAGGATAGAAAGCGATCCGGTAACCCAGCTTTTCAAAAAGTATAATATCGATGCTAATATCCTTAAAGAAGAATATAGATTTCAGTTTCAAGAAGATTTTACAGAACAACCCACCAATGAATTTTCGGAAGAAGAAGGCATTAGTGAAGGCAATCAATACGAATCACCCAAAGGAAGCAGATCTAATCCTTCGAAAAGCAGAACACCGGTATTAGATAATTTCGGTAGAGATTTAACCACTGCTGCACTCGAAGGCCGTTTAGATCCGGTGGTAGGAAGGGAAAAAGAAATTGAAAGAGTATCTCAGATATTAAGCAGGAGAAAAAAGAATAATCCTTTGTTAATAGGAGAGCCCGGAGTTGGTAAATCAGCCATTGCAGAAGGTCTCGCTTTACGAATTGTTCAAAAAAAGGTTTCTCGTGTTTTGTACAATAAACGTGTAGTTACCTTAGATGTAGCCGGACTGGTTGCAGGTACTAAATATAGAGGACAATTTGAAGAAAGAATGAAAGCCATAATGAATGAGCTTGAAAAAAACTCGGATATTATTCTCTTTATTGATGAAATCCATACCATAGTAGGAGCCGGAGGAGCCACAGGCTCTTTAGATGCTTCCAATATGTTCAAACCGGCATTAGCAAGAGGAGAGATACAATGCATCGGAGCGACTACTTTGGATGAATATAGACAATATATTGAAAAAGACGGCGCTTTAGAAAGAAGATTTCAAAAAGTAATGGTAGAGCAAACTTCTCCGGAAGAAACCATTATCATACTAAATCAAATTAAAGATAAATACGAAGAACATCATAATGTAACTTATACCGAGGAGGCAATTAAAGCTTGTGTAAATCTTACTACAAGATATATTACCGACCGATATTTACCGGACAAAGCGATTGATGCGCTCGATGAAGCGGGATCAAGAGTCCATATTAAAAATATCAAAGTTCCAAAGGAAATAGTTAATTATGAGAAAGAATTAGAAAAAATCAGAGCTGAAAAGACTAAGGTAATTAAAAGCCAAAAGTATGAAGAAGCTGCAAAATTAAGAGATACCGAAAAAGAGATTGAAACTAAATTAGCGAATGCACAAAGAGAATGGGAAAAATCTTCAAGAGAACATCGGGAGATTGTTACTGAAGATAATGTTGCAGAAGTAGTTTCAATGATGAGCGGTGTACCTGTACAAAGAGTAGCAGAAGGAGAGCTTAAAAAACTTGCTCAAATGAAAGATCTGATGAAAGGAAAAATTATCGGTCAGGACGAAGCGGTTAACAAAGTTGTAAAAGCCATTCAGAGAAATCGTGCCGGATTAAAAGATCCTAACAGGCCTATAGGTACATTTATATTTTTAGGAGCAACCGGAGTTGGAAAAACTCAATTAGCAAAAGTTATTGCCAGAGAATTATTTGATTCAGATGATGCTCTCATTAGAATAGATATGAGTGAATATATGGAAAAATTTGCCGTATCTAGATTAGTTGGAGCTCCTCCGGGATATGTAGGATATGAAGAAGGAGGGCAATTGACAGAATCCGTAAGAAGAAAACCTTATGCTGTAATCCTCTTAGATGAAATTGAAAAAGCACATCCGGATGTATTTAATATCCTTTTGCAAATTTTAGATGACGGACATGTTACGGATAGTTTGGGAAGAAAAATAGATTTTAGAAATACAATAATCATTTTAACTTCCAATATCGGAACTCGAGAGCTCAAAGAATTCGGTGACGGTGTTGGATTTGGAACTTCTGCCAAAAAATCATCATCCGATATAAGAGCAAAATCTACTCTAGAAAACGCTTTAAAAAGAACTTTTGCTCCTGAATTCCTAAATAGGATCGATGATGTTATTATCTTTAATAATTTGGAAAAGGAAGATATATCCAAAATTATAGATTTAGAATTGAAAAATGTGTACGATAGAATTGCTAAAATTGGATATGAAGTAGAATTATCTCCGGAAGCTAAAGAATTCATTATTGAAAAAGGATGGGACAAAAATTTCGGTGCACGTCAACTTAAACGAGCGATCCAGAAATATGTGGAAGATGTGATCGCTGAAGAAATTATCAATTCATCGATACATGATGGAGACCATCTCTATATTGGATTAAATAAAGAAAAAGACAGTACGGAAATTAAAATACGGGAGGTGGAAAAAGAATCCCCGACAAAAGATTAAAAAGATAATTAATGAAGAGCCTGTTTGATTGAATCAAGCAGGTTTTTTTTATTTTATAAATACCGGAGTAGTTAATAAATAGATACAATCCATAAAAAATCCGAGAGAATTAACAATGATATACAAAAAACATTTGCCCAGAATGGCCGTAACCCTTTTATTTTTTTTCTTTGGAGGCAGTTCTGCGACTTGGGCTTCACGAATTCCAACGATTAAATTATCGATGAATGTTTCCGATTCCAATTGGGGATTGGTTTTACTATTTTTATCCATCGGAACACTTATTACGTTACCTTTTGCGGGTAATCTTATAAAAAAGCTGGGAAGCAAAAAATCGACTCTTATATTTATCATTCTTTACTTTATATTTTTAATCGGAATTGGATTTTGCGGTGAATTATGGCAATTGAAACTCAATTTAATAGCCTACGGGGCCATAGGTAATTTAACCAATATAGCTATAAATACACAAGCTGTTAATGTGTCAAAATCCTATAAAGGCCAAATAATAGGCTCCATGCACGGTACTTGGAGCATTGGAGGTTTTTTTGCTTCTTGGTTAGGAGCAGTAATGATTGCTAAAAATATTCCACCCTCAGAGCATTTTATTTTATATTCTTCCATAGGAATTCTGGTTTCCCTTTGGTTATTCAGATACTTGTTGCCGGATGAAGCCCAAGAAGAACCGATGGAATTACCGAAAAAATCAAAATTTTTCAGAGTAGATAAAAATCTTATTGTCTTAGGATTTCTAGCTTTTTTTGCTATGGTTTCTGAAGGAACGATGACCGATTGGTCCAATGAATATATGAGGAATATAGTGAAAGCCGATAAAAAATATATCGGATATGGGTTGACTGCCTATATGGCAGCCATGGCTTGCGGACGATTCATTTCTGATTTTATAGTTCGGAAATTCGGTTCAAAAGTTACGTTGATCATCAGCGGATCTTTAATTTTTACAGGTATGATCTGTGCTGTTCTATTTCCAACATTACTAACCACACTTCTTTCGTTCGTTATTGTTGGACTGGGAATATCTGCAGTCGTACCCTTAGTATATACCTTAGCGGGAAATTCAAAAACAGCTTCGCCCGAACAAGCGCTTACAGTTATTACCAGCATTGGTTTTATCGGTTTTTTTCTAGGCCCTCCTTGCATTGGTTTTTTAGCTGAAAAATTTTCATTACAAATATCTTTTACTTTCATTTCCTTGTTTGGAATAGGAATAATTTTCTTGGTAAGATTTTTTAAGATAAAGTAAATTTATTTCTTTATCTTAGAGGTAAAATAATATAATATAAAATTATTTTATTATGAAAATTATGGTATATTTACATCACTTATCAAGAAAGGTGGAGGGACTGGCCCTGTGAAACCTTGGCAACCGGCCTGCTTAGGCTTGGTGCTAATTCCAGCCCTGAGGGGAAAGATGAGTGATTCGCGAATTGTGAGTGTGTTGAGTTGTGAATAATTTCTTTTTTCCTTTCCGGTTTTTCTTGATACAGTTTTAATAAATATAATTTACTAACTGTAAGAAAGATAATGAAAAAAGTTTCTTTGTTAATGGTAAGTTTAATTTTAGAATTTACCAATTATGTGGATGCTCAAGAAAAACGAGCCGTAGATTCCCTTGATCTTGAAGAGATTGTTGTAGTCGGTGGCAGAAGTTCAGAACGAACCAAAGTAAATTCTCCCGTTGCCATAGACGTAATAGATGTCAGGAAAATAGAAAAGGCATCTCCTCAATTAACCGTTAACGACTTATTAAATTATTTAGTACCTTCATTCAATTCTGTTCGCCAATCTTCTTCCGATGGAACGGAACATATTGATCCGGCTACCTTGAGAGGTATGGGGCCCGATCAGGTTCTGGTATTAGTGAATGGAAAAAGACGGCATACTACCTCATTAGTCAATTATCAAAATACGGTAGGTAATGGATCTGTGGGTACAGATTTAAGTGCCATACCCGTTTCAGCAATAGAAAAAATAGAGGTTTTAAGAGATGGAGCGGCAGCTCAATACGGTTCGGATGCCATTGCCGGTGTAATTAATATTATTTTAAAAAAGAATGAGGGCGGCTCGGCATCCATCACCTATGGATTAACCAATAGAAATGACGGGGAAACTTACAATTTTAGCGGAAATTACGGTGCTAAATTAGGAGATAAAGGAGGAAGTATCAATCTTTCTTTTGTAGTCAGCCAAAGAAATAAAACCAATCGTTCTTATGATAATAATCTGGACAAGTTTGGTGATAACTTTGCCTATGATTTTGCACCGGATCCCAATCAGGCCAGAATAAACGATGAAAAAATTATGGCAGAAATGGGGTTAACCCAAAAAGATTTCCGTTTCAGGGCCGGAGATGCTCAAATTAAAAATCAACAATTTTTTATAAATTCCATTTATCCATTATCCGAAAAGTATGAGTTCTACTCATTCGGCGGAGCAAGTTTAAGACAAGGAGAAGGAGCTGAATTCCGAAGACTTCCCAGTGAAAAAACTAATGTAGTTAAAGAGCTTTATCCGATAGGATTTCAACCTTTATTAAAATCCACTATTTATGATATTTCTAACTCTACGGGAATAAGATATATGCATAATAATTGGGTGGTAGATATAAGTAATACCTTTGGAGAAAACCTCTTTAATTATAAGGCTACGCATACAAACAACGCCTCGTTGGGCATACATTCTCCAACGGAATTTAAAGCCGGGGGACATGAGTTTATGCAAAATATTATCAATCTGGATATTTCTAAAAAAATAAATACACTTCTTTCCATTGCCTTCGGAGGAGAATTTAAATACGAACAATATAGAATAAAGGCCGGAGAAGAAGGATCATGGATGCGTTACGATAAATTTGGTAATCCGGCAACAGCATCTACCCTTCCTACCGATATACTGGGAGAGGGGGGAGCTCAAGGTTTTATAGGATTTTCTCCTGAAAATGCGTTAAAAGAGGACAGAAATAATGCATCCGGTTATGCGGATGTTGCATTTAAAAAAGGAAAACTTACCGGTGATTTGGCAGGAAGATATGAGCATTATTCCGATTTTGGTAATTCTTGGATAGGAAAGTTGGCGGTGCGTTATGAATATGTAAACGGATTTGCTGTAAGGGGAGCTTTCAGTAATGGATTCAGAGCCCCGTCTCTTCAACAGCAATATTTTAATAATTCTTTTTCCAGTATCTCATCGTCGGGATCAGGAGTTGTTTCTAAAGGTATATTTAGAAATGACAGTCCTTTGGCAAAAGCATTAGGTATTGATAAACTTAAAGAAGAAAAATCAATTAATGCAAGTGCCGGTTTAACATTTAAACCTTCTAAAAAAATATATGTAACCGCTGATGCTTACTATATCAAAGTTAAAGATCGTATTGTACTCACGAGTGAATTTGTTAATGCAAAAGTAGAATCTTATGGAGTGGAAGGAGCACGATTTTTTACTAATGCTGTGGATACGGAAACGAAAGGTATTGATATAGTGGCCACATATAAAGTTGGTTTAGGAAGGGGAAATCTGGATATAAGTTTATCAGGAAACTATACAGAAACAGAAATTGTTGATTATCATTTTCCCAAAGTTTTTGAAGGAGACAGAAATGAATATTTCGGTCCCGATCAAACCAATATAATTGAATCTTTAAGTCCGAAAGCAAAGGCAACTTTAGGCTTCAATTATTCAGTTTCGAAATGGAATTTATTAGTAAGAAATACCTATTTCGGTAAAGTTACGAGAGATGGTTACCCATACGGTTCGGTACAACATCATGATCCAAAATTAGTAACCGATTTTAGTATCAGTTATTCCATACGAAAAGATTTAATATTAACGATGGGCGGAGATAATATTTTTGATGTCTTTCCGGATAAGCAAATCTATGAAAATTCTTATTATAATGTTTTCAAGTATGCACCGGTACAGATGGGTACAACCGGAGCTAATTGGTTTACTAAGCTTTCTATGAATTTCTAAAATTAGACTTATATATTTAATATAAATATGAAAAAAATAGGCTGGAAGACAGCAACTGCCATAGTCATATCCAATATGGTAGGAACGGGAGTGTTTACAAGTTTAGGATATCAAGTTCCGGAATTACACAATACGTTTACCATTATTCTTTTATGGACAATCGGAGGAATACTGGCTTTAATAGGTGCTTTTATCTACGCGGAATTGGGAGCTCATTTTAAGCAATCGGGAGGAGATTATATTTATCTTTCTAGAACTTATCATCCCATCATGGGATACATCACCAGTTGGGTATCGCTTATAGTTGGCTTCTCCGGGCCAATTGCTTTAGCAGCATTGGCTATGGCTAAATATTTGGGTTTTGAAAATGAAAGAAGTACTGCCATTCTCATTATCATTATTATTGCTGTATTTCAATGTTTCAGCCTAAAGGTAAGCAGTCGTTTTCAAAATATATTTGCCGTTCTTAAGGTAGCATTCATTGTAGTACTGATTTTAATTGGAATTTCGATAAGTCCGTCTCCTACCAATGCATTATTATGGGATAATTCTTGGACTCATGAAATCATCGTTCCGGCTTTTGCCAGTTCGTTAGTGTTTGTTACCTACGCTTATACCGGTTGGAATTCTGCCTCATATATTGTTGAAGAAATTGAAAAGCCAAAAGTTAATCTTCCCAAAGCGTTGATAATAGGAACTCTTTTTGTAACAGTAAGTTATGTGTTGGTAAATTTTGTTTTTTTAAAACATGCTTCAATCGAACAAATGGAAGGAAAAGAAGACATTGCCAATATCGCATTTACCAATATTTTAGGCGTTCGGGGAGTAAAATGGATAAGTTATTTGATTGCATTGCAATTAGTTTCAACAATTAGTGGCTATTTGTGGGTTGGATCTAGAGTAACCCAGGCAACAGCAAAAGAAAATCATCTTTGGAGTTATTTAGGTAAAGAAAATAAAAACCGAATACCTATTTGGGCTGTAGTTGCTCATACTCTTATCAGTATACTAATAATATTGAGTGGTAAATTTGAAGAAATTTTTATTTACACAGCATTTGTACTTCAACTTCTTTCAACGGCTGCCGTGAGTACTTCTTTATTTATTAAGAAAAAAGATCGGGTACTTTTCAAAGGAAATATTTTTTTACTAATGCCCGTTATCTTTTTACTTTTCAGCTTTTATATTTTGTATTTTACTTTTGTCAACCATCCTCGGGAAAGTATTATTGGATTAGGAATCATAGGAGTTGGTATGACCCTTTATTTTTTTGATAAAAAAAGAGTTGATTGATAATATCAATTTAATGAATATAAAAAAAACCGAAAGATTTGTCTTTCGGTTTTTAACATAATTCTAAGGTTTATTTTTTTATGAATTTGTAATTCTTTCCTAAAATTTTTATAATATAAAGATTGGGCTGTAGATCTGAGACATTTATAGAAATTTTGTCTTCAATTAATACACGTATGTTTTTAACTAGTTTTCCACTATTATCAAATATAGTTAATGTTATAAATTTCTGAATATTTGAAGGAACACCTTTTATATTAAGTGTTTCATGAGCGGGATTAGGATATATGATTATGTTATTGTTATCAGTAATTTTATCATTGAACATTTGATTTACGATTAAATCATAGCATTTATTTTCAAGAAAAGCATCTTTATATCCTTTAACCATTATATAATATGTTCCGGGAATTAAATTTATTTGAAATTGATCTTTATTATTCTCTGTATTCGTGCTACGGGTAATATAATTCTTTGAAGAATCATATAAAGCTAAAGTATAATGTTCAGAAAAGTTTTTAAGAATAATTTCAATAGTAGATTTTTTATAAATTGAAAATTTATAATAATCTAAATCATAACTGGAGCCAAGTGCAGCTGAATATAAAGTATTGATTTTTATAGGATATGCATTTTCAAACGAGTCATTAGGTTCGTAATTAGCTGCACAATTAGTAGAAGTTCGGAATGAGTTTTCTTCAAAATTGGAACTATTAGAAGTATAGCAATTTGCTTTTACTCTCCAACTATATGAAGTATTTGGTTTTAATCCTGTGAGGGTATATAAGGTGTCGGTTGATTTAAGGTTTATGGTATTCCAATTTTCTTCTTTATTTGTTTTATATTCCATAGTATAACTTAGAATGTCCGGTATGTTATTCCATTTTAAAACAGCACTAGTTGAAGATATATTCGATGTGGTGAGACCCGAAGGTATAGAACAAGTATAATTAATAGGGTGTATATTTATTATTGCACTTTGATTGGATTTATATCCTGCCGGTTCAGATAATTGAAAGTATCCATCTGCATAACCGCCCCAACCAAAATTAAAATGAATGAGGTTGTTACTATCAATTCCATCAGCAATAAAGGTATGTGCTCCTTGCCTGTTGCTTCCTTTATAAAACACAGGATAATTTTTTATCAGCTGATCCTTAATTAGTTTTATCCACTCGAAATTACTATAATTTCCTTTATTAACCATTTTTATATCCGAACTATATTGAAAGTAATTTTTCAATGCTTTTAAAACAGAGTTATTAAATGCCCCCGAACTGTTAGGTCCGTAAATCATATTAACCGAAATACCGGTGTGAAGCATTAATGTGGCAACTGCATCGATTTGTTGTGTGGTGGAAGTGAGGGAAAGGGAAGTAGGCATATTATTCCATAAATAGGTAGTGTTAGCAAAATCAGCTGTTAATGTTTTACCTTTCCAATCATAATAAGTATTTTGAATCTTATACGTATTAGAGCTTTTACCTTTGACAGGGTAATTCCAATATTTCATAATTTGGGCCATAGTGGTAGCCACACAACCCGTTGGACAAGATTGGTTTTCATAGGTTTTAGGTACCAACTTATTATAAAATGTATTTTGACTCCACTTTGTTGTAATCAAAGGATCTATTGTTAAAGGAATTTCTTTGTATTTAAGATTAATTTTAGATAAAGGCATTTCTTTTCTATAAAGTAAAGCGTCCCATTCTTCTTTTATTAAATATCTTTCTTTATCCTCGCCTATTTTTTTAACTTTACTTTTTCTTAAATATTCGTTTGCTGATTGGTATTCTCTAAGAAAGTATAAAAATTCGGGCGATTGATTTCCTTCCGCGTTAAGAGTTGTATCAAATGAATAAGCTAGAATTGGGTGGTTTTCACTTTGTGAAGAAATTATTATAAAACCATTTAAGCTTTTGAAAATGTAGAAACCATCGTATTTTTTATCAAAACAATCTGTAATATTAATTAATTTATTGTGGTTTGAATTTTTTGAATGAATTCTTTGATTTAAAAAATTATTGGCTACAATACGGGCAGTTTTTTCAGAAATATCTTGACTATAAAATGTGTAAGATATAAATATAGCTATAATTAAAATAGAATATTTTAATCTCATCGGAATTGTTTTTAGTGTTTTAATTATGAAGTAAAATTGTAATTACTATAAATTTAATTATTCTAATAAACGTATACTGTTTGGTATAGAATATATAGTTGAATGGAGTGAAAAGATTTTGATGTAATTTTTTTAAATTAAAATAATTACATACTATGAAAAAATATATTTATTAAGATAAAACATAAGCTTTTTAAGTTTTTTAGGTTACTATATATCAAATTTACTAAATTATATTAAATAATGTGTAAAAATGATAATATAAAGTTTACTATTAATTATTTTTTTAGTATATCATGTTTATTGGATATATGAAATTTTTAATTGATAACTTTTATATTAAAATGATTTGCATAAAAAAACCGAAAGATTGATCTTTCGGTTCTTTTTTAATTATAAATTAAAAACTCATTTTTTAATGAATTTGTAATTTTGCCCCTGAATTTGTAAAAAATAAATATTCGGAGGGAGGTCTGAAACATTTACAAGTATATTGTCGTCAACTTTAGATTGCAAAATTTTCACAACGTGCGCATTTCTGTCAACTATAGTTAATGTAATAAGTTTTCCTTTTTCCAGTATATTTAATCCTTTTATATTTATAGCATCATGAACAGGATTAGGATATACGAAAACGGAATTCTCAGGATTTCCAAATTCAGGTGAATTCTTAGCAGGAACATAGTTAACACTTAGATTATAACATTTGCCCGGCTCATATGCGCCATTTTTACCGTATACATATACATAATAAATGCCTTTATTTAAATTTTTAATATCAATAATTTCTTTGGTAGTTCCGTTGTTAGTACTACTTCCTATTTCTCTTTTTAAATTATCATAAAGTTTAAGGTCATAATCATTTGGTAAATTTTCTAAAATAACCAAAAGATCAGATTTTTCACCAATATATATTTTATAATAATCATCATCAGTTGGAGAACTTATATCAGAAGAATAGGTTAAGATATTTCTTATTGTATAAGCAGAATCAAAGGTGTTATTAGGCTCATAATTATCCTTACATAATGAATTACTGCTTTCTGTTTGAACTTCTAAATTATAGCAAAAAGTAGTATCATAGGCACCTTCATATCCATATACGTATACATAATAATTACCGGCAGGTAAATTTTCAGCTACAATTTTTTCATTTATTGTACCCTTATTTGAACTGCTGTCAATTTCATCACCTACTTCATCAAGAAGTTTTAAATCATAGTTTTTAGGTAAATTTTGAAGTAAAACCGTTATGTCTGATGTTTCATTGATTGTAAATTTATAGTAATCTTTATCTGTTGGAGAACCAATACCGGCTTCGTATACAGTATTTAGATTTATTGGAGTTGCTTTTTCTAACGAATCATTAGATTCAAAATTATTAACACATGGAGAATCTGTTGCGATCGTTTCTACTAATAATTCATAACATTGAGTAGCATTAAATGCGCTATCAATTCCTTCAACCAATATATAATAAGTTCCCGGATCTAAATTGTCTAGATTAATAGTTTCATCGCTTAGATCTTCATTATAACTTCTTCCTATTTCTCTTTTAGAAGAATCATAAACTTTCAATTCATATTTATCAGCTATATTTTGAAGAGTAACCGAGATGTTAGATTTATTATCTAAAATAAATTTATAATAATCAAGATCACTAGGAATTCTTATTCCTGCTGAATATTTATTATCAGTTTTAATATGAATGGCATGTTCAAAAGAATCATTGGGTTCATAATTATTAATACAAGAATGTCTGGATATATCAGTATCAATTAAAAGTCTGTAGCATTCAAATGGATTTAATTTACCTGTTATTTCAATGTAATAGGTACCTGAAGGCAGATCTTCAATATGAATTACTTTGTTATTGGGTTCATCAAATACTCCTTTAGCTACAAATTTTTTAGATGAATCATATAAATTGAATTCATAACCAAAATAAATATTTTGAAGACTTATATTAACATCAGAAGTTTCTTTTAATGTAAATTTATAGTAGTCCATATCTTTAGAAGATCCAATAGCCGCATAGTAAGTGGTAAGAACATCAATTGGATAAGCTTCTTCAAAAGATTCATTGGGTTCATAATTTGTACTACATGTAGGAGCAGCAGGTCCAGAAGTGAACGATAATTCATAACATTCTGACTCATCATATGCTCCATCATAACCAAATACTTTTAAATAATAGGTGCCGGGTAAAAGATTTTCAATTTTAATTCTTTCTCTTGACTCGCTACCTGCAATACTTTTCCCGATTTCTTTAAAATAACGATTATATAATATTATATCATAATCCTTATTGAATTTATTCATTAATACCACTAAATTTGAATTAGTAGTAAAAACAATTTTGTAGAAATCAACGTCATCAGGATATCCTATACCTGCATAGTATGTAGAATCAGATTTTATTAAATAAGCATCATCAAAAGAATTATTAGGTTCAAAATTATTAACGCAAGCAGATGAAGTAGGATATTCAGGGATACTGGTTTGAAAGGTTGTTTCTGCAAAGTTATTTGTATTGGAATAATTAGCATCGCAATTGGCTGCTACTCTTGCAGTATATGTTGTATTTGCCTTTAAATTTACTAACTCAAGAGATGATCCTGTGGCTTTATCATTAGCAACGGTCCAATTGGAATCTCCACTTGATTTATATTCAATCTTATAACTTTTAAATCTAATATCATTACTCCAATTAAGAGTGGCACTGTTGGATGATATGTTTGATGTTGTAAGACTTGAAGGCGGAACACAATAAGTTTCTGAAGGATATATATTTATTACTATCATTTGGCTGGATGAATAGCCGCGAAGATCATTAATATAATAATATCCGTTAGCTTCTCCGGCCCATCCTAAATTAAGATGTACATAATTATTTGAATCATATCCGTCAGCTATATACGCATGTTCGGCATCCGGGCTTATAGATGAAAAATATACAGGGTAACCTTGTGAAATTTGGCCTTTAATAATGTCTAACCATTCCTCATCTGAATTAAAATCAGATCTGTTTTTTAATTCAATATTTGAGCTGTATTTAAAATATTTTTTTAAAGCATTAGGAACTTTTTCACTATGAGCACCTGATCCAATAGGTCCATACATCATATTAACGGAAATTCCGGTATGAGACAAGAGTGTAGCTACCGCATCGATCTCCTCGTCTGTAGAACTTCCTGAAAGCGAGGTAGGCATCTTACTCCATTGATAGTTTGTTTTTTGAAAATTAGCACTTAACTTTTTCCATTTCCAATTATAGAAATAATAAAAATAATTGGAAGGAATTCGATAAGTTACAGAATCATTTCCTGTAGCAGGATAATCCCAATATTTCATAATTTGTCCTAAAGCTGTAGCAGCAGAACCCGTAAATGTGGGTTGTCCTTCATAAGTAATGGGAGTGTGCTTGTTATATAAAGGAGCTTGATCCCAATTGGTTTTTATTAGTGGAGCAATCGAATCCGGAATTTTAGCACTAACCGATAGATTTCTTAATAATTGTGTTGAATTTGGAAATACATTATCGGAAAGTAAAGCATCCCATTCTTTTTTTATTTGTTCGCTTTCTTTACTATAAGATTTTTTTAAATAGTTTCTTCTAAGATTTAAATTAGTATACTGATAATTATTTAAAATATTTAAAAATTCTGGAGAGCTCTTTTTATTGGTTAGTATAGATGAGTTTAAAGAGTAAGCTAAAATTGGATGATTTGCGCTTTCAGCGGATACAATACAGAATCCATTTCCATTCTCCACTTTAAATACATAAAAGCCATCGTATTTTTTATCAATGGTTGAAGTAATGTTTGATAATTTGAATTGTTTCGATAATCTTTTTAAAGGATCTTTAGCTTTCAATTTTAAAAAATTGTTAGCCACTCTCTGTGCAGTTCTTTCTGAAATATCTTGTGCTTGATATACACTAAATATAATGAAAGTTGTGATAAAGAGCAACGGTTTAAAATTTATCATAATCAAAGTTTAGGTTAAATTAGTAAATAAAATAATGTTGAGTTTATATTGTATATAAGTATTCTTACTATTTCATCCAAGATAAAATAATGAAAATATTAGGGATCAAAATACCTCAATATATAATAAAAAGGTATAAATGCTTAAATAATTTATTAAATATTAGTTATGTCATTTCATTCATATATATTTTGGTTAACATAATTCAAATATATAAAAATAATTTATATTATGACAAAATACTATAAACATATTATTAATTTATGTTGATTACTACTGTTATAATTTTTATTAATAGTAATTATATAGTTGAGATCTGATATATAATTTATATATTTTATTTAAATATTAATAATATTTTTCATGATATATTAATTATAATAAATTATAAAATTATGTTTTATGATTATAAAGGATAATAATAAAAAAAATAAAGTATAATGATTGTGGAGATAATATATCTTATATATCTATTTAATTGTTTTTAGGTAAAAATTAAACAATATGAAAATGTGAATTAATGATATAAATATTAGAATTATCTAAATATTTATGTTACTTATATATGATAATTAATTTTGAGAATGTTAATAGAACTAAGATTTAATGTGATTGTGTATAATTGTTTTTTGTTGTAAACCATTTGGCTAAATAAATTAAATAGTAAAACTATTATATCAACAATAATTTACAATTAAGTAATAAAGTATTTACAGTAATTAAAAAGTGATATAATATATAATAAAAAAATATTTTTGGAATATTTAAGTTTTTTAATAAAAAAATCTTCCATAATGTTTTGAAGATTGTAGACTACTATGATTAAAAAAAATAAGTTTTTGTATTTATTTATATAATCTATAGAACAAATATTATATTGGTAAAATAGAAAAAGCCCTGTTATATCAGAACTAATTCATAATTATAATATAAAAATATTAAAATTAATAGAAGAATTTAAAAGTAACTAAAATAAGAGATAAAAAACAATATTTATAGTTTTTATTAATCAATAAAGTATTTTTTGAAACAATTACCCAACTAAAGGGGGGCAATGGAATTTATAAGATTGAAAAATTATATGGAAATTAAATTTTGTTTAATTTCTTTGATTTCGATTTCAAATTTGAGGGACACACCCAAATATCTGTATAAGTGCATCTAAATTTAGTGTTTTTTGCCATAATTACATTGCCGTTTTATGTAATTATACACTTGAAGTAGTTTATTAAAAAACTCCAAAGCTGTTGTAGGAGTGCTTTGGAGCTTTGGGTGGCCAATGGGTCTCGAACCCACGACCTTCGGAACCACAATCCGACGCTCTAACCAACTGAGCTATGGCCACCGTTTTGGGAATGCAAATATATGAATAGATTTCATATTATCAAACAAAATTTTCAAAATCTTTCAGACCAATCCATTTTTGAGAAGTAAAGCCTTCACCTGCATCACAGCCTATTAACCTACCCAAATTTTCAGCTCTGTATATAATACTTTTTTTGAAATTAATGGAGGTAATAGGAGTATTAGGTTCTAATGAATTCGGATCATAAAACTGTGTTTTATAGGCCATACAAGCTTCTATTTTTTTATCTAAAAAATGAGATATATCGATTATAAAATCCGGTTTTTCTTCATTCCATTGAATGTAATTGAATATATGTTTAGGTCTCCATTTATCTTGTGTTACCCCGTTATAACTTGTTTGTATTTTTAATAAACCGGAGAGAAAACAGGCATCATAAACCAGCTTAGCAGCTTTCCCGTGATCAGGATGTCTATCGTTTACCGCATTAGCTAAAACAATATCCGGTTTATATTTTCTTATTATTTTAATTAATTCAATTTGATGAATATCATCATTTTTAAAAAAACCATCTCTGAATTTTAAGTTTTCACGATAAGCAATTGAAAGTATTTTACTGGCTTCTTCGGATTCAGATTTTCTAGTAAGAGCTGTTCCCCTTGTCCCTAATTCACCTTCCGTCAGGTCTAATATTCCCACTTTTTTATTTTCAGAAATCATTTTGGCCAGAGTTCCTCCACACCCTAGTTCAACATCATCAGGATGGGCACCTATGGCTAATATATCTAATTTCATTGGTCAAATTTTAAGTTAAAAAAACTCCAGTAAGTCATTACTGAAGTTTTAGAGTTTAGTATATAAAATTTTTTTTTACAGTTCAGATTTTACTTTGGACATAAGTTTTTCAACTCTTGCCTTTATATCAGTATTATCAGAAATTTGCCAGGCACTTATGGTAAATGTATTCCCTTTAGTTCTAATCATAAGACCATAATCAGGATTATTTGAAGTCCAAATTCCGGGTGAAGAAGCAGAGCCAAATTCTTGTTGAATCAGAGCTTCCACTTTCTGTACTTTTTCATTGGTAGATTGTATTTCTTCTCTATATTTATATTTTTCTTGAGAATAACCGAATATAGAAGAAAAGGTCATTATTACTAATAAAATTAAAATTTTAGTATTCATAATATGTTGTTTTATTAAGGCAGAAACCTAATTTACTATTCTTTTCATCAATATTTATGCCAAAAAGATAAAAAAATATACCCATGGTATTACTACTATGGGTATATTTAATTTTTTATAATAGTATTACTATATTACTTTTTATAATTTTTGTATTTGTTAAAGAATTTATCAACTCTACCTGCAGTATCAACCAATTTAACTTTTCCTGTATAAAAAGGGTGAGAAGAACTTGAAATCTCCATCTTAACTAAAGGATATTCTACTCCTTCATATTCAATTGTATCTTTTGTTTCTGCAGTAGATTTACATAAAAATACCTCGTCGTTGCTCATATCTTTAAAAACAACTAATCTATAGTTATCCGGATGAATGTCTTTTTTCATTTCTCTAAAAATTTGAGTTGCAAAATTACAATTTTATTTCTAAATAATCAAGAATACATAGGAAAAAAATATGAGATTCTTCATATTAGAAAAATGTGTTAATATTTAGTCACACAAGTAGTTGATTAATAAGATAAATATATTTGTGTAATAGATTAAAAATACTTGATTATTTAACTAATTTATTTTTTAACCCTTTGTCAATAGCATCTAGAAAATCTTCAGTATTAAGATAATCTTCTCTGGTCATTTGTTTACCTTTTACTAATAAAGCAAGGTCTTTGGTCATTTTACCTCCTTCAACAGTTTCAATACAAACCTTTTCCAGCGTTTCTGCAAAATTGACAACATCCGGAGTATGATCTAATTTACCGCGATGCATTAAGCCTCTTGTCCATGCAAAGATAGATGCTATGGGATTGGTAGAAGTTTCTTTACCTTCTTGATATAATCTATAATGTCGGGTAACAGTACCATGAGCAGCCTCTGCTTCAACGGTTTTGCCATCCGGAGTAACCAAAACAGAAGTCATTAAGCCTAAAGAACCAAAACCTTGAGCAACAGTGTCTGACTGTACGTCACCATCATAATTTTTACACGCCCATACAAAGCCTCCGTTCCATTTCATGGCACAAGCTACCATGTCATCAATTAGACGATGTTCGTAAGTAATTCCCAGTTCTTCAAATTTGGATTGATAATGATCTTCATATATTTTCTGAAAGATATCTTTAAATCTTCCGTCATAAGCTTTTAAAATGGTGTTTTTAGTGGACAGATATAAAGGCCATTTTTTGGTTAATGCCATTTGAAATGAAGAATGCGCAAACCCTTCAATAGATTCATCGGTGTTATACATGGACATTGCAACTCCGTCATTTTTAAAATCAAATACTTCCCAAGTTTGAGGTTCACCGTTTTCAGGTGTGAAGGTCATGGTTAATTTACCGGGACCTTTAGTTACCACATCCGTTGCTTTATATTGGTCTCCAAAAGCATGGCGGCCAATTACAATGGGTTGCGTCCATCCTTGCACGTATCTCGGAACGTTATTCATAATAATAGGTTCTCTAAAAACTGTTCCTCCAACAATATTACGAATGGTGCCATTAGGCGATTTCCACATTTTTTTTAAGTTAAATTCTTTAACACGAGCTTCATCAGGAGTAATAGTAGCACATTTTACGGCAACATTATATTTTTTAGTTGCTTCTGCGGAGTCTATAGTAACTTGATCGTTAGTTTTATCTCTGTTTTCAATACCTAAATCAAAGTATTTCAGATCTATATCTAAATAGGGGAGAATGAGTTTGTCCTTAATGAACTTCCATATAATTCTTGTCATTTCATCTCCGTCCATTTCAACAACCGGATTAAGTACTTTTATTTTTTGCATGATAACTATTGATTTGTATCAAATATAACAATACTTACCTCAGTAAAACAAATATTTAACCTAATTTTAGTTTAATATAATGAATAAAGATCTTTATGGCACACTTATGTTTAATCGAAGAGTTTGGTAAGGATCTTTAAACAGTAAAGACTAAAAATAAAAAAGGTTAATAATTACCATTTATTAACCTTTTTATTTTACTAAAAAAATAGATTTTTAAACTCTTATAAATTTTCTACAAATTGTTGTCTGATTAGTTTTTTATTTAATTTTCCCACACTGGTTTTGGGGATTTCTGAAACAAATTTTATATTTTGAGGTATAGCCCATTTACTCAATATTCCGGATTCCGTATATTGTTTTAAATAATCTTTTAATTCATCATGAGTTAACGTCATATTCGGTTTTAAAACGATAAATGCACAAGGCTTTTCACTCCATTTTTCGTCCGGAATTCCAATTACAGCGGTTTCAGCCACAGATTCATGTCCGGTAATAATATTTTCTAATTGAACAGAAGAAATCCACTCACCTCCACTTTTGATAATATCTTTTATTCTATCTGTAATATTTATAGAATTATTGGAATTTATGGTAGCTACGTCTCCAGTATGTAAATATTGTTCACTCCATAATTCGTTTCCTCTTTCTTCGTCTTTAAAATAACCTTGAGTTAGCCAGGGCGCTCGAATAATGATTTCTCCTTGTTCTACATCATTATTTTGTACATGGTCTCCTTGTTCGTTAATAATTTTTATGGTTGTAAATAGAACAGGAGTTCCGGTTCTGATTCTCATTTCAGATTGTTCATCTATATCTAAATTTTTATATTTAGGATCTATGTGAGTTAACGTTATAATTGGACAAGTTTCGGACATTCCGTATCCTGACATAATATCAATATTTTTTTCAAGAGCATTTTTTGCTAACTTTTTGGTTAAAGAAGCTCCACCAATAATAACTTTCCATCCGTTGAAATCAATATCTTTAGTTTCATTACTCTCTAAAATCATTTGCAAAATAGTAGGTACACAATGAGAGAAAGTTGGTTTTTCTTTTGTGAAAATATCAATAAATCCGGTTAAATTAAATTTTCCGGGATATATTTGCTTTAATGAAAAGGTGGTTGCAAGATAAGGAAATCCCCATGCATGAACATGAAACATCGGTGTTAACGGTAAATACACATCATTGGAATTTAAACGACATGCAATTGAACCGGAAAATCCAAAACTGGCTGCCGTATTGTAGGTATGAAGCACCAATTGTCTATGGGAAAAATATACGCCTTTAGGATTGCCCGTTGTACCTGTAGTATAAAATGTTGTGGCAACTGCATCTTCATCAAACTCTTCGAATTCATATGAATCAGAAGCTTCAGCCATCAATTGTTCGTATTCTCCGGTAATACTTAAATTTTCAGAAGTTATTATAGTATCATCATCTTTACAAATGATTAAATATTTTAAAGAGGGCATATCTCCTGAAAATTTTTCCAAAATAGGAAGAAAATCTGCGTGAGCAATGATAACTAAATCTTCAGCATGATTAATAGTATAATGAATTTGCTCAGGAGACAATCTCCAATTAATCATATGAAGAACATTTCCGGTCATAGGAATAGCAAAATAAGATTCGAGATATCGATGACTGTCATAATCCATTACGGCAATGGTTTCGCCTCCGTCTATCCCAAGATTTCTTAACATATTGGCATATCGTTGAACTCGTTTTTTGAATTCTCGATAATTATATCTGGAAATATCTTTGTAAATAATTTCATTATCAGGATTTAAAGTAGTACAATAATCATATAATCCTTTAATGAGCAGAGGAGACTTGTGAGCATTTTTTACAGAGTTAATTTTTTTAAATATCATCTTAAATTATTAAATATGCGCTAATTTACAAAATATAATATTTTATGCTAATGGTTTTTATTATAAATCATATTAATGCTGTTTTAATAGTAGAATTATAGCACAATTTCTAATTAATATAAATATTTGAGCTTATATATAGATATTGCTTGATGAATTAATAATTATAATTAATTTATTGGATTTCATATTTATTTGGTATAAGAGTAATTAAGCAGAGTAACTAAATACGTTATCATTATGCTGATTTATATATTTTATAAAAGAGAGTAAAAATTTAATATTAATGTATTTAAAAAAAATATACAGACAAGTATGTCTATATCAAAAAATTTATTTTATCTTTGTTGAATGGAATTAAAAAATAAGCCTCCCAGAGAAAGAATAGTATACGTAGCATCAAAATTATTTCATCAGCAAGGATACAATGCTACAGGAATCAATGAAATCATTGAAAAAGCCAAGGTTGCAAAAGCCAGTTTTTATCAACATTTTAAATCAAAAGAAAATTTAGCTCTGGAATATTTAGAAGTGCGTCATAAAACCTGGTTTGAAGGATTAAAACATTTTACAGAAGAGAAAACAACCTCAAAAGAAAAAGTACTATCAGCTTTTGATTATTTAGAACAAATGAATGAAAAAGAAAATTTTCGTGGTTGTTGCTTTCTGAACATGCTATCAGAAATACAACCGGATAATGTTCGCATTTTAAGTGTGATACAAAAACATAAAACAGAACTGCAGAATTTTTTTATTGATATAATAGGTGAGGAAAATGACGCCTTCATTATTTATATGTTTTTTGAAGCATGTATGATCGATAGTCAAGTTTATAGAACACAGAAACTTATAGAGAAAACAAAAAATAACGTCAAAAATTTAATGAAATGAATAGTAAAAAATATCTATCAAAATTTATAAGTAGAGAACGAAGTCCTCTTAAAGTTGATTTTAATTTTTCAATTTTATCGGGAATTGGAGGGTGTTTAGCAATTTTGTGTATAGCCTTATTAACAAAATCAACCTCAATTCCTTTTATTATGGCACCTTTCGGCGCAACCTGTGTATTGGCATTTGGTGTACCTGAAAGTCCACTGTCTCAACCTAGAAATATTATTGGTGGACATATTTTATCTTCAATTATGGGTTTAATTGTATCGATGGTACTAAATAATGAATGGTATTCCCTATCACTGGGAGTTGGATTAGCTATATTTGTCATGCAAATAACAAAGACTATCCATCCGCCGGCAGGAGCAGATCCGCTTATTATTATTACCTGAGGAGTAAAGTGGAACTTTTTAATTAATCCGGTTTTATCAGGAGCAATAATGTTGGTGATTATTGCATTACTATTCAACAATCTGAGCAAAAAAAGAAAATATCCTAAATTTTGGATTTAATTAATTTATATAATAATTTATTAGTAGTAGATAACGTAAATAATATTTAAAATTTATTTTAAGAGCTGATAAGCAAGTAAAGCTACTAAATAGGCTATGCCCGTCATAAAAAATAATTGAATGGCCGGCCATCTCCACGAATTCGTTTCTTTTCTAACAACAGCCAAGGTACTGACGCATTGCATGGCAAAAGCATAAAATAATAAAATGGAAATGCCTGTCGCTAAGTTAAATGTAGGCTTCATCGTATTGTGGTTAATATCCTTTCTCATTAATTCTTTTAATTTAAGATTTTCACTGCCATCATCTTCCAAACTGTATATGGAAGCAATGGTTCCGACAAAAACCTCTCTGGCAGCAAATGAAGAAAGAATACCAATATCAATTTTCCAGTCATACCCTAAAGGTTTAAAAACCGGTTCAATTACTTTTCCGAAATTTCCTAAATAAGAATTTTCTAAAGGAACATCTGCCAGATAATTTGTTTTACCATTTTCGTCTGTCTTTCCAAATTTACCTAATGCCCAAAGTATGACACTGACAGCAACGATGATTTTACCGGCATTAGCTATAAAGCTCAATGATTTTTCAAATAAACCGTAAAATACATTTCTCCAAAAAGGAACTTTATAATTCGGCATATCCAAAATAAGATAGCTTTTATAGTTAGATTTTATTAATTTGTTGGCAATGGATGCACTTATAAAAACCATTATGACTCCCAATAAGTACATAATCATCATAACAATACCCTGTAAATTAAAGATTCCATTTCCTATAGGAATGACTAAAGCGATGATAATGGAGTATACCGGAAGGCGAGCCGAGCAGGTTATAAATGGTGTAACCAAAATTGTAATTAATCGTTCCTTTGAATTTTCAATATTTCGTGCCGACATTATTGCAGGAATAGCACAAGCGGCACCGGATAATAAAGGAACAACACTTTTTCCGTTCAGTCCAACAGGTCTGAACCAACGATCCATCAAAAATACAACTCTAGCCATGTAACCGCTTTCTTCCATAATCAACAGAAAGAAAAATAAAATTGCAATTTGAGGGACAAATACAGCAACTCCACTAATTCCGGGAATTATACCTTGCGTAATGAGCTCCGATAGTGGTCCGTTCGGTAAATAAGCTTCGAGAAGTTCACTAGTATTGGCAAATAGAGCTTCAATCCAATCTTGAGGATAGCCTGACAAAAAAAATAAGGCTTGAAAAATTAAAAATAAGATTGAAAAAAATAAAAAATATCCCCAAAAATGATGCGTTGCAATTTTATCGAATTTGTTCGTGAAAGTCTGATAGTTTGGATCTTTATAGACCACTTTTTCTACAAGATCGTCAATTTGGCGATGCCTTAAAATAGTTTCTTTAAGTTGAAGCCTTTTAGGAATCAACTTATACTTATTTATAATTTCCGATACATTTTCACGATACGCACTCGGTATGTTGTTCGTTTTTGTTTGAGCCAAGAAAAGCCAAGCGAGGTAGTCATCAATTTCAAATTTATTGGATAATTCTCTTACCGGTTTTTCAAATTCTTTAGGATATTGAAAAGTTTCGAACGATTCATTGACAAAACCATTATATATAATTTCTTTTAATTCATCAATTCCTTTACCTTTTCTGGAACTGACTAGTACTACAGGAGTTGGAAAATAATCGGCTAAATTTTTGTCTCGAATTAGAATTCCTTCTTTTTCAATATTGTCAATTTGATTAATAACTAAAATAGTAGGAATTTTTAAATCTTTGATTTGTTCATACAGAAATAAACTTCTTTTCATATTATGAACATCGGCCACTACTATAATAATATCAGGATAGTAAGGATTATCAGGATTGGCAAGAATTGTTAATACCACCTCTTCATCAGCAGAATAAGGACATAGACTGTATACCCCGGGAAGGTCAATTAGCCTATAGTCAGTATCTTTATAAGTAAGCTTACCTTCTTTTTTTTCAACGGTAATACCCGGATAATTTCCGGTTTTTTGATGTAATCCGCTTAGTTGATTAAAAAGTGTTGTTTTTCCGGCATTTGGATTTCCTATGAGAGCAATAGTTTTAATACTCATTGTTTTTTTCTATTGCATTTCTATCAATATACAATCTGCTTCTTCCTTACGTAACATAACCGTGCTTTTCTCTTTACCGTATTCAATAAAAAGAGGACCGTTCCAAGGAGCCTGACGTTTTAATTTAACAAAAACGCCGGGAACTATTCCCATTTCTAAAATCTTAGTGGGTATATCTTCTTCAGAAAATCCTATAACTTTTGCTTGTTGTGCTGGTTTTAAAAATGAAAGGGATTTATGGGTAAGCATGATTTTATAACTAAACACCTTTTTAATATTCTCAAGCAAATATATGAATTATTTGTATTTAATCTAAATAAAATCAAAAATTATTTAATAGACAAGATACCAAAAGTTTCCTAATATAAAACTACCACTAAAACTTAAGGTATATTATCAAATTAAAAATTAAAGAAATAGAAATTTATTAATTTCTTAAAAATCCTATAGTTTTGCTACACTATGACATTTATAATGATGAGAAAAGCAGTATTTATGTTCTTTATTATGACATCTATTATAATGCAAGCAGGAGGGTTTAGGGTATCACTTCAAGGAGCTAGACAAGCAGCTATGGCACACACCAGTGCTCACACCAGAGATGCAAGCGTTGCTTTCTTCAATCCGGCAGGTATATCATTTATACCCTCAAAATTTAGCATTGCAGCGGGAACTTTCATAATAATGGGAAAAGCTGATTTTCAAAATAAGCCTACTTTATATAAAACAAAAACAGATAATCCGGTAAGTACGCCTTCTCTGTTTAATATTGCCTACAAAGCCACTGATAAACTATCCGTTGCTTTTAGCTTTACTACTCCTTTCGGAAGCAGCGTCGATTGGGGACAAAATTGGGAAGGTAAAGATTTAATTACTAAAATTACTATTCGGTCGTATTTCTTTCAACCGACTGTAGCCTATCGTCTAAATGATTGGTTTAGCGTGGGTGCCGGATATATATATGCATTAGGAAGCGTTAATCTGCAAAAGGCTATATCTTCAATAGACGGAAGAATGAAACTGGTTGATAAAAATGCAACCGGTAATGGGTATAATGTAGGTATGTATATCAGACCGATTAAAGATTTGGATGTCAGTATAGCCTATCGTTCCAATATCGATATTCATGCGGTCAATGGAAAAGCCCGGTTCTACCTTCCAAAATCATTAGTTGGAAGTGAATCATTTCCAACGGAAAATGACCGATTTAATGCAAAGTTACCCCTAACCTCTGAAATCACACTCGGATTAACCTATAGGCTTTTACCTCAATGGACGATTTCCACCGATTTGAATATTTCAGGATGGAATAAATACAAAGCTTTGACAATTGATTTCAATCAAAATAAGGTAGGCAATGATCCCAACGATCCAACGATATCCACATCGCCTAAAAATTTACATAACACTCATACATTTAGAGTGGGTTCAGAATATTCCGTATCTGATAAGTTGGATGTTCGTTTAGGATACTACTACGATCCTTCACCGATCAGTAAAGACTATTGGAGTCCGGAAATGCCAAGTACAGATAATAATGCCATAACAGGAGGTATTGGTTATAAATTCTTAAAAGATAAATTAATGCTTGATTTGACAGGAATGTATTATGTAGGTAATTCAAGAAAAGTGGTAAATAAATTTTATAATTTCAAAGGAGATGTCAAGATGCATAGCTTTATGTTCGGGCTGGGATTAGCTTGGAATCCTTTTTAAAATATTAGAAATGAGTAAGAATATACTAATGCTTTGGTTAGGAATGTTTATTTTTTTCCTTTCATGCAATAATGACTTTAATGAAGATATAAATACCGTATTTAGTTCGGGAGATGCAAATTTTTCTAAATATATAGCCTTAGGAGATTCATTTACTGCAGGTTTTAGAGATAATGCACTGTATATATCAGGACAAAAAGAATCCTTTCCGTCAATGATTGCCGAGCAAATGAAGCGTTCAGGCTGTAAGGCATTTAATATTCCTTTTATGGCAGATGAATTAGGAGGAATTCCGAGTGCAAAAGTGGAAAATAAAAAAATATTGGTAGTAGCAGAGGGTTCTCTTGCTCCGGTTACCAGTGCGGGCGTAGGAACAACTACTCTTGCAAATATTTATTCAAAAGATGGATATCAAAATATGGGTATACCGGGAGCTAAATCATTTCATTTGCTTGCGGCGGGATATGGAAATCCGACTCATTTAGCTTCCAAAAAATCCAATCCTTATTTTGTACGATTTGCTTCTAAGCCCAATGCAACGGTGGTAGAAGATGTAATGGGACAAAATCCTACCTTTTTTTCTTTATGGATTGGAATTAATGATATTTTAAGCTATGCCACTTCCGGAGGAGATGGATCGGCTGTGATTACAGATATTTCAACTTTTCAGAATGCTTATAGTACATTGGTACAAACACTTAACTCAAATTCGGCAAAAGGAGTGGTAGCTACAATTCCGGACGTTACCGATTTTCCTTTTTTCAATAAAGTTTCGTCCTTACCTTTTAAAGCCAATCAATTTACACCGCAGCAAATAAAAAATTTAAATGCTTCCTATCAAAAGTATAATTCCGGTTTGGATCAAGCAAAAGCAAAAAATATAATTACAGAAGAAGAAGCCGCAAGTAGAAAAATTGTTTTTACGGAAGATAAAGCTAATGGAGGAGTAATTATAGATAAGAATTTAACAAATTTAGATGCGATGGGACTTCCTTCTATAAGGATGTCTACATCAAAAGATTTATTTTTATTATCAGTATCTACCATTTTAAAAACGGGTGGAGGAACCTCAAAACCTATAGAGGATCAATATGTTTTGACCGATAAGGAGATTCTAACCATCAAAGAAGCAACTCAAGCATTTAATGAGAGCATTGAAACTGTAGCAAAACAGTATAATCTGGCAATCGCAGATACAAATTCACTAATTAAAAATTTAAAAACAAAAGAAGGTATTCTTTACAACGGAGTAAGTTATACCAATGAATTTATAACAGGAGGATTTTTTTCATTGGATGGTATACATCCAACCGGAAGAGGGTATGCCATTATAGCTAATGAATTTATTAAAAGTATAAACTTTAAATTTAAATCGAATCTTCCTTCCGTTAATCCTAATCTATATCAAGCAGTTAAGTTTCCTTAAAGATAAAGTAAATATTAAATAAAACTGAACAAATTTTGTTCAGTTTTATTATGGTATGATTAAAAAAATCATAAATTTGCAGTACTCGTTTTCAGAAAATATTTTTAACACATATAAATGATTCAACCAGTCCATATTTTCTCGACTAGAGAAAGTGTTTCTTTAGCAGAAAAAATATCACAAAGTTATGGAATGCCCCTAGGGAAAATGAGTTTCTTTGATTTTAGTGATGGTGAATACCAACCCTGTTTAGAAGAATCGGTAAGAGGTTCCAGAGTCTTTATTATAGGGTCAACATTTCCACCGGCAGATAATTTGATGGAAATGTTGTTAATGATAGATGCTGCAAAAAGAGCATCTGCAGATAAGATAACAGCAGTAATTCCTTATTTTGGTTTAGCGCGTCAAGACAGAAAAGATAAACCTCGTGTTCCGATAGGAGCAAAATTGGTAGCCAATTTATTGACTGCTGCCGGTGCAACGCGTGTTATGACTATGGATTTACATGCTGATCAAATTCAAGGATTTTTCGAAATTCCGGTTGATCATCTATTTGCGTCTGCAATATTTATTAATTATGTAAAATCACTAAATCTAGACAACTTAACTATTGCATCTCCGGATATGGGAGGAGCAAAAAGAGCAAGAACCTATGCGGGATATTTAGATGCTGATGTGGTTATTTGTTATAAGGAAAGAAAAAAAGCCAATAATGTCGATTTTATGACTTTAATTGGAGATGTTAGAGGAAGGAATGTGATTTTAGTAGACGATATGATTGATACTGCAGGGACTTTAACTAAAGCGGCTGATATATTAATGGATGCAGGAGCAACCAGTGTACGAGCCATGGCAACACATGCTATTTTTTCAGGTGCTGCTTATGATAGAATCAACGATTCTAAATTGGAGGAAGTGATTGTAACTGATTCAATTCCTTTAAAAAATACTTTGGTAAGTAAAATAAAAGTGTTATCTTGCGCCCCTTTGTTTGGAGAAGTGATGAACTTGGTACATAACAGAGAATCAATAAGTAAAAAATTTATAATGTAAATATTATATGAAATCAATTACAATTCAAGGAGAAAAAAGAGAAAGCGTAGGTAAAAATTCTTCAAAAGCCTTACGTAATGCTGAAAAAGTTCCTTGTGTTGTTTATGGAGAAAAAAATGTAATCCATTTTTCTACTAAAGAAAGAAGCTTTACTGATTTAGTTTATACTCCTGAAGCACACACAGTTACTTTGGAAATAGATGGAGAAAAAATAGATGCTATTTTGCAAGATCTACAATTTCATCCGGTAACAGATAAGATAATCCATGCTGATTTTTATCAAATAAATCCGGAAAAATATGTTACTATGGAAGTACCTGTGGTAATAACCGGTAGAGCAAAAGGAGTTGTTAGAGGAGGTGTATTACGTGTTAACTTAAGAAAACTTAGAGTTAAAGCCCTTCCTGCAAATTTACCGGATGAGATTGTTATAGATGTAACTTCTCTAGATGTTGGTAATAAATTTGAAGTATCTAAAGTTGAATTAAAAGATTACCAAATATTGCATCCGGCTAATACTGTAATTGCAGCTGTGAAAACATCTAGAAATGTTAAGGCTGCTTCTGCAGATGACGAATCAGAAAACTAATACTCATAAAGTTTTCGAAATTAATTTAGAATCTATAGTATTCTATATAAATCAAAATAAAAGCTGTTCAAAACGAACAGCTTTTTTATTTTTTATAAAATATAACTAATTTGTTATAATTAAAAAGTTTATCACTTTTTTAATTTTAAATTATTGTTTTTTCTTTATTCCTTGTGAGCATAATTATTGAAATGATTCCCATTATAATCATTAAAACCATTTGTAAACTGTGAGCAAGTATTGCATAAGAATAGCCAATATCTTTACCTTCATCTAGAGATTTTCCGGATTGTAAATATAAAGCCGAAAACCCGATCATCATTGCAAGGTGAAAAGCACCTATGCCTCCCGAGGCAGGTACTAACATGCCTAAAGTTCCTACGGCTAAAATATAAAAGCCTGTTTGGATAGGAAGAGAAGAAGTTTCGGGCAAGGCAAAAACTACAAGATAAGAAGCAAAAAAATAACATATCCATATTCCGAAGGACAATAAAATAAACTTCACTCTTTGTTTTAATTTAAAAACTGAAACTAATCCGTCAATAATTCCTTTTATGAAAAATACTATTTTTTTAATAATTGATAATTGAAGCAATTTTTTTCTGAATACATACATTAGAATACAGCATAATAAAATTACGACAAGTATAGAAATATAAAGTGTGTAATTTTTTTCATCAGGATTATTCGTTTTATTCTTACTTAGTAATTCAAAAAAAGACAGTAATGTTGAATAATTAAAAACTAAAGCTAAAAGAATAAAAAATAACATAAAAAATAAGTCGATAATTCTTTCAGTAACGATTGTCCCAAATGAATTGGTAAAAGGTACTTTTTCAACGGTTTGTAAAGCAGTTGCTCTTCCTATTTCTCCCATTCTTGGAATTCCTAAGTTTAAAAAATACCCAAATGAAAGAGCCCATAAAGCATTCGAATTTTTAATTTTATAGCCCATGGGTTCTAAAAGTAAATTCCATCGGACAGCTCTGATCCAATAAGCTCCTAAACCGAAGATAGCAGCCATGCTTATCCAAAAATAGTTTGCTTTTTTTGCAGTTGATATGGTTTTTTCTATAAAATCACCACCTAAGCTTTTAGAAACTAAAAACATTAGTCCACCGGCAATTATAACAGATATACAAACTGTAAGAATATTTTTTAATTTTTTATTCATGTATTCAATGTATTATTCAGACCAAAATAATAATTAATCGTATAATCTCCAAAATCAAAAAACTTAAAAATAGTAAAAATATAAATAGTTGAAAAATTGTAATAATTAAACATAAATATAATAAATTTATATTTAATATATTATAATTTAAATAAATAGTTAAGGTTGTAAGATAAATATTATTTAAATTAAGATTAAGTATTTATAATTTAAAAATAAATACTGTAATAGTTTTTTAATGGTCTGTAATGATATAATTTATTTTATTCTTTATCTTATTTGAATGTTATCAATCAAACGGATGTCTCCGGAATGGACTGCTATAAAAGCCCTATAGTGTTTAGAAGGGTCAAAAGACTGAGCCGTTTGTAATGATTCTTCTTCAGTTATAGTAAAATATTCCAATTTTAAATCTGAATTGAGATACAATTTTTCAATTTTGCAAATCACATTTTCAGGAGCATAATGGGATGATAATTCTTTAGCTTTAAGTAATGATTGATATATAAATAATGATTTTTTCTTAAATTCCTCAGTAAGCCTCATATTACGCGAACTCATAGCTAAACCGTTGGATTCACGAATGATTGGCATTCCTAAAATCTCGACAGGCAATTGTAAAGTTTTGACCATTTGGCGGATAATTTGTAACTGTTGAAAATCCTTTTCACCAAAATAGGCTTTGGTAGGCTGAACTTGTAATAACAAACGCTTTACGACCGTTGCCATACCTTGGAAATGACCCGGGCGAAAAGCTCCTTCCATAACAACATCCAATCCGTTCATATCTATTGATTCACATTCCAACCCATTTGGGTATAAATCTTCAACGCTTGGTAAGTATAATGCATCGCAACCGACACTTTCCAATTTTGCAATGTCTGCTTCTTCCGTTCGAGGGTATTTAATCAAATCCGCTTGATTATTAAATTGGGTAGGATTTACAAAAATGCTGCCTATAGTATATTGATTATCTTCAATAGCTTTTTTAAAAAGAGAAAGGTGGCCTTCGTGAAGTGCACCCATAGTAGGAACAAATCCTAAAGTTAATTTTTTAGCGTGGATATATTGAATGAAATCAAATAATTCATTTCTGGTTTTTAATAATAACATACTTTAGATTTAAATGACGAATGTCATGGTTTAAAATGCAAACTTACTACAGTTTGATTAATTTTTTGTAACTTTGTTAAATTATAATCAGCCTTCAATTTATAATGAGTTCAAAAAGAATACTTCACGTTACTTCAGAATTAGTACCATACTTTGACGAAAATCCGATTTCATCAGGAGTTTACAATTTAGCCAAACAAATGTTTGCACAAGGAAATGATGTTAGAATCTTTATGCCTAGATTCGGGCAAATAAATGAAAGAAGATTTCAGCTTCACGAGGTAATCAGGCTATCAGGTATGAATTTGATTATAAATGACCTAGATCAGCCATTGGTTATTAAAGTAGCTTCACTTCCGGGAGAAAGAATGCAAGTTTATTTCATTGAAAATCATGAATATTTCAAAAGAAAATCTCCCTATAAAGATGAAGCAAATGAATGGTTTGAAGATAATGATGAAAGGGCTGTTTTCTTTACCAAAGGGGTTTTAGAAACAATAAAAAAATTAAATTGGATACCTGATATCATTCATTTACATGGATGGATGGCCAGCTTTTTACCAATTTATTTGAAAACAAATTATGCTAATGATGCATTCTTCAGTGATATAAAAGTTATCACTTCGGTTTATAACCAAGGAAGTAACGGGATTTTTAGCAATAATCTTAAAGATATTTTGGAATTTGATAATATAGATACAAGTAAATTAAATTACTTAACTGATAATAAATACGTAAGTATTATCAAAGAAGCCATGAAAGGATCCGACACTATTGTAAAAGGCGAAGAAGTTTTAATTGACGAATTGGAAGACATGTTTAAACAATCAAGCAATCCTAAATTTGATTTTATTCAAAATGAAGATGTCAAAGAAATTTATCACGTCACCAGCGAAATAAAGATCCAAGAGTAAAACAACTATGAAAATATTTAAGTCTCAAGTAAAGTTATTAGCTCTAACTTTACTTCCAACCTTTTTTTTATTAAGTTGTGAAAACGATACAACAGATATTGGAGCTAACCTAATACCTGATAAATTAGAAGGAAATAAAACATTTGTTGATCTGGTTGCGTATAATATTTCTAACAACGATACTATTCGAGCAGATTATAACACTCTAGGAAGTGGTTTGATCGGCATTTATGAAGATAATACTTTTGGGAAATCAAAAGCCTCTTTTAATATTCAAGTAAGACTAAGTACAGCCGATGAAATCAAGGGGACTATCCAGCAAGTCGATTCTGTTGTATTAAGCCTTAATCCGGCATTCAATTCCTCTTCTTACAAAGAAAAGAAAATCATTTTAAATCCTGGAAGTACCAGTGGTGTCGATACTATAAAATACGTTAAAAAATATACATTAGCTTCCTATTTAGGTAAAGCAGGTAATTCCATGGAAGTTAATGTAAATAGGATTAATACATTTTTGGAATCAACTTCTTCTAAGTTTTATTCCAATAAAACAGTTGATGTTGGCGATAAATTAGGAAATGCACTGTTAGGTGATTCACTGACCAGTATATCGGTAAAAACAAGTGATGGAAAAGTTATTTCAGAACCTACTGCTGCTGGATATAGAATAAAATTATATCCCGATTATTTCTACCAATATTTTTTCAGTAAAAAAGGAAGTGCAGATATTAGTGATAATTCACGATTTATTCAGTATTTTAAAGGAATTAAAATACAACCGGTCGATGAAAATTCTAAATTCATGTTCAATTTCCCGGTAAGCAAAATGACCTTAATTGCTTATTATAGATATAAAGATCAATCATCAGATAATTTTACACCTGCAACTTATTCATTTACCATGAATTCGGCTTATAATTCAATGGTAGGAGAATATAACTTTTATAATCGTAATACTGCCAGTTCCCAATTTAAGCAGCAAATGCAGAATCCGGATAAGCTGTCAGGTGAATCCATTTTATTTTTACAAGGTATGGGAGGGCCTTCCATTCATCTTAAATTAGATGATTCACAATTAGAAGCTATAAAAGATTCGGTACAAAATCACAATTGGGCTATTACCGGAGCAAAATTGAAATTTTATCTTACAGAAAACGTACAGTCAAAACCTGATTATATATACGGATATAATTATACTCAAAAGAAGTTTTTGCCTGATTTAACTTTTTATTCCGGTTTAGCGGGTTATTTCTTCAATCCAAAGTACGATTTTGAAACTAATCCCCAATATTATACACTGAATGTAACCAAACAAATCAAAGATATTGTAGAAAAAAATAAACCTAATGATGAAATACTTGTAGAAATGGGTAATTTTATAACTCGTTCTACCAACAGTAATGAATATTTAGGATATTCAAAGACGACAAGAGCTTATGAACCTTTCCGATTAACTTTTTATGGTAATAAAAATTCAGGAGATAAAAAGTTAAGATTAGAAATATTGTATACCAAAAATTAAATATATATTTAATATAAAAAAATATAAAAACATTAAATTATGTGTGGAATAACTGGATATATTGGAAATAAAAAAGCCTTACCCATAATATTAAACGGTCTAAAAAGGTTAGAATATAGAGGTTATGATAGTGCGGGCATAGTTTTAAATGAAAACGGAGCCTTTAAATTAAGAAAAACAAAAGGTTCAGTATCCGATTTAATAGCTAAATGTAAAGATTTAAACTCAGAAGCAACTGTAGGAATAGGCCATACAAGATGGGCTACCCATGGAGTTCCCAGTGATATAAATGCACACCCTCATATATCAAATAACGGAAAATTAGCAATTATTCACAACGGTATTATTGAGAATTATGGAACTTTAAAAATAATGCTTACCTCTAAAGGATATACATTTAAAAGTGAAACCGATACAGAAGTATTAGTGAACTTGATACAGTATATGCAAGAGACACAAAACGTAGATTTATCAACAGCTGTCAGATATGCTTTAAATGAAGTTGTAGGTGCTTATTCCATAGCAGTTATGGAAGTAGATCAACCGCAAGAAATCGTTGTAGCAAGATTAAGTAGTCCTTTAGCAATTGGTATAGGTGAAAATGAATACTTCGTAGCATCAGATGCCTCTCCTTTCATTGAATTTACCAATGAAGTCGTTTATCTTGAAGACGGAGAAATGGCGACCATAACTCTAAAAGGAGTAGATGTATATAAAATAAAAGATAATTCTAAAGTAAATCCACAAATTCATGAACTAAAAACGAGTTTAGAGAAGATTGAAAAAGGAGGTTATGAACATTTCATGCTAAAAGAAATCCATGAACAACCCAGATCTATTATGGATACCATGCGTGGAAGGCTATTAGTAGATGAAGACATAATTCAAATGGCGGGAATATGGGATTATCAAGAAAAATTTTTAAATGCAGAAAGGATAATAATTATTTCATGTGGAACTTCTTGGCATGCTGGTTTGGTTGGAGAATATCTTATTGAAGATTTAGCCAGAATACCGGTTGAAGTAGAATATGCCTCTGAGTTTAGATACAGAAATCCGATAATAACAGATAAAGATATCGTTATTGCAATATCTCAATCAGGAGAAACAGCAGATTCAATTGCTGCATTAAAATTAGCAAAAGAAAAAGGGGCATTTATTTATGGTATTTGTAATGTTATCGACTCTTCAATAGCACGTTTAACTGATGCCGGTTCCTATACTCATGCAGGACCGGAAATTGGTGTTGCTTCCACCAAAGCATTTACTGCTCAACTTGCCCTTTTGGCAATGATAGCACTTAAATTAGCTAAACATAAAGGTACTATAAGTAAAGAGCGATTCAATAGTCTAATCATAGAGTTGGAGACTATACCGGAAAGGGTAGCAGAAGTGATTAAAAATACAGAAAATCAAATTAAAAAGATTGCAGAGCAATACGTTGGAGCAGGAAACTTCTTATATTTAGGTAGAGGTTATAACTATCCTATCGCTTTAGAAGGTGCTTTAAAATTAAAAGAAATATCCTATATCCATGCAGAAGGATATCCGGCAGCAGAAATGAAACACGGACCTATAGCATTAATTGATGAAAATATGCCGGTTGTTGTCATTGCACCTAAAAAAGGATATTATGAAAAGATTGTAAGTAATATACAGGAAATTAATTCAAGAAAAGGAAAAGTAATTGCAATTGTTACCCAAGGCGATACCGTAGTTAAAGATATGGTAACCGAATCCATTGAAATTCCTGATGTTTCAGAATGCTTTACACCGCTATTATCCGTTATACCTTTACAATTGTTAGCATATTACATAGCTGTATTGCGAGGGGTTAATGTAGATCAGCCTAGAAATTTAGCAAAATCTGTTACCGTTGAATAAACACTAGATCATGAATTATTAAATATATAAAAGACTTGATTACCAAGTCTTTTTTTATTAGAAAAAAGAATGGATTATCGATATATATTCAACAAAAATCATAAAAATTCAGTAACTTTAAAATTAAAAATACGCATAAAAATAGATTAATTTTACAAAAAATAATAAATTATGAATAAAAAAGTAATCTTAATGATTCTGGATGGATGGGGAATAGCCACAGATAAAAGTGTATCTGCTATTGACCATGCTCATACACCTTTTATGGACAGCTGTTTTCAAAAATATTCCAATACCACCTTAGTAACTTATGGATTGGATGTTGGATTACCTAAAGGTCAAATGGGAAATTCAGAAGTTGGGCATATGAATTTAGGTGCAGGAAGAGTGGTTTATCAAAATTTGACGAAGATAAATTTAGCCGTAGAAAACGGAACCTTAGGAAATGAAGAAGAATTAAAAAAAGCATTTGAGTATGCTAAACAAAATAATAAACCGGTACACTTCATCGGGTTAGTATCCAACGGAGGTGTTCACTCACATATAAGCCATTTAAAAGCACTAGTAGAAGCGGCAAACTCTTCGAATGTGCCTAATGTTTTTGTACACGCTTTTACCGATGGGAGAGATTGCGATCCGCAAAGTGGTAAAGGTTTTATAAAAGATACGATCGAATTTTGCAAAGATAACAATGCAAAATTAGCTTCTATTGTAGGCAGATACTATGCTATGGATAGAGACAAACGTTGGGAAAGAGTTAAAATAGCATATGATGTAATGGTAAATGCTGAAGGAAATAAAACAGAAGATCCTTTACAAGCTATACAGCAATCGTATGAAGACGGAATTACCGATGAATTTCTTATGCCTATCGTTGTAACTGAAAATAATAATCCGGTAGCCAAAATACAAGAAGGAGATGTGGTGATCTGTTTTAATTTCCGTACCGACAGACCGAGAGAAATAGTGGATGTTTTATCTCAACATGACCATCCGGAAGTTGGAATTAAAAAATTGGATTTATATTTCGTTACTATGACGGAATATGATGAAACATTCAAAAACATTCATGTCATATTCAAAGAAGATACGATTAAAAATACAATCGGTGAAGTGATAGCAAATGCTGCTCTAAAACAAATCAGAATTGCCGAAACCGAAAAGTATCCACATGTGACATTCTTTTTTTCAGGAGGAGAAGAAAAAGTATTTGAAAATGAAAAAAGAATTTTAGCCCCATCTCCTAAAGATGTGCCAACATATGATTTAAAACCACAAATGGCTGCATATGATATAAGAGATGCTATTATTCCCGAATTAGAAAAAAAAGAAGTGGATTTTGTATGCCTCAATTTTGCCAATGCGGATATGGTAGGTCATACCGGAGTATTTGAAGCAGCAGTTAAAGCAGCAGAAGTAGTAGATGAATGTGCCGGAGATATTTGTAAAGCAGCGTTAGAAAATGGATATACAACTCTGATTATTGCAGATCACGGAAATTCTGATAAAATGAAGAACGAAGACGGCTCACCTAATACTCAACATACTACTAATTTAGTCCCTTTAATTGTAGTTGATAATCAAAAATACAATTTAAAACAAGGTAAACTAGGAGATATAGCTCCTACCATTTTAACATTAATGGGCTTACCTATTCCATCAGAAATGACAGGAAATGTTTTAATTGAGAAATAATTAGGAAAAATTTAAATTATAAAAAAAAGAGATATTTATAATATCTCTTTTTTTATTGTTATAAATAGTTGCTAAAATATAGAACAGTATGAGAATTAATTTCCGTTTATTTTTATTAAATAGAGATAAAGTTTGTCAAAATAGGACTATTTATTTTTAACAAGCATTTAACTAATGTAAAAATACTATCTACTTTCAAATACGTAAATTTGTAAAATTTGAAAAATTCACTAAAAATCATTATTATTATGTCATTTAGAGCACGATTAGAGGTAGCCGGAAGAAAATATAATATTATAAATGTAAATTATTCATTAGCGCAAGAAACAGATCCAACCGGGCGACCATCAGCACAAATTAGAGGAGGAAGAATTGAGATAACTCTAAGATCAACTAATGAAACTCGTTTTTTTGAATGGATGACTAATAGCTATGAAAAGAAAAATGGCAAAGTAGTCTTTACAAAAAAGGATTCTAACACCCCCTTAAAAGAATTAAATTTTACAGACGGTTATGTAGTAAAATATAAAGAAAAATTTGATTCCTTAGGATTAGGTAGATCCTCGATTACAGAAACATTTACCATATCAGCAAAGGCTATAAGTATGGGATTAGGGGAACATGTCAATGAATGGATAGGATAAAATCCATGCTTATTTTATACATATACAAATAAAAAAAAGCAAATCAATAAGCCGGATTTTGTCATTTTCATTACTGAAAAGCCTTGTTATTTATCTAGAATAAGAATTACTCCTTATTTCAATCTGCTTACCCCCCGGCATCGGACGGATAGCCCTTATCAATCCGGTATACATAGCATTGCACCTCACAGAGTTTACCTGATTTCACTACAGCCGAACTGTACTTCCTTTCTGTTGCACTGGTCCTCATCTTACGATGGACGGGCATTACCCGCTGTGATATCCTTTGGTGTCCGGACTTTCCTCTTCTATAAAAAATAGAAGCAACAAGGTTGATTTGCTTTTTACAAAATTACGATATTTTTCAATATTCAAAAATGGACTTAAAATATTAGTTGTTTATATTTGCTTTTAAATTTAGGAATGAATGGATTTAGACGAATTACTGGAAGGTAAAATATTTTTAATAGATAAGCCGTTAGATTGGACTTCATTTGATATAGTAAATAAAATTAAATGGAAAATAAAAAAGCAATTTAATTTAAAGAAAATCAAAGTAGGTCATGCGGGAACATTAGATCCCAAAGCAACCGGTTTATTAATTGTATGCGTTGGTAAAGCAACCAAACAAATACAACAAATTCAAGATGCATCCAAGATCTATTCCGGAGAAATTAAATTAGGAGTAGAAACTCCTTCCTATGACCTAGAAACAGAAGAGTTTAATCCCAAAGAATACAATCATTTAAAAATTAAAGATATTGAAGAGGCAGTACAGGATTTCATAGGGGAATCCATTAGTCAAAAACCTCCGGTATTTTCTGCTTTAAAAAAAGATGGGAAAAGATTGTATGAATTTGCAAGGAAAGGAATAGCTATTGAAGTTCCCTCTCGTGAAATTTCCATTTACGATTTTAAAATCACTAACATTAATCTGCCTTATGTGGAATTTTTAGTCCATTGCAGTAAAGGGACCTATATCCGTTCATTAGCTCACGATTTTGGACAAAGCTTAGGAGTTGGAGGGTATTTGACTAAATTGCGAAGAGAGAAAATTGGAGATTATGATGTCAAAGATTCAGATAATTCCATAATAACTTAACTTAACTTTTTGATAGTAAAGTCGATTTATTTTATCGTGCAATAACAACTTCAATACCTAAATCTTCGAATCTTTCAACATCTCTTTTTTTAATGCCTTCATCGGTAATTAAGACATGTATTTTATCCAAATCAGTTATTTTACCAAATCCCCTTTTACTAATTTTAGTAGAATCTGCTAAAACAATAACCTTTTCGGAATTTTGAATCATCAATTGATTCATTTTAGCCTCCATAGTACTTGAAGTAGAAAGTCCAAAATCAAAATCGACCCCATCGCCGCCAATAAAAAGTTTACTGCAAGAATAATTACTGATCATTAATTCCGCATAAGGCCCCATAACAGACCCGGACTTAGTTCGAACGTCTCCTCCCAGTTGTATTACATCAAAATTTGGATTACCGTATAATAGCATAGCCGATTTTAAAGAAGAGGTAAGAATGGTTAACTTAGTATAATTATTTTCAATTACCTGAGCAACCATCTGTGTGGTAGTTCCTGATGAAATCGTAATAAAATCATTATCTTCAATAAAATTAAGAGCCGCTTTGGCTATTTTTGATTTCTCTTCAACCTGTAGCGTTTCCTTTTTATTAACATGTCTTTCCTTAACAATAAAAGATTCTCGAGTTGCTCCGCCGTGGGTTCTGTATAATTTACCGATCTTCTCCAGATGAGTCAAATCTTTTCTAATGGTAACGGCAGACACATTTAATTTTTTACATAATTCAGTTACAGAAACATAATGATTGAAATTTAATTCTTCTAAAATTTCCTGTTGTCTTATATTATTTATGTTATTGTTCTTCATAGGTAGATATATAATGACATGGATGAAATTAAATGTAATACTTTATGATTCAAATTTACGAAAATATTTGAATTGTCAGAAGAATGTAACATAATTAGTTTCGATATTGAAAATAATTAAATTAATATATAAATAATTGTTAATCAATAACAAAGATAATAAATTAATTCTATTTAACCTATTTTTATACTAAAATTATTTTAATATTTATAAAAAAAAATTTTGTTTTATTATTGTTTAGTTTCGATTTAGTAAATACATTTGTTACGTTTTAATTATATAAAACACGAAGCTCAAAAAAATAAAATTACAAATCAAAACTAAATTAAAGATTATGGATTCAGTCATTGCAACAAAATTTATAGGAGAATTACTAGGTTCTTTTTCATTAATTGCCTTAGGATGTGGGATTAGCATGAATCTTACCTTAGACAAATCATACGGAGAAGGTAATAAGGCAGCATTAAGCGGGCCACTTGGCTGGGGTTTTGCTGTAGCTATGTCGGTAATTATTTCTTCACCATTTGATACGGGTGGGCATTTCAATCCGGCAGTTACCATAGCACAATGGACTGCAGGAGTTTTAGATCCTAAATTTGTTCTTCCGTATATAACAGCGCAATTTATCGGTTGTTTTTTAGGGGCTCTGCTTGTTTCATTTGTATATAGAGGTCATTTAACTGCTACTTCTTCAGATTCAAGTAAACTTTTAAGCGTTTTTGCAACCAATGCGTCTATTAGAAAAAATAACTCAATTCAGAATTTCTCGGCTGAAGCAATAGGTACTTTTTTCTTAGTATTTATAGGACTATCCATGAGTGCTAATCACGGAGGAGTAATTATTGAAAATTCAACAGGTATTCCTCAATTTACTCATTCGATGGTAGGATTTGGATCTTTAGGAGCATTACCTGCCGGATTTATGATATTTGCAATCGGTATGGCTTACGGAGGGGTTACCGGATGGTCTTTAAACCCTGCCAGAGATCTAATGCCTAGATTAGTTCATCAAATCCTCCCTTTAAAAGGCAAAGGAGATAGTGATTGGGGATATGGAATTGTGTACGCTTCCATTGCTCCAATAGTAGGGGGATTACTTGCTGCAGGACTGTACTTATTAGTTAAAGATTATTTTAATTAAAATAAAAACCTGACAATATGTTTTAAAACAATCAAATCAATTATAAAACCATAAAAAATAAAAAAATGAAATTTTTCATTGATACAGCAGATTTAGAGCAAATTAAAAAAGCTCAGGATCTAGGAGTTCTTGATGGAGTTACCACAAATCCCTCCATTATGGCAAAAGTTGGAATAACCGGAAAGGACAGCATATATGCTCATTATAAAGCAATATGTGAAATCGTAAATGGAGATGTAAGTGCAGAAGTACTTTCAACCGATTACGAAGGAATCATTAAAGAAGGAAAAGAATTAGCAGAAATTGACAAGCAAATAACTGTTAAAGTTCCTATGATCCATGATGGGATAAGAGCCATTAAATATTTTTCAAGTAAAGGAATTAAAACTAATTGTACCTTAGTTTTCTCACCCGGTCAGGCACTTCTTGCGGCAAAAGCAGGAGCTACCTATGTATCTCCCTTTATAGGAAGATTAGATGATATATCAACAGACGGTTTAAACCTGATAGCTGAAATAAGAGAAATATATGATAACTACGGTTATTCTACCCAAATACTAGCCGCATCCATACGATCTTCCATGCACATTATCAATTGTGCGAAAATAGGAGCTGATGTAATTACTTCTCCTTTAGCTCCCATACTTGATTTACTAAAACACCCATTAACTGATATTGGATTAGCCAAGTTTTTAGAAGACTCTAAAAAACTTTAAACTTAAATAAGAGACCATATCAATCACAAACCACAAAAAATAAAAAATAAAATGTCTAAAGAAAGCATTAAATCAGCTTTAAAACAAGCTACTGAAACAAAGTTTCTAGAAATAGAATCCAATATCTTAAAGGATGTACCGCAAATATTTAAGGAACAATTTCCCGGAAAAAAAGCAATTATTATAGCAGATCCTAATACCTATAGAGTAGCAGGAAAAAAAGTTCATGAGGCATTACATAAAGCCGGATTGGAAGGAGAAGAACCGTATATTTTAGATGATCCTAATTTATATGCAGATTATATATTTGTAGAGAAAATAAGAGATTATTTAAAAGATAAAGACGTAACACCTATTGCGGTTGGTTCAGGAGTTATAAACGATCTTACGAAACGAGCAAGTTCCGAACTAAAACGACCGTATATGTGTGTTGCTACTGCCGCATCCATGGATGGATATTCTTCGGCAGGAGCATCCATAACCAACAAAGGAGCAAAAATCACTCATGCCTGTGAAGCTCCCCAAGCCTTAGTAGCTGATATTGATATTATTGCTGCTGCTCCCCCTTTGATGACCGCTTCCGGATATGCAGATTTATATGCTAAAGTAGTATCCGGAGCAGATTGGATTTTAGCTGCAGAATTAGCCGATCCCAATCATCCTAAAAAAGGTATTGAGCCCATGACTAGTGCATGGAATATAGTACAAGATGGATTGGCTGAGGCATTGCAAGATCCGGCAGGAGCAAAAAATGGAAATCCAAAAGCCATTGAATTATTAACAGAAGGATTAATGCTAGGCGGTTTCGCCATGCAATCCATGGAATCATGGGGGGCAGGAGTAAGCCGTCCGGCATCCGGTTCTGAACATCAATTCAGCCATCTTTGGGATATGGAGCATCACACATTCAAAGGAGAAATGGCTAAAAAATTCGGTTTATATCCTAATCAAGATGAACAAGCCCCTTCTCATGGATTTAAAGTAGGCATTGGCACATTGGCAATTACCGCTTTGTATGAAGTAATGTTAAAAGAATCTATAGACCGGCTTGATGTTGAAGCGGCAGTTGAAAAATGGCCGTCCCTGGAAGCTCAATTAAAAGAGATAGACGAAATGTTTGCAGGGACAGAAATACATCCCTTTGCTGTTGCCCAAACTACAGATAAATACGTTACCAAAGAGGAATTAAGGGAGCAGTTAAATAAAATTAAAAAGAATTGGCCGCAATTAAAAGAAAAACTAAGAAATCAAGTTATACCTTTTGAGGAAACAAAAAAACGATTGGCAGCCGTAGGAGCACCTGTTGAACCGGAAGAAATCGGTATTACCAGAAAAAGACTCAAAGATAGTTTTTACAGAGCACATAAAATCCGAAGCAGATATACAATTTTAGATTTTGCTTACAGAGCAGGATATTTTGATCTATGGATTGAAGAATTATTCAGCGAAAAAGGAGCATTAAAAGGAAAATAAATTAAAAGGATATTCATGTAATAGAAAAATTACATGCTTATACTTTATATCTTTTAAATATAAATTGTATGAATAATTATATCACAGATATAAAAAAGACTTCAAATGTTCTTTTAGAAAAAGTAAAAAAGCTGAAGCATGTAGCTTTGGATATGGATGGAACGATTTACAATGGCTCAACCCTATTTCCCTATACAGTAAGCTTTTTAAATCAGCTTAAAAGATTAGGCATAAGCTATTCATTTCTTACCAATAATCCGTCTAAAAGTATTTCAGACTACCTGCAAAAATTAGAAGGATTAGGAATTGATGCTTCAGAAGAAGAAATGTACTCATCCGCAGTAGCAACCATAGATTACTTAAAAGCGAAACATCCACAAATTAAAAAATTATTCATATTGGGAACCCCCAGTATGATCAAGCAATTCAATAAGGCAGGATATATATCTACTGAAGACTCAGCACAAGATGAGCCCGATGCGTTAATTGTTGCTTTTGATATGACCTTAAATTATGAAAGATTATGCAGAGCAGCTTGGTGGGCGAAACAAGGAAAAATTTATATAGCAACCAATCCCGATAAAGTTTGTCCGACCGACAAACCGGTAGTTTTAGTTGATTGTGCTTCTATATGTTCATCTATAGAAACCGCTACGGGAAGAAAACCGGATATAGTGTTGGGTAAACCACAAAAAGAAATGTTAGACGGCATATTGTCAGCGAAAAATTTAGAGCCGGATGAAGTGGCTATGGTAGGAGATCGCATTTACACAGATATGATGATGGCTCATAATGCCGGAGCTTTTGGAGTATTAGTACTAACCGGAGAAGCTACGTTGGAAGATGCAGAAAAAGCTGATCCTGAATTGGATATTGTCTTGCCGAGCATAGAGGTATTAGGCAACCTGATAGAATATTCACATATAAAATAAAGCTATGAAAAAATATGCTCAAATAAAAGAAGAAGCATTCGAAGGCAATAAATTATTACCCCAATTGAATTTAGTTTTATTTACCTGGGGTAACGTAAGTGTCGCAGATCACAATCAAGGAGTTTTTGCTATTAAACCTAGCGGAGTGCCCTATGATAAGTTAAAGGTCGATGACATGGTGCTGGTTGATTTTGACGGTAAAGTGGTCGAAGGTAAACTTAGACCATCATCAGACACACCCACCCATGCCGTTTTATACAAGCATTGGAAAGACGTTAACTCAATTGTACACACCCACAGTACCTATGCTACCGCTTGGGCGCAATCTTTATTGGATATTCCCATATTCGGTACAACCCATGCAGATCATACCATTTCTGATATACCTTGTGCTCCGCCTATGAGTGATGAGATGATCCTAGGAGACTATGAATACCAAACAGGTTTCCAGATTCTCAATATTCTTAAAGAAAAAAAATTAAGTCATAAAGAGATGGAAATGGTATTGGTAGGAAGCCATGCGCCCTTCACCTGGGGTAAAACAGCTGAAAAAGCAGTTTACAACAGCGCGGTTTTAGAAAATGTAGCGAAAATGGCTTATTTAACAAGGCAAATAAATCCCCAAGCCCCGAGATTGAAAGAAGCATTGATCCATAAACATTACGAAAGAAAACATGGAGCGAATGCTTATTATGGACAAGAAAAAAACAAATAATTACTATAAACCAACTGAATAAACAAAAAAATGATGAGCATTTCAAACAATTTAGTAATCGGTGTTGATTACGGAACTGATTCAGCAAGAGCCATATTAATGGATGCTGAAACCGGCGAAGAATTAGCACTCTCAGTAAAAGAATATCCGAGATGGAAAAAAGGTATGTACTGCGATCCGGTAAATTACCAATTCAGGCACCATCCCTTAGACTATGTTGAAGTATTAGAATATATAATTAATGAAGTAGTCAGTACAGTTCCGGTAGCAAAAGAAAGAGTTAAAGCATTAGCAATAGATGTTACCTGCTCTACTCCGGTAGTAGTAGATAAAGAAGGTACACCCTTAGCATTACGAGAAGACTTTTTAGATGATCCCAACGGGATGTTTATCTTATGGAAAGATCATACAGGAATAAAAGATTGCGAACATATCAACGAATTTTCCAAAAAATGGCATACCGATTATACCCGATATTCAGGAGGAGGTGGAAATTACTCTGCAGAACATTTTTGGGCTAAAGCTCTTCACATATTCAGAAAAGATCCCAAAATAAAAGAAATCGGGCATTCTTTTGTAGATGCCTGTGATTGGCTCTCCAATTTAATTATAGGGCTAAAAAAACCGGAAGACTTGAAAAGAAACATATGTACAGCCGGATTTAAAGTGTTGTGGAATAAAGAATGGGGAGGATATCCACCTAATGAATTCTTTAAAGAATTAGATCCCGTTTTAGATGGAATTGTAGACACCTTTTCAAAAAAAGTGTATACCTGTGTAGAAACGATAGGAAATTTATCAGAAGAATGGGCTAACCGATTAGGATTAACCACAGCAGTTAAAGTAGCTGCCGGAAATATTGATGCTCATGCAGGAGGAATTGGAGCAGGAGTAAAAAATAAAGCTATTGTTCAAATTATCGGGACATCCACATGCGATATTATTGTAGGACCTAAAAGTGAAAATAATCCGTTAATTCCGGGGATATCCGGTCAGGCAGATGATTCCATAATTCCCGGAATGGTAGGTTACGAAGCAGGACAATCCGTTTACGGGGATTATTATGCTTGGTTTAAAAGGGTTTTAATGTGGCCGTTGAGGGAAATATTTGCAAAAATCGAATATATAGATAAAGAAACCAAAGATAAAGTAATTCAGGAAGTTTATGATAAAATGATTCCTGAATTGGCCAGACAAGCAAAGCTCATACCGGCAAAAGACAGCCATATTATAGCCACTGACTGGATAAATGGAAGAAGGACTCCCAATGTTGATTATGAATTGAAAGGTACTATCACAGGGTTGGCATTATCCAGCAGTACTCCTTTACTGTATAAATCCATAGTAGAAGCAACCGCATACGGGTCAAGGGCCATTGTAGAACAATTTATAAACAATGGAATTGAAATAGAGGAAATTATCGCAGTAGGAGGAATTTCTCAAAAGTCTCCTTATGTAATGCAAATTTTATCAGATGTTTTAGGCAAGCCTATAAAAGTTATCGCAACCAGAGAAGCATGTGCCTTAGGAGTGGCGATGTGTGCAGCTGTAACCGCCGGAATTTATTCTAAATTGGAACATGCTCAAGAAAAAATGGGAATGGGAATTTCAACAATTTACTATCCTAACGAACAAAATCACCAACATTACAATGTTGAATATGAAAAATACAAACGGTTAGAAAAAGTAAAAGAGCTAACCGGAAAACCATAATATTTCGGAGACGGAGGATAGTAAAAAAATAATGATCGCCGTCTCCAATCAAACGAAACTTCAAACTAAACCCAAAAAAATGCAATTATCCAATAATTTAGTAATAGGATTAGATTATGGTACAGATTCCGGAAGAGCAATTTTAATGGATGCAGAAACCGGAAAAGAATTAGCCTTATCAATCAAAGAATATCCAAGATGGAAAAAAGGATTATATTGTAATCCTGTAAAGACCCAATTTAGACAACACCCTTTAGATTATCTCGAAGTTCTCGAATATATCGTTAAAGATGTTTTATATAAAGTGCCGGGAGCAGCCGCTCGCGTGAAAGCCATCAGTACGGATATGACCGGTTCAACCCCGGTAGCGGTAAATAAAGAAGGTACCCCGTTGTCTTTGTTGCCTGAATTTGCCGAAAATCCTGATGCCATGTTTATTTTATGGAAAGATCACACAGGGCAAAAAGAAAATGAATATCTGAATGACTTTGCGAAAAAATGGCATATAGACTATACTAAGTCTGCCGGTTGTGGAGATTATTCCACAGAACACTTTTGGACCAAAGCATTACATATATTTAAGATCCGCGAAATAAGACAAGCCGCCTATTCTTTCGTCGAGTCCAGTGATTGGTTGCCTGCCATACTTTGTGGGTTAACTAAGCCCGAAGAGATCAAAAGAGGAATGGGCATAGCCGGATCTCGGGTAATGTGGAACAAAGAATGGGGGGGATATCCTCCCAATGAATTCTTTAAATCATTGGATCCGTCTTTAGATGGCTTAGTAGATACGTTTAACAAAGAAGCATATACTTGCGATCAAGTCGCGGGAACGATCACCAAAGAGTGGGCTAATAAATTAGGTCTTCCGGAACATGTACTTATTGCCGTTGGTAATTTAGATTGTCATGCAGGTGCAGTTGGTGCGGGAGTAAAAGATAAAGCTATGGTGGAGATAGTGGGGACTTCCACTTGTGCCATTACCGTAGGACCTAAGAGCTTAGGGAATAAATTAGTACCGGGAATTCCTCAACAAGCTGATGATATTATTCTTCCCGGTATGGTAGGTTTTGAAGCAGGTCAATCGGCTTTTGGAGATTTATATGCCTGGTTTAAGAGATTGCTAATGTGGCCTTTAGATAACATAATGCTAAAATCGAATATTGGAGATCCGGAGACACGACAAAGTTTAAGAGATGAAGTTTATGCTGAAATGATTCCTAATTTGGCCAGACAAGCGAAAATCATTCCTCCCAAAGACAGTCAGATTGTATCTACCGATTGGATTAATGGCAGAAGATCTCCTAATGTAGATTATGAATTAAAAGGAACGATAACAGGAATAGCTTTATCCAGTGTAGCTCCTTTAGTTTATAAATCTTTAGTGGAAGCAACTGCTTACGGGGCTAAAAATATTATTGACCGTTTTATTGACAACGGAATAAAACTTAAAGAAATTATTGCCGTTGGGGGAATATCTCAAAAATCACCATACGTAATGCAAGTCATGTCGGATGTTATTGGAATGCCTATTAAAGTTATTGCAACCCGTGAGGCGTGCGCTTTGGGAGTTGCCATGTGTGCTGCTGTAGTTGCGGGAGTATATAAAAATTTACCCGAAGCACAGAGTAAAATGGGAATGGAAATTTCAAATATCTATTATCCTAACCAAGAATATAATAAACATTATAATCAGGAATTTAATAAATATTTGAGTTTAGAAAATATCAAAGAGATCATATAAATTAGTTTTCAAGGGTATTGGAGGATCTGTCTCTATGAGCATATAGAGACAGAACTCACCCTTAAAAAATTATATAAAAGAATAATAATAATTCAATAATCAAATTTTTCACAATATTGCTCTGAATAATTGAAGTAAGTGCAATTAAAGCGTAAATTTGAAATCCAAAATTTTATAAAGTACAATGACTGATATTAAAACATTAAATAGAGCAGCAGACAATATTAGAATATTAGCTGCATCAATGGTAGAAAAAGCAAAATCAGGCCATCCTGGAGGAGCCATGGGGGGTGCTGATTTCATTAATATATTATATTCGGAGTTTTTGGAATATGATCCCAAAAATCCTAGATGGGAAGGAAGGGACCGATTTTTTATGGATCCGGGACATATGTCGCCCATGTTATATTCAGTTTTGGCATTGGCCGGAAAATACTCGATGGATGACCTTAAGAACTTTCGTCAATGGGGAAGTGTTACTCCGGGACATCCTGAGTTAGATGTTGAAAGAGGAGTTGAAAATACTTCCGGACCTTTAGGACAAGGTCATGCTTATGCCGTGGGAGCGGCAATAGCTGCAAAGTTTTTGAAAGCTCGATTAGGAAATTTAATGAATCAAACCATCTATGCCTTTATTTCTGACGGAGGAATTCAAGAAGAAGTTTCACAAGGGGCAGGAAGGATAGCCGGACATTTAGGATTGGATAATCTGATTATGTTTTATGATTCCAATGGAATACAACTTTCTACTCAAGTAAAAGAAGTTAATCAAGAAAATGTAGCTGCAAAATATGAAGCCTGGGGTTGGAAAGTAATTACTATAAAAGGAAATGATGCTTCAGAAATACGTAAAGCCTTACATGAAGCAAAAGCAGTTAACGACAGGCCTACTCTTATCATAGGAAATACTATCATGGGAAAAGGAGCCGTGGATGCCAATGGGCAATCCTTTGAAAATAAAGTATCCACACACGGTCAACCATTAGGGGAAGCCGGAGGTAGTTTAGCAAAAACCATTGAAAATTTAGGAGGTGATCCGAATAACCCATTTATTATTTTTCCTGAAGTTCAGGCATTATATGCAAATAGAGCCAAAGAATTAGAAGAAATAGTAAAAAATAAAAAAGAAATAAAAGATCAATGGGTAAAAGAAAATCCTGAATTAGCCGAAAAAATGGAAAAATGGTTTTCGGGTGCTGCACCAAATATCAATTGGTCTGAAATTACACAAAAACCCAATGCCGCTACAAGAGCAGCATCTTCAACGGTGTTGGAAACTTTAGCTAAACAAGTTGACAACATGATTGTATCTTCTGCCGACTTGTCAAATTCAGATAAAACGGATGGCTTCTTAAAGCATACCCATCCATTTACCAAAAACGATTTTTCAGGAGCATTTTTACAAGCAGGGGTAGCTGAATTTACTATGGCTTGTTTATGTGTGGGAATGAGTCTTCATGGAGGTGTAATTCCTGCGTGTGCCACCTTTTTCGTTTTTTCTGATTATATGAAACCTGTAGTTAGGGTTGCCGCATTAATGGAACAGCCGGTTAAATTCATTTGGACTCACGATGCTTTCAGAGTGGGAGAGGATGGGCCCACTCATGAACCTGTGGAGCAAGAAGCACAAATACGTTTGATGGAAAAACTGCAAAACCATAAAGGTAAAAATTCCATGCTAGTCTTAAGACCGGCAGACGTTCAGGAAACAACTGTTTCTTGGAAATTAGCAATGGAGAATACACATACTCCAACAGCTTTGATTTTGTCTAGACAAAACATTAAGGATTTACCGACTAAACAAGATCGATTTAATGAATCCTTACAAACTTCTAAAGGAGCTTACATAGTACAGGAAGATGAGGGATATGAAATAATTTTACTGGCTTCCGGTTCAGAAGTTTCCACTCTGGTGGAAGGAGCTGAATTACTAAAAAAAGACGGTATAAAAACAAGAGTTGTATCCGTACCATCAGAGGGATTATTCAGATCACAACCTAAAGACTATCAAGAGTTGGTTTTACCTAAAAATAAAAAGAAATTCGGATTAACTGCAGGGCTTCCCGTTACTCTTGAAGGATTGGTTGGAGAAAATGGAAAAATCTGGGGAATGAATTCTTTTGGATATTCTGCTCCGGCTGCTGTTTTAGATCAAAAATTAGGATTTACCCCTGAAAATGTATATAAACAGGTAAAAGAAATTTTGGGTTAATTAGGTAATTAGTACCTATGTTGTAATCATACTAACTCTATGAATTCAAGAAAGGAGAATTAATATTTTAATTCTCCTTTTTTCTATATAAAAAAAATCAGAATAATTTATGTAAACTAGTTAAATATTAGGGTTTATGTGTGATAATAGAACAAAATAAATTAAAATATATATTATATAAAATAATTATATTCTTTTTTACGTTATTTTAATTATATTGATTATCTTAATATGATAAGACATACATTAGGTGCTTATTATTGTTTATATAAATTTTAGTTATGATTTAAATGTGGATATTTTTAATCAAGACACCAGGTATTAATTAAAAAAAGTAATTTTAACAAATAATCTAAAATTATAAAAAATGAATCTTAAAAAGTGTGTATTATCCGGTATTCTTTCCGGATTTATTCTTAGTAGAATTTTTTAATCATGTAGCAGCGACGATATTGCTGATTCTAATATTAATTTTTTTGTTCCGTACGATTTCTAAACAAGTTAGATAAGGGGATATCTGTAAAGCCTAACAGGTGAAACAGATATCGATGAAAAACGATGTTCCACGTAAGGAAAATGAAATTAATTTTAGGAGATAAGTTTTCAAAAGCGGATTTAATGAAAGGAACAATAATTGAAAAAGCGATTTTATATCCCGGATCTTTATTAAGAGGAGAGTCATTTGTTAACGGAAACTATGAACCATTAATCCTAACGAATTCTTTTAATGTGGTTATTATTATATCTTACGATCAATGGGGTCAAAGTAAGTATTAAAAAAGATGCTTTACCTAAGGAAAGTGAAGTTTCACAAGCTCTAACCTAAGTAAAAACTTGTAATTCCGGTTATTTTTCTGAGAATTATATTCCGGCTAATTATACGTAAAATAGTGAGAGAGTTACTACGGTTGATAGTTTTAAGAAAATTATCAATTTACATGTAAAATCTAATTTTTCATCCCTTGTAAATTCCACTTTTGATTACTATTATAATAATTCCGTTTTAAAAGCATCCAGCTATTTTTTGGTAAAAACTAAGACAAACAGTTTATTCAGCGGGTATAGATCTTGTTAATTGGACGAATTAGGTAGAAGGTAATATAAAAGCATAGGAAATTGGTTTGTATGAACCGGTATATATCAGCAATATAGATTATGGTAGGGTAGCTTATTTATTAATTGAAACAAATAAGTCAGCGAAGAATACCGGTATAATGGTAAAAGGTGCAGTTGATTACAAGATAGGAAAATTAACATCAGGAGAGAATTATTTAAAGAATGAAGAATTGAAAAAACTGTTTAATACAAAAATATGAATGTCTCCGTGTTAGGTGGGCCTTCCAATTGAGTCATTTCCTATGACGAATTTATTAATTATATGAATTTATATGGAAAAGATGTCATCATTTCCTCTTCTGCACCAATTTCATATATTTTTCGTCGTTTGAAAGACAATACAAAGGTCGAAATCGTGAATAATTACGAAGAAGTCAGAAAAGAACTCCAACAATTATGCACCAAGTTTAAATTTTAGCTTCAATACTTTTCGTGGTATTGAGGCTAATTTTAATAAGGAGTATTTGTTTTGTTATAAGGTAAATATTCGTATTATCATCCAACTATGATTTTTGCCTTGATATTTTATGGTTTGGAAGTGTTTCCACATGTTTAATGCGAAATTAAAATTCTCTTTTTTATATAAATTATTATATAACAAAATATTTAATATATATTGATTTATCTAGTATTTGTTGCGTTAATAGAACAAAACAAAATAAATTTTAGTTAATTGTAAAATAATTTATTAAAATCTACGTTAATACAGTATTAATTAAAAATAAAAACTAGCTATGAAAAAATTAATGCTTTTGTTTTTGCTAATGGTTATTATATATTCATGCAGCGATTCTGATACTAATGATTTAAATCTAACTACAGATCAAAACCTAATTGAAAATCCAACATTTTCAATAAAATTTGTCAAAGCTTCCAATGGATCAACCATGAATAATCTTCAGGTAGGAGATTCTCTTGTATTAACTTATAAAATTACTGGTGCCACTATTAAACCGGATGAAGCATTTACTATCATGCCTCAACCAGGAGGTCCTATTTCTCATCAAATGTTAGGAGAAGATTATGATCTATATTTTAAAAATAAAAAGGTCGATAATATTTATACAGTTGAAAACGAAGGTAAATTTACTCTATATATTAAAAAAGCAGGTAATTTTAGTCATACCTATTGTGCTTTTATTGTAAATGCTAAAAATAATGAAATTCCTAAAAAATTGATTTCGAAGAGTGAACTATTTTTTAACTCTGTGAGAATTGTTGCATATAATTATGAAATCAGGCTTAGGAAATCGTCTACTTGGCATCATTCTTTAAATGGTGTATTTCATAAACTTTATATAGATACAGGAAATGAAGTGTATGATAAATATCTTGAGAATCTAAGCTATAACGTATATTATAATTCGCGAAGTTTCGAACAATCTAATTTTCGCAATAAAGAGAACAGAGATTTTTATGATGTTCAAAAAGTTGAAGGAGGAAAAAGAGCATACATAATAAATACTATTGATAAAATTATTTTCAAAAAAGATGTAAATGGGATAATAACCAATATCGAATACAAAAATATTCCTGTAGTATCCTATGGAAGGAAAGATGATTGGGGAACAGAAGGAAATAATAATCTTTAATAATAATAATCTAAAACTATACAGAAATGACTTTAAAAAAAAATTTAGTATCCGTTCTGATTTTAGGATTTATCCTTGGTAGTGTGTTTAACTCTTGTAGTAGCGACGATGATGCGGTTTCCGGTAGTAGGGGATTGCGTGAAGTGAAATTTCATTCCGAACCGGATATGGAAATATCTACAAAATTTACAGGAAATACAAGTATAGATGCTGATGGTGTACCTCGTAAAGAATACGAAATCGTTACGCGTCGTTACAACGAATTTTCGGTTGCAGATCTCATGAGTGAAGCAAATATTGAAAAAACAATCTTATACCCGGGAAGCATACTTAGAGGAGAATCTTTTTTAAACGGAAAGTATGATCCGGTAGTTCTTCATAATTCATTTAATCCGGTTACCTTGTTTCTAACAATTAATGGATCTAACAGAGAAATTAAAAAAAATGTCGTTCCTAAAGGTAGTGAAGTTTTTCAAGCATTGACGGACTTAACATTAGGAAATTCAGCCTTTTTCTCATCTAAATATATTCCGGCAAATTATACATATGAAAGTGAAAAAGTTACAACGGAGGAAAGTTTTAAAAAGACAATAAATCTGCATATAAAAGCAAGTTTTGCCGGTATAGCAAATTCTTCTTTTGACTATGATTATAATAAATCAAATGTGAAATCATCAAGTTATATCTTGGTTAAGTTAAGACAAACCGTATATTCTGCAGGTATAGATCCGGTGCACTGGTCAAACTGGGTACAAGGAGATATTAGTCTTTTAGATAGCGGTCCTTACGAACCGGTATATATCAGCAGTATAGATTATGGTCGAGTAGCCTATTTGCTGATTGAAACTAAAAAGTCTTCACAAGAAACCAGTAATATGGTTAAAGGAGCTGTAGACTTTAAAATTGGTAGAATTTCTGTAGGCGGGAATTATCAAAAGAATGAGGAATTTAAAAAGTTGTTTAACTCCAATAAAATAAAAGTTTCTGTGTTGGGGGGTCCTTCAAAAATTGTCACCAATTATAATCAATTCATGGATTATATGGAGCTATTTGGAGAAGAAAATGCAATTTCTTCATCTGCGCCTATTTCATACACCATACGACGTTTAAAAGACAATACTCAAGTGGATATTGTTAATACATATGAAGAGGTTAAAAAAGAATACAGATAAAATAATTTATTAGCATTTAAATTTAGCTTCAATAATGTTTAGAGTATTGAAGCTAAATTTTTTTTAAAAAAAAGCATTTTATTAAATTGAAAGCATATTGGCCTATTGAAAAATTTTCTTCATTTTTCTTTAATCAATTTAATCTATTGATAATTATATAACTAAAAAAAACATATTGCTTAAAAGATACAACATAGATAAACCTTTATTTTTAACATCTTTTCCGATAAATTATATAATTTAAAAACCTTTGTTAAATTTATAGCTTAAATCAATTTAATAGATTAAAATCCATATAAAGGAAATTTTATTGAAATTAAATTTATTATTAATTTAATTGATAAATTTTTTTATATTTGGAAACAAGATATAAATAATAATTATGATTAGGATTTATTACGATAATTTCTATAAATTGATTCAATTTATAGATTTAATTATATTAAATTCATTATAATATATGTTTCTTTATTTTAAATAATAACAAAATTGATAAAATATTGAAAATAAAGCTACAATTTCTATAAAATAAATACATAATACATATAAGATTATCTTTATTTTGTAACCAATTTTTTGAACTATATACATCATATGAAAATAAAAAAAATTACTCTCACATTGCTGACTTTGATGACTCTATATGGATCATTAGAAGCACAAAATAGAACACAGGTAGAAAGACCCAAGTTAGTAGTTGGTATCATTGTAGACCAAATGCGATGGGATTACCTATATCGATTATATGACAGATATGGAAATGCAGGTTTTAAAAGACTCTTAAATGAAGGATTTTCATTTGAGAATTGCATGGTAAATTATGTTCCATCATTTACAGCCATAGGACACAGTACGGTTTATACCGGATCGGTTCCTTCCATACATGGAATTGCAGGAAATGATTATATAGAGCAAAACACCGGCAGGAGCATTTATTGCACAGAAGACTCCAAAGTAAAAGGGGTAGGATTGGATGATCCGGAAAACAAAGTAGGGAAAATGTCTCCGTATAATTTAAAAGTATCAACAGTTACCGACCAGCTTAAATATGCTACCAATTCAAGATCAAAAGTAATAGGTATTTCTTTAAAAGACAGAGGAAGTATATTACCTGCAGGACATGCAGCAGATGCCGCCTATTGGTTTGATGCAAAAAGCGGAAGATGGATAACCAGTACCTACTATATGAAAGAATTACCGAAATGGTTAAAAGAATATAATTCTAAAAATATGCCGGAAAAATATTTAAGTAAAGATTGGAATCCAACATATCCCATTTCAACTTACATACAAAGTCCGGATATCAAAATGCTGGGTAAATATGAAGTAGGATTTAAAGGATATGAAACTCCATCTTTTCCAATGAAGACTTCCCAAATGATGAAAACATTAGGTGTAAGCTTGATTCAATACACACCCTATGGAAACACGACCACGACAGATATAGCTAAGTTGGCGATTGATCATGAAAATTTAGGAAATAACAAAACAGGAGATACCGATTTTTTAGCAATAAGTTATTCTTCTCCCGATAAAATGGCTCACCATTATTCAATCAATTCAATACTAACGGAGGATTCCTATATAAAATTGGATCAAGAATTAGCAGATTTGTTTAGCCATTTAGACAGTAAAGTAGGAAAAGGAAATTACCTGGTTTTTCTAAGTGCCGATCATGCAGGAATACCTAATGCAAATTTTATGAATGACAATAAAATGGCCGGTGCACTTCGAAGATTAACTCCGTACGAAAAGAAAATCAATGAATATTTGAAATCAAAATACGGAAGAGACGATTTAGTTAGAAGTTTTAATAACTATCAAGTAAATTTCAACTATACTGCAATCAAACAAGCCTCAATAAATTTAGAAGATCTTAAACAAACCTGTATTGATTATCTTCAAACCCTGGAAGGGGTCTTATATGCCGTTGATATGAAAAAAGCATCCATAGCAACAGTTCCTCAATATATTAAAGAAAAAATCATTAACGGGTATAACAGAGAATATTCCGGAGAAATACAGATTATTTTAGATGGAGGATCTTATGATTTTGAATACTATGATCCAACCAAAGGAGGTACGCATGGTACTTGGGGACCGGATGATGCGCACATACCTTTTATTTTAATGGGCTGGAAAATTCCTCACGGAAGCACTACAAAAGAAGTTTATATGACAGATATTGCTCCTACCATATCTGCATTATTAAAAATACAAATGCCTAACGGTGCCATAGGTAAACCCGTTGATTACATAATGAAGTAATATTAATTAAGTTTATTTCCTCTGAATTAATTAAACAATCTACAAATGTTCAGAGGAAATATTTTGAAGTTCTTGCAATTATGAATAGAAAAAATTTAATTGGTCTGTTATTTCTTATCGTTTTAGTTAGTTCTGTTAAAGCTCAAACACTCGAAATAAAAACAGGAACGAATACTGAGGATAATATAAAAATAACCATGGGAGGTCGAATAGCTTTTGACGGAGCTGTTTATTTTGATGATAAAACACCATTGGGTAACGGAATGACTATATCTGATGTGCGATTAACCTCCAAAATGCGATATAAAAAATGGGATGCAAAAATAGATTTTGGTTTTTCCGATAAAAAAGTAAATACCAAAGACATCCATTTAATTTATAATATTAATGAAAATTCCTGGGTTAAGTTGGGATATGCCGGAGAGCAACTCGGGTTGGAAAACTGGGAAAGTTCTGCATGGCTAAAATTTATGACGGCAGCAGCTAGTTCACAAGTTTTTGGTTCGGGGCGACAGCTGGGTTTTACCTATGTAAAATGGAATAAAAGAATATATTATAGCGGTGGCTTTTATACAGATAGCGATGCAATAACTAACAGCAAAGAAGGAAATCAAGGATATGCTTTTGTAGGTAAATTTTCAGTTGATCCTGTCAGTACTAATGATAAATTAGTTCATATAGGAATATCAGGAGAGTATAGAAACGGTAATCGTGATGGTTTGGATGATAATAAAAAAACCAAACGGATTATGAGTTACTCCGGAAATTTAAATACAAATGTTGAAAAAAAGAAACCCTTAGACATAACCATCACTAACGTTAAAGATCAGTACAGATGGGTGACGGAATTATTAGCGACTGCCGGACCTGCTTTTTTGCAAGGCGAATATTATTCGATTCATATCAATAGAAAAGCAAATAATCATTCGTATAACGCCGATGGCTTTTACGTGCAATCGGGTTTTTTAATACTTGGAGACAAAACCTATAAATATAATTTAGGGGACAGACGATTGAAAAAACCGGGAGATCATACTTTGGAAATGGCTATTAGATATGATTATACAGATCTTAATGATGGGATTTATAATGGGGAAATTTTAAAAGGGGGGAGAATGAGTGATTTATCATTAGCAGTAAATTACTATCTAAATAAATACATAGGTTTTAAAGTTAATTATTCCTACATTAATTTAGGACCTTATAACAATTATGGAACCAATAAAGAAAACATTAACTTAATTCAAGGAAGGGTTATGGTTGTGTTTTAAAAGTTTCCTAAAAACTATCAAATGATACTGTCATTGAATTTATTAATGGTAAAATCATAGCCTTGAAGGTTTCCAATATATTTAAAATTATTTGAAACATATCAATCTATAAATATTTATTTTTTAGATAAAATAGTATCAGTATAAAATAAAGTATAAAGCTAACTAGTAAATACCACAAAAAAAGCAATTACTATGATAATGAGAACGAATTAAGCTTTATCCAACTTTATAAGTTGGCAATAATTATAGATTCTAAATCTTTTTCAATAAGTAATTGCTCTTTAAATAAAACCTTACTTCCATTTTTATAAAAAACGGTTGCAGGTATACTTCCTTCCCATAGTGGATCAATAGCAGGAATCCATTGATCCATATTTTCGAGATCATTTAGAAGATAAACTTCGGTTGAAATGGAATATTTACGTATAAACTTTTTAACAAATTCAATATTTTTAACAGGATTTAAATTTATTAAGATCATTTTATAACCAACGTTATCCTTAAACCTTTCATTTACTTTCATAAAGGAAGGGATTTCAACAACGCAAGGCATACACCATGTAGCCCAAAAGTTAACGACTAAAAATTTATCATTCTCTTTCTCAATAATATTTTTAAAATCTGAAAAAGTGATTACTTTAATATCCTTGATTACATCTGTCGACGTCTTAGGCTGAGCTTTACCAATAATCGTAAATACTAGTAAAAATAAGCAGATATATATTTTTTTTATCATAAATTTATTAGAAAAGACGTAACATATCCTTTACAAATTTAATTATATCTGCACTTCAGTACATTACTTATTTATTCATTTCATCATATTGAGATTCATGAATAGGAAGAGACATGGGATTAGTTTCATCATAATAAATAGACAAAGAATCACCCACCTTACTTTTATCTTCAGGCATTTTCTTTATAATGGTTGAATGTAAATTACCTTTGTCATCTCTGTAAACGATATTCCAAACATTAATTTTTTCGTTAGCAATGGATACACCGCTTTGTTCTCCGGTAATTTCTGCCTTAGCTTTTTTTGAAGCAGCAACATTCATTACATTTTCAGGTGCAATAATAGTTGCCGATTCTTTTTTGTTTAATTTTGAACAGCTGTAACAAGCTAACAGAACTAAAATAATAGTAAAATAACTGATTTTTTTCATTTTTTTGTGATCATTTAATTATTCAATTTCAAAAGTTGTTCCTTCTTTTCCATCTTTAAGATTAATACCGGCTTCCGACAAACGATTACGGATCTCGTCAGAAAGAGCCCAATCCTTCTCAAGTCTTGCTTTATTTCTTAAATCAATAAGAACTTTCATGGCTTGATCCAGTTTACCGGTATCTTTCATAGTATCAGATAAAAGTTCCAATCCTAGAATATCATAGAAGAAAACATGAATAGCAGTATTTAACTTTTTTAAATCAGTAGCAGTTAGTGTTTCTTTTTTTAAATCTAAATTATTTATAAGTTTAACTATATCAAATAAATGTGAAATTAATACCGGAGTATTAAAATCATCGTTTAATGCTTCATAACAAGTATCAATCCATTCCTGAATGTTATAACTTGAAGTTTCAGAAGCAGCAATATATGGGAGTTTTTCAATCGCGGAAGTTAAGCGGAAATATCCTTTTTCGGCAGCAATAATAGCATCGTTGGATAAATCTAAGACACTTCTATAATGAGCTTGTAAAAAGAAAAAACGAACAATGATCGGATGAAAAGGTTTTTCAATAAAACTATTTTCACCGCTAAATAATTCTTCAGGTAAAATGGTATTGCCCGTAGATTTACTCATTTTTTGTCCGTTTAAAGTAAGCATATTCGTATGAACCCAATAATTTACGGGTTCTTCACCAAAAGATCCTTTAGCTTGGGCAATTTCACATTCATGATGCGGAAATTTTAGATCCATACCCCCTCCATGAATATCAAACTTTTTGCCTAAATATTTGGTACTCATTGCGGTACACTCCAAATGCCAACCCGGAAATCCGTTTCCCCAAGGAGAAGGCCATCTCATGATATGTTCAGGAGACGCATTTTTCCACAATGCAAAATCTTGAGGATTCCTTTTTTCTCCTTGTCCGTCTAAATCACGAGTATTGGCAATCATATCTTCTATTTTTCTGCCGCTTAATTCACCGTAATTGCCTCCTTCTAAATCAAATTTATTTACATCGAAATAAACAGAGCCGTTAACTTCATAAGCCAAACCTTTATGCAATAGTTTCTTAATTAGCTCTATTTGCTCTACAATATGGCCGGTAGCTGTAGGCTCGATATCGGGAGGGAGCATATTAAATTGATCTAAGACCTTGTGAAAATTAAGGGAATATTTTTGTACGACTTCCATGGGCTCTATTCTTTCCAGGCGAGCCCGCGTTGAAATTTTATCCTCAGAATTGTCATCGGTAAGATGTCCGGCATCGGTAATATTACGAACATATCTTACTTTATATCCTAAATGACGCAAGTATCTGTTAATAACATCAAAAGATAAAAAAGTTCGGCAATTACCCAAATGCACTTTGTTATATACTGTTGGACCGCACACATACATTCCTACAAAACCTTCATGCAAAGGGGTAAATACTTCTTTTTTACCGTGTAAAGAATTATATAATTTTATTTGATTGTTCAGATAGCTGCGCATATTTAAATTTTGAAATGGGAGTCAATACCAATATAATGTAAAAATTCTTTTCTTGTTGTAGGATTGTTTAAAAACAAGCCACTTAATTCAGCAGTAACCGTACTGCTTTCCGTATCTTGTATGCCTCTCGAATTAACACATAAATGTTTAGCATCAATCACACAAGCCACATCATTAGTATTTAATACTTCTTTAATAGCTTCAACAATTTGTCTGGTGAGCCGTTCTTGAACCTGAGGCCTTCTGGAATAATAATTTACGATTCGGTTAATTTTAGACAGTCCGATAACTTTTCCATTTGAAAAGTAAGCAACGTGTGCCCTTCCGATTATAGGCAGGAAGTGATGTTCACAAGTTGAATAAACCGTAATATCTTTTTCAATCAGCATTTGACGATACTTGTAACTATTTTTGAAAGTAGACACTTCCGGTTTATTTTCGGGAAGAAGTCCTCCAAAAATTTCATTTACATACATTTTAGCAACTCTTTTAGGAGTATCTTTTAAACTATCATCATTCAAATCTAATCCAAGAATATGCATAATTTTACTAAAATGCTCTTGAATTGCTTTTTGTTTTTCTTCAGGAGATAAAACAAAGGCATCCGAACGAATAGGAGTATATTCTGTATGTGTGAAATGGTCTAGTTCTTCGTCTTCTTTATTAAACATAATAAAAAACATCTAAATTTCTACAAAAATAAGTTTTTTTTAGTTGAAAACCATTACAATATTCAAAAGCAAATAATCAATTATAAAAGAATATTTTAAAATAAAATTGTATCTTCGCATAGAATTAATCTAAATAGTTAACTAGTTGTGAATATTTATCTTCAATATGCGTTTATAGCCTTAACTTTACTAGTAGCTGTCTGGTATTTGATTAAATTATTTAAAGAAACTTTTTTTTCCAAAAAGAAAAAATGCGGAGGAGGTGTCAATTGCAAATGCGGCAGAGAGTAATATTTGGAATAGAAATTGAAATTAGCTAATCAATCAAGTAGTTAAAAAAATGAAAGTAAAACATTTAGTAGGTGCAGTATCTAAAGATAAATCATTTATTTCCAAAATTCCTGTTTTATTTAGAATGTTAAGGGCTTCTCTAAAGGGGCAATATAAACCGGGAATTAAAAATCTTTTTATTTTCACCTTTTTAATTATTTATGTATTATCTCCCATTGACCTCATCCCTGACTTTTTAGTAGGCATAGGTTTTCTTGATGATTTAACTATTGCCTTTTTTGCATTTTCCAAATTATTCAAAGAAGTTGATAAGTATGTAGCATGGGAAAAGCAAAAACATAATACTATTGTCATTGAATAAAAATCCAAAAATTTTATGGTCTATAGTAGGACCTACAGGAATAGGAAAGACGGCTTTATCTATTGAACTGGCAAAATATTTAAAAACAGAGATAATATCCTGTGACAGCAGACAATTCTATAAAGAATTAAAGATTGGAACTGCTGCTCCTTCATCGGAAGAATTATCTTTAGTTCCTCACCATTTTATAGGAAATTTAAGTATTGCTCAAGATTATTCAGTAGGCAATTTCGAAAAAGACGCATTAAGAAAGATAAACGAGCTTTTTAATAAATATGATCAACTCATTATGGTAGGAGGGTCCGGTCTATATGAAAAAGCGGTTAATGAAGGGTTAGATAATTTTCCCGATATAGATTCTAAAGTCAGAAAGGATTTAATGGTCGAAATACAGGAAAAGGGACTATCCTATTTACAAGAAGAACTAAAAAAGAACGATCCCGAATATTATTCTCAAGTGGATTATAATAATCCGCAGCGAGTAATGAGAGCGTTGGAAATTTTTAGAGGAACCGGAAAACCTTACAGTTCATTTAGAAAAAATCTGGTAGAAAAAAGAAATTTTACATCCGTTAAAATCGGTTTAACAGCTTCTCGTGATCTTATTTACGATAGGATAAATAAACGAGTGGACTTAATGATGGAAAAAGGATTATTAGAAGAAGTTATTTCTTTGCAACCATATAGACATAAAAACGCGTTACAGACCGTTGGGTATAAAGAACTTTTTGACTATCTCGATGGAAATTCTTCCTTAGAATTTGCCATAGATGAAATTAAAAAGAATTCACGCAGATATGCTAAAAGACAATTAACTTGGTATCGAAGAGATGAGTCAGTTAACTGGTTCGATTATCAGAGTACTCAGGAAATTGTAGATTTTGTTATGGAAAAGATTAGGTAATAATCATACGCTATCAAGTTTATAATAAATATAATTTTTAAGCAATAAAAAATCAGGATAGGAAACTATCCTAATTTATAAGACGGAATTCTAAATTAATTTTCTATTTTCTTAATTCTAATATTTTCTTAACCTCTTGGGATTTAATATTTTGATGTTCACCCAATTGCCAACCTCTTTTTTCTATTCGTTCAGAAATTCGGTTTATAGCTTCCTCTCCTAAATTATAATCAGAAAGTCTGGTTTTACAATTCATGCTATGGAAAAAGGATTCAACTGCACTAATAGTATCTTTGATCAGTTCGTCAATAGAATCGGCTTGTAAAGAAAAAACCTCTCTTCCCAATCGAAGAATTTTATCTTTTTTCTCTTCTTTTAATACTTCCATTACTCCGGGCAATACAATTGCCAGTGTTTGCGCATGATCTATTTCGTAGAAAGCGGTTAATTCATGTCCTATCATATGTGTAGACCAATCCTGAGGTACACCGCAAGCAATCCAACCATTTAAAGCCCAAGTTGAAGCCCACATCAGATTAGCTCGAACATCATAATTTTTAGGATCTTTTAAAGCTTTAGGTCCTTCAATGATTAAGGTCTTTAGAATAGATTCAGACATGAAATCTTGTAATAAACCGTTTACAGGATACGTTAGATATTGTTCAATAACATGCACAAAGGCATCGATAACCCCATTACAGGTTTGAACCGGAGGTAAACTATAGGTTACACTTGGATCTAATACAGAAAATTTTGGATAGACTATTGGTGAGCTGAAAGATAATTTTTCTTGGGTTTCATTTTTTGTAATGACAGAATAGGTATTCATTTCTGATCCGGTGGCAGAAATAGTCAAAATAGTACCAAAAGGAAGTGCTTTTTTTATAACCACAGTAGGATCTGCAAGAATTCGCCAAGGATCTCCCTCATCGAAACAAGCTGCTGCAACAATAAATTTGGTCGCATCAATAACCGAACCGCCTCCCACAGCTAATACATATTCAATATTTTTCTGTTTAATAAATTCAACGGCACGCATACAAGTTTCATAGTGAGGATTCGGTTCAATGCCTGAAAATTCAAACCATTGGTACCCTTTTAATGCATTAATTACTTGTTCATATACACCATTTTTTTTGATGCTCCCTCCACCATAGATGACCAATATATTAGTTTGTAAAGGTATTTCTTTAGTAATCTCGGAAATCATACCTTTTCCGAATAAAATTTTTACAGGATTTACAAAGGCAAAATTATTCATTATTTAATTTTTTAATAGGTTTAATAATGCTCTTTATCCCTCAAAATTTGAACCAAACCCGGATAAAAATAAAAAAGGTTACGTTTATAGTAACCTTTTTTTATATAGATTATAATTTTAAAATCTTAATTTTCTAAGGCTTGAGCTCCACTTACAATTTCAATTAATTCATTGGTTATGGATGCTTGACGAGCTTTATTATACGATATGGATAGTTGATTTTTTAATGCTTTAGCATTGTCTGTGGCAGCCTGCATAGCAGACATTCTTGCTCCATGTTCTGCAGCATTTGAGTCCAATATCGCTTTAAAAAGCTGAGTTTTTAATGAAGTAGGAATAAGATGTGTTAAAATACTTTCCTTAGAGGGTTCATAAATATAATCGCTAACTAAGGAAGAGTTATTGGTATTTTTAGAAAGTTCAATTGGTAGAAATTGCTCGACTTGTAAAAGCTGAACCACCGCATTTTTAAATCGATTATATACCAATTCAATTTGATCATATTCACCATTTAAAAACAACTGCATAAGTTCTTCAGATATTTTAGAAGAATTTTCATAGGTTGGCGCATCCCATAGAGAACTGCAATTTTTATATATAGATACAGATTTTTTTAAATTTTCATATCCATTTTTTCCTATTGTTAAAAGGTCAACTTGAGTATTTTTATAATCATTTTCCAATAGATTTTTAACAGCTTTAACTATAGTAGAGTTAAAGGCCCCGGCAAGTCCTTTATTGGAAGTAATGACAACTAATAAAACCTTTTTAAGTTCTCTCTTTTTAGCATATTCTGCACCACCGGAATCAGAGTCAAGAAAAGGACTAACATTTGATAATAATTCTTGCATTTTTTCTGAATAGGGGCGTAATCTTACAATAGCATCTTGCGCTCTTTTCAGTTTAGATGAAGAAACCATCATCATTGCACTTGTAATTTGCATAGTCGAATTTACAGAGGCAATTCGGTTTCGTATTTCTTTTAATGTTGCCATTTTCTAGAATATTCTTTTTTATTTATGAATAATTTTTTACAACTCCGGCTATTATCGTATCTAAAGAAGAAGTAATGGAATCATCTATTTTACCTTCTTTTAAACTTTTTAATAAATCGGCATGTTGAGTTCGTAATGTTTCCGTTAAATTTCTTTTAAAATCTTGAACTTTATTGACAGGAACTTCACGTAATAAATTTTGAGTTCCTGCATATATAATAGCAATTTGTTCTTCAACAGGCATAGGTGAGTTAACGGACTGTTTTAATATTTCAACGTTTCTCTCTCCTTTTGCAATAACAGCGGCAGTAGCCGGATCTAAATCGGAACCAAATTTTGCAAATGCTTCCAATTCGCGGAATTGCGCTTGGTCAATCTTAAGTGTTCCGGATACCTTTTTCATAGGTTTAATCTGAGCAGCTCCACCTACACGTGATACAGAAATACCAACGTTGATCGCAGGTCTTACCCCGGAATTAAATAAATCCGATTCTAAAAATATTTGTCCGTCTGTAATGGATATTACATTAGTAGGAATATACGCAGAAACGTCTCCTGCTTGAGTTTCAATGATTGGCAGAGCTGTTAATGATCCCCCTCCTTTAACTTTACCTTTTAAAGATTCCGGTAAATCGTTCATCGTTGAAGCAACTTCATCATTATCAATAATTTTAGCGGCTCTTTCTAACAAACGGGAGTGCAAATAAAATACGTCACCCGGATACGCTTCACGTCCCGGAGGTCTTCTTAATAATAAGGAAACCTCACGATAAGCAACTGCTTGTTTAGATAGATCGTCGTAAATAATTAATGCAGATCTACCGGTATCGCGTAAAAATTCTCCGATGGAAGCTCCTGCAAATGGAGCATAAACCTGCATAGGAGCAGGGTCAGAAGCGTTAGCGGCAACCACAACCGTATAAGCCATTGCTCCTTTGTCTTCTAATGTTTTAACAATTTGCGCAACTGTAGATGCTTTTTGGGCAATAGCAACGTAAATACAATATACGGGTCTGCCTTGATCATAAAATTCTTTTTGATTTAGAATAGTGTCAATGGCTACTGTAGATTTTCCGGTCTGACGGTCACCAATAATTAATTCCCTTTGGCCTCTACCGATAGGAATCATAGAGTCTATTGCTATAATACCGGTTTGCAAAGGTTCATTTACGGGTTGGCGAAATAATACACCGGGTGCTTTTCTTTCCAAAGGCATTCTGTATAATTCTCCGGAAATCGGACCTTTACCATCTATTGGAACACCTAAAGTATCGACAACTCTTCCTATCATTCCTTCACCCACATCGATAGATGCAATCGTTTTAGTTCTTTTAACGATATCTCCTTCTTTTATGCCATTGGATTTACCCAAAAGTATCACCCCTACATTATCTTCTTCTAAATTTTGAACCATTCCTTCTAATCCATTGGAAAACTTTACAAGCTCTCCTTGTTCTGCATTACTTAGTCCATATATACGGGCAATACCATCTCCAACCTGTAAAACAGTTCCCACTTCTTCTAAGGAAATATTTTGATCGAAATTTGATAATTGCTGTTTTAAAATTGCAGAAACTTCTGCTGGTTTTATATCTGCCATTGTGGTCTTTTTATTTATAAGTTATAGCTAAAAAATTAAAATATTTTATTACTTAATTTTTTTTGAATATTAGTTAGTTCGGATTTTACGCTTGCATCGATTTGTTGATCATCCATACGTAAAATATATCCTCCAATAAGAGATGCATCTATTTTATTTTCAATAATTGCTTTTTCTTGGTTAATTTTTGGGAATGAATTTAAAATTTTGCTTACGGTTTCTTGATCTAATGGTACAGCAGAAATAATTTCAACGCGTTGTATGCCATTATATACATCGTATAATTCCAAGACTTGTTGTGCTATTTCCAATAAATCATTTTCTCTCTTATGCCTTACTACTAAAGTAATAAAATTACGAGAAGTAGGAGAGAAGGATTTGAAAATTTCGTTTACAATATTAATTTTTTTATGGGTTTCAATTATAGGGGATTTTAAAAAGAATTGAAAATCTTTATTTTGATTTATTATATCAATTAAAGATTTCATTTCTTTAACGATAGTTTCACTTTCATGTAAAGATAGGGCATACTCCCATAAACCCGTTGCATAGCGCTTAGCAAGTCTAACTACTGACATTTTAGTTTAATTTTGCTTGGTTTACTAATGAATCAATAAGCTTTTTTTGTTCTTCAGGAGAAGATAGTTCTTTTTGAAGAACTTTTTTTGCTATATCAACGGATAAATCTGCCACTTCACTTTTTATTTGATTGATCGCAGATATTCTTTCCGCATTAATAGTTTCTTTAGCTGATTGAATAATTTTATTGCTTTCTGCAGTAGCAGCATCTTTAGCATCGTTGATAATTTTATCTTTAATTTCACGGGCTTCTTTAAGAATGGCTTCGCGCTCCATACGAGCTTCTTTTAAAATTTGCTCATTTTGAGAGGTTAACTTAGCCATCGCTTCACGCGCATTTTTAGCTTCATCTAAAGATTTCTGTATTGAGTTTTCTCTATTTTCTAAGGCTTTTAAAATAGGTTTCCAGGCATATTTTCCTAAAATTATTAATAAAACTATAAAGGAAATAGTCATCCAAAATATTAAACCAATTGAAGGAGTTAATAAATCCATATTTTATATCTTTTTTAACTTTTTATAATAAGAGTTTAAATAAATGCTTTTTTAATTAAAAGAAAACTCGAATAACCAACCGTTATCATTTCGAGTTTTCTGTTATTTTTCTTCTTATTTAATCAAAGATACCACAATTGCAAATAAAGCAACTGCTTCAACTAATGCAGCTAAGATTAATGCAGAAGCCTGAATTTTTCCTTGAGCTTCAGGTTGTCTTGCAATAGCCTCCATCGCTTTTCCACCGATAAGACCAATTCCAATTCCTGCTCCAATAGCAGCTAAACCTGCTCCAATTACTGACATTCCCATGTTTACTATATATTAAAAATTAATGTTCTTCGTGATTATCTTCTGTTGCCATACCGAAATATAGTGCAGAAAGAGTTGTGAATATATATGCTTGTAAAGCAGTTACTAAAATTTCAATTACACTTATAAAGACTACTGCAATTATAGATACAGGAGCTACAAAATAAGATTTAAATATAAAAATTAAAGAAACTAAACTGATAATAATGATGTGTCCGGCGGTTATATTAGCAAATAATCGAACCATTAATGAAAAGGGTTTGGTAAAAATACCGATAACTTCAATGGGTGCTAAGAATAATTTCATCGGTACAGGTACGCCGGGTGTCCAAAATATATGTTTCCAGTAATTTTTATTTCCACTAATATTAGTAATTATAAAAGTGATAACAGCCAATGTAAAAGTAACAGCTATATTTCCTGTCAGGTTAGCTCCAAATGGAAAAAATGGAATTAATCCCATAACATTGTTTAACCATATAAAGAAAAATACAGTTAACAAATAAGGCATATATTTTTTATATTTTTTTTCTCCGATATTTGGTATAGCTATTTCATCTCTTACAAATACAATCAAAGGTTCAACAACGGCAGCTACACCTTTAGGAACTCCTGTATAAGATTTCGATTTATAATATCTGGCTGCTGAAATAAATACAAATAATAAAATCCCAAGGGAAAGCCACATAGAAAATATATTTTTAGTAATTGAAAAATCCCAAGGAGCTTTATTGATAGGATGATGTTGATCGTCCAAGTGAACAATTTGGGATGATTCTGTTATATATTCCCCCGATGCATTTTTTTTGGTATTAGCATAATATATTTTTTCATGAAATTTAATAAATCTCATTCCATTTTTCTCTACCACTACTTCTCCATCATCATTTCCTTTAAATTCTTTAGAAGAAAACAGTACTAATCCATTATCAGTCCAGAGGATTACAGGCAAATAGAGAGTAACATCATCGCCCCATATTTCAAATTGATGAGAATCCTTAACATGGTGCATGGCAGTTTCAGTAGGATTAAATGTTTCTGAATCATTACTTTTAGTAGTACCCTCAGCAAAAGTGAAATTAAAGGTAAAAATTAAGACTAAAAAGCTAAATGCAAATTTTATCATATTTTTCTGATTCATGTATATGCAAATATAAATATTTTTAAAACACATTCCATGTGTATGATTTTTATCATATTTTAATGTTTGCTACCCAAGAAAATATGATTTATATTATTTTTGTTTTCTTAATACTTGGCGGATGATATTGATGAGTCCGATTCCTATTCCTAATAAGCTGAAAATTATTATAAATAAAGGTTTCATAGAAAGATATTTTTCATCTAGATAATAACCAATTCCCGTGAAAATTAATATGGTTACCATGAGTTGAAAACCTAACCCTGAATAAAATGCATAATCTTTCATTGATAATTATTCTCTAACAAATTTATAAATTTTCAAAAGAATAATTATAAATATATACTAATAATAAATAAATTAGATAAATTTATTTTTATATACATTATATGGCAGTTTAACTAAATATCTTACATCCAATTAAAAATAAATTAAAAATTTGTAGTTTTAATAACTAATACTTAACTTTGCAAACCATATTTATGGAAAGGTTACGCAATTATGATATTTTATTTTCATCATTAAAGCTTGGAAGCCATAGCTTTAAGATGAGTATTGAGCAACCATTTTTTGAATTGTTTGATTTCATACAGGAGTTTAAAAGTCCTAAAATTGAGGTTGACATTGAAATTATAAAACATTCTTCTTTTTTAGAATTAAAGGTAAAAACAGAAGGTGTTGTAGTTTTAGAATGTGATATTTCCGGAGAAGAATATGAACAAGCCGTTAAAAATGAAATCAAAACATTAGTTAAGTTTGGAGAATCTTATGATGATAGTAATGAAGAAGTTTTAATTTTACCTTTAGGTTCTCATAGTATAAATGTGTCTCAATTAATTTATGAAAGTGTGCTTTTATCCATACCTATGAAACATGTTCATCCTAAATATTCCGAAGGATATGAGGACGAACATACCCATTTACTTGAAAAGTATGGCCTGTCTGATGAAGAAGGCGAATAAAATATAAAATAAAAAAATATTTAAGGAAGAATTATGGCACATCCTAAAAGACGTCAGTCATCTACAAGAAGAGATAAAAGAAGAACTCACTATAAAGCGTCAGTTCCTCAATTAGCTAAATGTTCAACAACCGGAGAATTGCACCTGTTCCATCGTGCATACTGGCATGAAGGAAAATTATACTACAGAGGAAAAGTAGTTATGGAAAAGGCTGTTGAAGAAGTTGAAGAGTAAATCTAAGTTAGTTAGAATCTAAAAATATAATACCATTTAATTTATTAGTTAAATGGTTTTTTTCTGTATAAAATTAATTTATTTCCTTTACATTTGGGAAAATTTAAATAAAAGCTCTAGCTCATGGACATTAAAGACATTCAAAATTTAATTAAATTTGTATCTAAATCAGATGTTGCAGAAGTAACATATAAGACAGAAGAATTTGAGATTTCCATTAAAACCAAAAGTGGTTCAGTAGTATATACACCGGAAGTTTCCCAACCAATACAAGCTGTGACAAATCATCCGGTAGCTTCTTTGCCAACTGTAACTAACCAATCAGTAGCTACCCAGAACGATGAAGATACATCTAAGTATGTAACTATAAAATCTCCAATGATTGGTACATTCTACAGAAAACCTTCCCCTGATAAAGAAGCATTTGTTAATATAGGAGACACTGTTAGTGCAGGTAGTATAGTTTGTGTGATAGAAGCAATGAAATTATTCAATGAAATAGAATCAGAAGTTTCAGGAAAAATTGTTAAATTTTTAGTTGATGATGCTTCACCCGTTGAATTTGACCAACCTTTATTCTTAGTAGATCCATCTTAAATAATCAAAATTAAAAGTTAAAGTGTATGTTTAAAAAAATTTTGATTGCTAATAGAGGAGAAATCGCTATGCGAATTCTTAGAACAGCAAAAGAAATGGGTATTAAAACGGTTGCTGTTTACTCTACGGCAGATGCTAAGAGCTTACATTTACGATTTGCAGATGAAGCAGTATGTATTGGACCTTCATCAAGTAAAGACTCCTACCTAAAACAATTGAATATTTTAGCAGCTGCAGAAGTTACTAACGCAGACGCTATTCATCCGGGATATGGTTTCCTTTCTGAAAATGCTAATTTTTCAAGATCTTGCCAAAAGATGGGAATTAAATTCATCGGTGGTACTCCTGAAAATATAGAAAGAATGGGAGATAAGGCTTCTGCAAAAGCAACCATGAAAGAGGCGGGAGTTCCCACTGTACCGGGTTCAGACGGTTTAATAAAATCGTATGAAGATGCTGTTAAAATTGCTAAAGAAATAGGATATCCTGTTATGCTTAAAGCAACAGCCGGAGGTGGCGGAAAAGGAATGAGAGCTATCTGGAAAGAGGAAAACCTTAAAAGTTCTTGGGAATCTGCAGTTCAAGAAGCCGAAGCTGCTTTTGGGAATGGGGGTATGTATATGGAAAAGCTTATTGAAGAACCCAGACATATTGAAATTCAAATAGCCGGAGATAAATATGGTAAGGCTATCCATCTTTCTGAAAGAGATTGTTCAGTTCAAAGACGTCATCAAAAATTAGCTGAAGAAACGCCTTCTCCATTTGTTTCAGAAGAATTACGTAAAAAAATGGGTGAAGCAGCTGTAAAAGCAGCAGAATATATAGGATATGAAGGAGTAGGTACAATTGAATTCTTAGTTGATAAATATGGAAATTTCTATTTTATGGAAATGAATACGAGAATTCAAGTTGAACATCCGATCACTGAACAAATTACCGACTTAGACTTATTAAAACTTCAAATAGAGTTAGCAGCAGGTGCTAAAGTTCCTAAAAATAATTTTTATCCGCAAAGACACTCCATAGAATGTAGAATTAATGCAGAAGATGTTTACAGTGATTTTCGTCCATCACCCGGAAAAATAGTTACCTTGAATATTCCCGGTGGTAATGGAGTAAGAGTTGATACACATGTTTATTCAGGATATACAATTCCACCTTTTTATGATTCTATGATTGCTAAATTAATAGTAACAGCTCCTACACGAAGTGAAGCTATTATTAAAATGAAGAGAGCATTAGATGAATTTTATATTGAGGGGGTTAAAACTACTATTCCTTTACACAGACAGCTTATGGATGATCCAAATTTCTTGAAGGGAGATTATACGACCAAATTTATGGAAGATTTTGTTTTGGATAGAAAATACGAATACGATTTATAAGCTATATTATTAGTTAATTAATATACGGAATTTATATGTGAAAATTTATAAATTTAAAAGAAAAAGGAAATTAAATTTTATTTAATTTCCTTTTTTAGTTTCTATAATTCATCCTCGTCTAGAAGTTCGTCATCATTATACGAATCATCATCATCGTCGTCATAGGAATCATCATCGTCGTCAAATTTAATATTCATGTCAACATCACCCACATCACTGAAATCGTCAATATTTGATGGTGAAGTAAACTTTTTATCAGGTGCTTTTAAAGGCATTTTACCAAAACGATACACCGTTAACGGATAAACACCTATCGCTTTTCTATCAATAATTTCTAACAATTCTACGTAAAAAGACCACATTTTCATAAAGTCATAAACAAATAACATTTTATCTCCGACTTTTGTAAAAACTTCTTTAATATATACGTCTGACATGGTCTCACCCTCGCCATCTTCATTCATATCTTCTAAAGGAATCTCTGTGCCTTGAGTCCAATTATCATCAGACTTATAAAATGAAGCTAACTCGTCACCTTGTAGACTAAAAGCACTTTTAATGCCTTCATATAAATTCCACAATGTTTGCAAATCCTTAATCTCAATGTCTCGAAAAACGTCCCCTTCTGTTTCAAGAATTACTCTAATCTTATAAATCATATAGTCTAGTTTTTACGTTTTAAATTTAATTTTTTTCCTAATTGTAACATATAGTTGTATGAGTTTTTATAGTCGTTTGTAATAGTGCCTTCTAATATACCTTCTTTAATTGCTTCCTTAATTGTTCCAATTTGTTTTCCTTCTATAATTTCGAAAGCTTCCATAATATCATGTCCGGTAATAGGCGGTTGAAAATTTCTTATTTTATCTTTTTCTTCTACTTCCTTTATTTTTTCTTCAACGTAATCAAAATTTTGCTTGAAACGTGTTTGTTTCTTTATATTCTTTGTTGTGATGTCAGCTTTGCAAAGTAAAAATAAATCTTCCAAATCATCACCCATATCAAATAATAATCTTCTCAAAGCACTGTCCGATGCATCATCTGTAATAAGTGATATGGGACGCGAGCTATTCTGAACTAGTTTTTGAACATATTTTAAGGGATCGCCCAGAGGTAATTTTAATCTTTTAAATAGGGAAAGAACCATCTTACTACCCACAAATTCATGAGAATGAAATGTCCAACCTATTTTTTTATCAAATTTTTTAGTTCGAGCTTTACCGATATCATGTAATAAAGCAGCCCATCTTAACCATAAATTGTTTGTAGTTTTACTAATATTGTCAACTACTTCAAGAGTATGAAAAAAGTTATCTTTATGTTTTTGTCCCTCAACTTCTTCAATACCCTGCAAATCGGTTAGTTCCGGTAAAAATCGTTGTAAAAGATTTGCTTCATATAACAATTTCAGACCAATACTAGGTTGAGGAGACATCATAATTTTATTAAACTCATCCATAATTCTTTCCTTTGATAAAATATCAAATCGTTCAGCATTTTCTTTAATCGCAAGAAAAGAAGACGATTCAATGATAAAATTTAGCTGAGTTGCAAATCGTATGGCTCTAATCATTCGTAAGGGATCGTCTGAATAGGTAATTTCAGGATCTAAAGGCGTACGAATGATTTTTCTTTTTAAATCTTCTAATCCATTAAATGGATCGACCAATTCTCCAAAACTTTCCTCATTTAAGCTTATCGCTAATGTGTTAATAGTAAAATCCCTTCTATTCTGATCGTCTTCTATAGTACCCGTTTCAACAAATGGTTTCCGGCTATCGAAAGAATAACTTTCTTTTCTCGCACCCACAAATTCAACATCATAATCCTTAACATGGATCATAGCGGTACCAAAACGTTTAAAAACGGATACTTTTGGTTTGGAATGTAGTTTATCTGCAACGGATAAAGCTAATTCAATACCGCTACCTTCAGTTACAATATCAATATCTTTAACTTTCGGTCTTTCCAAAAGGAGATCACGAACAAAGCCTCCGATAACAAAAGTTTGTTGTTTTTTGTCCGAAACAACATGAGTTATCAGTTTAAAAATAGGATTTTGTATTGCGTGGCTTAAATTCATTTAGTATCTATTCTCTAATTACTTTAATTCGTCCATCCTCAGATAGTTGTATTATGGAAGAAGATGCAAATTGCATATTTTCTTCGTGGCGCAAATTTATTATATAATCCACACCTTCCAAAATTTTGCAAGAAATTGATGAAAAATTTTCCGGAGATGGTTCACCACTGATGTTTGCTGAGGTCGACACCAAGGGTTTATTAAGTTTTGAAATTAATTTTTTACAAAAGGGATCCTGCGTTAAACGAATTCCTATAGTATTTTCGTCAGAAATCAATAGAGCAGGCAAGTTTTGTGGTTTATCATATATTATGGTTAATGGCTTGTTTGATAAATCAATCAAATCCCAAGCCAATGAAGAAACATTAACATATTCTTGAAGCCTTCTTTCAGATTCTACTAAAATAATTAAATTTTTAGATTTATCCCTATTTTTTAATTTGAAAACTTTTTCAATGGCTTCCTCATTGGTTGCATCACATCCAATCCCCCAGATAGTATCGGTGGGATATAGAATAGTTCCTCCTTTTTTTAAAATTTCAACTGCTTTTTCAATTTCTTCCTTTTCCATAATTGTTTAAAATACAAATATAAAACGGCAAGGTTTTATAAAAATAATTTTTACACTTTTTATTTATAAGTTTATTTTAAAATTTTATGCATATTATTGAATGTATTTATTTTAATGAGCAAAAAAATATATAAATAATTGCCAGTCATCAAATAGACTGTTATATTTGCAAACCAAATAAAAATACATTATTTATAATTAAAACTTACCAATGAAAGGAAAAGGACTTGTTAAATTTTTTGCAATTGTTCTTGGGTTAATATGTTTGGCGGAATTATTCCCAACATTATATGTTAACCGTATAGAATCTAAAGCAAACAGTTTATCTAACGGAACGGAGGCGAGTAAAAAAGCTGAGCTTGATAAATTAGCTAAAGATACTTTGAATCTCGGAATAGTTAAGATGAATTATTATGATGCCAAGAAGAATGAAATGAAGTTAGGATTGGATCTTAAAGGCGGATTAAATCTATTATTAGAAATTTCCGAAAAAGATCTATTGTTGGATTTGGCAGATAATTCAGAAAATCCGGTATTTAGAAAAGCTTTAGATATAGCTACTTCGGAGGAAGTGAAATCCAGAGATACCTATACAGCTAATTTTTTTAAAGCATTTCAAACAGCTAAATCAGAATTAAATCAGCCGGATTTAAAATTATCCAGTCCTGATGTTTTTGGTACTAGAGATTTATCCAATCAAATTCAACATAACACAACAGACGAGCAAGTTGAAAAATATATCTCCGGAGTTATTGAATCCAAAGTTACTAAAGCAATAGATGTAATAAGAGCCCGTATCAAAAAACTAAACATTGATGAACCCAATATTGCACGAGTACCCGGTACCGGTAGAATATTAGTGGAATTACCGGGAGTTACTGATGCTGATCGTGTAAAAAAATTACTTCAGACTTCTGCGAGATTAGAGTTTTGGGAAGTGTATGATCAACCTACCGCCTGGTCCTATCTAATGGATGTTAATATAAAGGTTGCTAATAACAAATTAACTCCTTTATTGAAACCTTCTAATCGATCTAATGCGTTAGCAGTTGCTAAATTATCTGATACAGCAGCAATCAATAAAGTTATATATTCAGATAAAGCTAAAAAATTATTACCGATTGGTTTACGATATATAAAATTATTATGGGCTTCTAAACCGGATTCCCAATCTAACAACGAGTTAGAATTATATGCCATTCGTGGAACTAAAAATAACAAAGCTCCTTTAGTCGGAGCAGTTACTGAAGCAGGTTTAACTTTCGACCAATTCAACAGAATACAAATAAGTATGCAAATGGGACCGGAAAGTGCTTTGGTTTGGAAAAATATGACTGAAAAAAATATTGGTAAACCCATTGCAGTTGTTCTAGATGATGTAGTTTATACTGCTCCTAATGTCAATTCAGTAATTCCTAACGGTCAATCAGTTATTAGCGGTAATTTTACAGAAAGAGAAGCTAACGATTTGGTTGATGTTTTAAAATCCGGTAATCTACCGGCGAAAGCAAAAATTATCCAATCAGAAATTGTAGGTCCAACCTTGGGTCAACAATCTATAAACAATGGATTGATATCTATAGTTGTTTCCTACTTGTTTATTTTAGGATGGATGATATTTTATTATGGAAAAGCAGGTTTATACGCGAATATAGCTCTTATATTAAATTTATTTTATTTAATAGGTATTATGGCTTCCACGGGTGCTGTTTTAACTCTTCCCGGAATAGCAGGTATAGTACTTTCTATGGCAATGGCTGTTGATGCTAATATTATTATTTTTGAAAGAGTTAAAGAAGAGTTGAGACGAGGAAGACCTCTAAAACAAGCATTTATTGAAGGACAAAAACATGCTTTGGCAGCAATTATTGATGGTAACTTAACTACATTAATTGTGGGTATTGTGCTTTTATTTAGCACTGGACCGATCAAAGGTTTTGCGGTTACCTTAGTTATAGGTATTTTCTGTACCCTATTTACTGCAATATTTATAACCAGTATGCTTATTTATGGTTCTATGGAAAAAGGTAAAAACTTTTCTTTAGCTACAAGCATAACTAAAAACTGGTTTACCAACGTTCATTTTAAATGGATGGAAAAAAGAAAATATGCTTATATTTTCTCATTGGTTATAATGGTTATTGCCTTGGTTTCCATGTTCACCAAAGGTTTTGATAAAGGGGTAGATTACACGGGAGGAAGAACTTATGTAATTAAACTGGAAAAAAATATTTATCCGGAAGAAGTAACCGAATCATTAGAAAAATTATTTACTACTGATGGAGAATCTTCGAATATTAATGCTAAAAAATATGGAGAAGGTAATCAAGTAAGAATAACTACTAAATATGGAATGGATAGTAATGATCCGAATATTGATGTAGTAATTCGTGAAAAATTATATACAGGATTAAAAAATTATCTTCCGGCTAATTATTCTAAAGAAAGTTTTGTAAAAGGTACCCCTTATGGAATTCAATCAAGTTCAGAAGTGGGTCCTACAGTAGCCAGTGGGATCGTTAGAAATGGAGTTATTGCCGTATCTATTGCATTAGCTGGTATTTTCATTTATATTTTGGTACGATTTAGAAATTGGCAAATGTCGACCGGTGCGGTTGCAGCCTTATTACATGACTCGATAGTTGTAATGGGTGCATTTTCCGTGTTAAGTTGGCTAAAAATCATACCTTTTTCCGTGGAAATAGATCAATCCTTTATTGCTGCTATTTTAACCATTATCGGTTATTCAATTAATGATACCGTAATTGTATTTGATAGGATTAGAGAAAATAAGAAAAATAATGCGCACCACTTAATGACTTTAGAGGAATTATATAACGATGCAATTAATCATACTTTAGGAAGAACTATTAATACGGGTGTTTCTACAATTATGGTAACAGTTATTATATTCTTCTTCGGAGGTGAAACTTTACAAGGATTTATGTTTGCACTATTTTTAGGATTTACATTTGGTATGTATTCATCTATATACATAGCATCTTCTTTATCTTATGATTTAACTAAATATAATTATGATAAAGAACATTCAAATACGAAAGTATCCACTATAAAATAATATTTTATGTTGTAATAAAAAAAGGTCTTGGATTTCAAGACCTTTTTTTATAAACAATATGTATAGAGTAAGTGAATTTTGAATTTTACAGGATTGTTAGGCTTAAAATGATATTTCACACATAAAAATTCTCATTTATTATTTAAAATAATTATTACAAGCAGTTATTAGAATATAATTAATATGAATACGTTAAATTCACTTAAAATCGGACAATACATATGAGAAAGTTGTAAATTTGTAAAAAATAAATGTAGATACCGTGAGTTTTGGAGAAATTATAGTTATACTTTTAGTAGTGGTCTTATTATTTGGACCTGATAAGATTCCCGAAATAGCAAGAGGGTTAGGTCAGGGGTTACGTGCCATGAAAGATGCCACCGATAATATTAAAAGAGAAATCATGTCTCAAGTTGATGACAACGGATCAGTTAAGGAAATAGAAGATGAAATAAATGAGGCCAAAAAAAGTATGGATCAAAAGGTAAGTGAGGCTACTGATCATTTAAATGATTTTATGGATGATACGTTCGACGGTCCTGTAAAAAGAAGTTAATGGATAAAATTATAAAATGGGATGAAGAATTATTTTTATATTTAAATAATTTAGGAAGCCCAAAATTTGATGCTTTTTGGTTATTTATAACTAATGAATACTATTGGATCCCTACATATTTTTTTATATTTTTAGTTATTTTAGAAAAATATGGATGGAAAAAAGTTCTTTTAATAGGTTTAAGTATTGCTTTAATGATTTCTTTAACCGATTCTTTATCCTCATTAGTTAAAAATTGGATTCAGCGACCAAGACCTTGTAGAAATCCGGAATTAGAAGGGGTTTTTAGGCTAGTGATTGAAAAATGTAGGGGATCCTATTGCTATTTTTCCGCACATGCTGCCAATTCTTTTAGTTTAGCTACCTATTTAACTTTTCTTTTTAAAAAAGAATATAAATATTCATCTATTTTATTATTCTCTTGGGCTATTTTGGTATCTTATAGCAGAATATATGTAGGAGTACATTTTCCTCTGGATGTTCTTTCAGGAGCATTTGTTGGAGTTTTAATAGGTTGGATATTTACTAAAACGCAAAAATATATTCTTTAATAAAAATATTTTTAATTGAACATTTTTAAAATATTTAATTCTTACGAAGATTTTTTAGGGTTAAATACAAATGGAAAAATGATAAAAATTGTTAGAGAATAAGCTGCAAAAGTAAACCAAACATATGGCCAATTGGTAATGCCATTGACTGTAAAATGCTCAACCACCCATCCACTACCATAGCTTCCTAAAATAGCACCCAGTCCGTTCGTCATAATCATAAATAACCCTTGAGCGCTGGAACGCATACTTTTATCAGTTTCTTTATCTACAAACAAAGATCCTGAAATATTGAAAAAATCGAAAGCCATTCCATATACAATCATGGATAAAATTAAAAGATAAATTTTATTAGCCGGATTTCCTAATCCAAACAGTCCGAAACGTAGAAACCATGCAAACATACTTATCATAATCACCTTTTTGATTCCAAATTTTTGTAAAAAGAATGGTATTAGCAAAATACATAAAGTTTCAGAAATTTGTGATATAGATAGTAATAAGTTAGGGTGTTTAACGCCAAATGAATCGGGATATGTGGATTTAAAACTATCTAAAAAAGGACCTCCGAAAGCATTGGTTATTTGGAGTGAACAACCTAACAGCATGCAAAAAAAGAAAAATATAGCCATTTTCCTATTTTTCAATAAAACAAAAGCATCCAGGCCTAGTGCATGTACTAATCCTTTCTTATCAACATTTTTAGTTGGTGGTGTAGCCGGCATCGTAAAGGAATATAAGGCCATAATAATTCCGGCTCCCGCGCTAATAAAAAGTTGAACAGAACTTCTGGCAAAACCTAAGAAATCAACCGTCCACATAGCTGCAATAAAACCAATGGTTCCCCAAACTCGTATAGGAGGAAAATCGGTAACTGAATTTAAACCATTTTTTTCAAGAGCATTATAAGAAACAGAATTAGTCAATGATATGGTTGGCATATAAAAGCATGTATGCAGGAATAGCAAAAGATAAAATATATGGTATTCTTTAACTTGAGAAGCCATGAAAATAAATATGGCAGCTAGAATATGGCTTATACCTAATAATTTTTCAGCATTTATCCATCGGTCGGCAACTATACCCAATAAGCCGGGCATAAAAAGAGAAGTAAATCCCATAGTTGCAAATAAACTTCCAATTTGGATTCCGGTAAATCCTAAACCACCCTCAGTTATAGGTAATCCGGCATATCCTCCTAAGGATATTAACCAAGAACCCCAAATATAATATTGAAGAAAAACAAGAATAATTAGCCGCAATTTTATGCTCATTTTGTTTAGTATTTTGATCAGTAGCTAATATAGTAATTATTTTTTTTGATTAAGATAAATAAGAGTATGATATTTTGATTCATAATTGATGAACAAAAAGTATAATTATACTTCTTTTAAATAGCTTTAATTAAAAACTTTTAAATTAATATATCATTAGTGTTATCTTTTATATAAAAGGATAATTTGATGCAAAAGAAATTTAAAATAATATGTATTAAATTTAGTGAAAATTGACTTAAATTAATTATTCAATTGATGAAATTAAAATAGTAAACTTTATAAATCCTTTTCTTGAAATTTTTATATTAATAATTATCAATTAATAAATAATCTTCATCAAATTTCAAAAAGATAAAATAATATATAGCACCTAATGTTGTAAAATAAGATTATTTTTACTTGAAATCAGTATTTATTTTTAATATAATGATTCAAAAAGTGCTGTAAAAAAATATTATTCATAAAAGCCTTATAATTTTGTATTATTTATAAAAAGTTATACTTTTGCACCGGCAAGTCCTGCACAACCAGCTCCTGTGAATCCTCCAGGGTGGGAACGCAGCAAAGGTAAACGGTTGTAGCGGTGTGATGCAGGTAGCTTGCCTTTTTTTATTGGTACTGACTGAACTATTCTAAACTATATAAACTAAATTTTTTCAAAACTTTAAAATTATGTCTGACCAATCTTCTCCAAAGTATATATTTGTTACAGGTGGTGTTACTTCTTCACTTGGAAAGGGAATTGTCGCTGCATCTTTAGGAATGCTTTTAAAAGCCAGAGGGTACAAAGTAACCATTCAAAAACTCGATCCATATATTAATATTGATCCTGGAACTCTAAATCCCTATGAGCATGGAGAATGCTATGTTACTGAAGATGGAGCTGAAACTGATTTAGATTTAGGGCACTATGAAAGATTCTTAAATAGTCCTACCAGCAAAGACAACAATGTTACTACCGGAAAAATTTACCAAACAGTTATTGATAAAGAAAGAAGAGGAGACTTTTTAGGAAAAACGGTACAGGTAATCCCTCATATTACTAATGAGATAAAAAGAAGAATTAAAATATTAGGCAAAAAAGGAGATTTTGACATCATTATTACTGAAATAGGAGGAACGGTAGGAGATATTGAATCTTTACCTTATGTTGAAAGCGTACGTCAATTACGCTGGGAATTAGGATATCAAAATTCGATTGTTGTACACCTAACATTAATTCCATATTTAGCAGCCAGTGGAGAATTAAAAACTAAACCTTCTCAACATTCCGTACGTCAACTTATGGAATATGGAGTACAAACCAATTTTCTGGTATGTAGGACAGAATGCTCAATATCTAAAGAAGTACGCTCAAAATTAGCATTATTCTGTAACCTTAATATTGATAATGTAATTGAAAGTAAAGATCTTCCTACCATCTATGAAGTTCCTTTATATCTGCAAAATCAGAATTTTGATGCATTAGTGTTAAAAGAACTAGGTTTATCCACAGATAAAAAACCGGATTTAAAACAATGGAATGATTTCCTGGATAAATATAAAAATCCAAAGAGTAATGTTGAAATAGCCTTAGTAGGAAAATATGTATCTCTTCAAGATTCCTATAAATCTATTGTAGAAGCTTTAATACATGCAGGCGCTACTTTAGAAACTAAAGTAAATATTCGTTGGATATACAGCGGAGATCTTACTTATGAAAATATTTCCGATTATTTAAAAGGTGTGGATGGAGTTATAATAGCTCCCGGATTCGGAGATCGAGCAATTGAAGGAAAAATTATAGCCTGTCAATACGCAAGAGTTAATAAAATACCTGTATTAGGAATCTGTCTAGGTATGCAAATTGCGGTCATAGAATTTGCTAGAAATGTACTTGGATATAAAGATGCAGATAGTGTTGAATTTAACTTACATACCTCAGCTCCGGTTATCTGTTTAATGGAAGAACAAAAAAATGTCACCAATAAAGGAGGCACTATGAGACTGGGAGCATGGGCATGTAAACTTAAAAAAGGCTCTATAGCAGAAAAAATCTACAATGCACAAAATATAGAAGAACGACACAGACATAGATACGAGCTTAACAATGAATATATAAGTGAGTTTGAAAACAATGGTTTAGAAGCCATTGGAACTAATCCTGATACAGGATTGGTGGAAGTTATACAAGTAAAAGATCATCCATTCTTTATAGGTGTACAATACCATCCGGAATATAAAAGTACGGTAGCTTCTCCCCACCCATTATTTTTAGCATTAGTTAAAGCATCTCAAAATTATCAGATAAACAAAGTAAAGAATGCAACAGGAAAGCAAATTTGATAAAAACCAGCTGATTGGTTTTATTCTTATAGGGATTATTTTAATTGGATTTTTGGTTTATTCTAATAACCAACAAAAACAGGCAATAGATGAAGCCCAAAAATCCGAACAGCAACAAATCAAATCTGAAAATATCTCTCAGAATACCAATGATAAGTCAGCACCCGTAAAGTTAGATTCACTTGCTCAGGCTAAGGTAGAATTATTACCTTTTTCAAATGATGAAATAGAAGTTAAAGTCAGCACACAAGGAGCTCAACTACGTGAAGTACGTTTAAAAAAATGGACGGCTTATGATAAGGATACAACCATTCACAAAAAACCTTTATATCTTGTAAATAATGAAAATACCGATTTCAATATTTCATTTAAAGATAAGGCAGGTAAAATAATTAATACAAGAGATTTAGTTTTTACACCATTAACGGAAGGAAATGTAGCCGTTTTAACTGCGAATTTAGATAATACGAGTTTTATTCAATTTCGTTATGCACTGAAAGGAAAATATTCTTTAGATTTTCAAGTAGTATCGAAAGGATTATCAAAAATTACATCCCAGCATGATGCTGAATTATACTGGAATCAAAATGCGATCGCTCTTGAAAAAGGAAAATCACAAGAAACTACCTATACGGAGTTTAGATACAGTTTAAACGATTATTCACAAACTGATTACGATACAAACGGATTTACAGAAGATAAAGACAAAATAGATTGGATTAGTGTTAAACAACAATTCTTTGCAACTATTTTAGAAGCACAGAACGGATTTTACAAATCCAAAGGTACACAAGAAGCAGAAAGAGATAACCCTGATTATCTTAAGAATTTTACGTTTACAAGTATAGTTCCTATCCAACAAGGAGAAATTAATCAAAAATATACTTGGAATTTTCTACCCTTAGATTATGATCTATTGAAATCTTACAAAGCAGATAACGGAGATAGTAAACAGTTTTCATACAACATTCCATTTGGATGGATGAAATGGCTTTGTATATTTTATTTATGGACTTATGAATTTTTATCAAAATTCGGTATTGCAGCAGGTTGGATAATTTTCTTAATGACTATCGTGGTAAAATTAGTTACCTCTCCTATTATGTATAAACAATACATTCAAGGAGCAAAAATGCGAATTTTAAAACCGGAAATTGACGAATTAAACGAAAAACACAAAAATTCAGATCCGATTAAAAAGCAACAAGCTACGATGGAATTATATAGAAAAGTAGGGGTTAATCCTTTAGCAGGATGCTTACCGGCATTAATACAAATACCTATTTTCTATTCATTATTTAGATTTTTCCCGAATAATATAGCTTTAAGAGGACAGTCCTTCCTTTGGGCAGATGATCTGACCGCTTATGATTCTATTTATGAATGGACAACACATATTCCGATTTTATCAAGTATTTACGGAAATCACATAAGTCTGTTTACGATATTATACTGTTTAGTATTATTAATTTACACTAAAATGTCAACCTCTACCATGCAAGCACCTACACAAGAAGGAATGCCGGATATGAGGTTTATGATGTATTTGATGCCAGTTATGTTTATATTTTGGTTAAATTCTTATGCGTCAGGTCTCTCTTGGTATTATTTAGTATCCAATGCTATAAATATACTTTTAATCTTATTGATTAAAAACTTTATGATCAATGAAGAAAAGTTGCATGCTAAGATGCAAGAGAATAAAACAAAGCCGGGTAAGAAAAAAAGTAAATGGCAGCAAAAAATGCAATCCATGTTGGAGCAAGCCCAAGAGCAACAAAAACAGATTCAAGAACAAAAAATGAATCAAAATAAAAATAAGAAAAAGTAAATCAATCCTATAATAGAAGTAATAAAATCAGCCTTTTTGGCTGATTTTTTATTTTTGTATGATTTTTGAAATATTCATATAAAATAAAAAAACGTAACCATGAATTACCGTATAGAGAAAGATACTATGGGAGAAGTACAAGTTCCCGCTGACAAATATTGGGGTGCCCAAACTGAAAGATCAAGAAATAATTTTAAGATTGGACCGGAGGCATCAATGCCCAAAGAAATAATTGAAGCATTTGCCTATCTAAAAAAAGCGGCCGCATATGCTAATACTGATTTAGGAGTATTACCTTCAGAAAAAAGGGATTTAATAGCCAAAGTATGTGATGAAATCAGTAAAGGAGAATTAAATGACCAATTCCCGCTTGTTATATGGCAAACCGGTTCAGGAACTCAATCCAATATGAATGTCAATGAAGTAATATCTAATCGAGCATTGGTATTAGGTGGAGGTAAACTAGGTGAAAAGAGTCCCATTCATCCTAATGACGATGTAAATAAATCCCAATCATCTAACGATACCTTCCCAACAGCAATGCATATTGCAGCCTATAAAAAGGTAGTAACACATACCTTACCGGCAGTTGAAAAATTAAGAGATACATTGTTAAAAAAATCAGAGAAATTTAAAGATGTAGTAAAAATAGGTAGGACCCATTTAATGGATGCCACCCCCTTAACTTTAGGACAAGAGTTTTCCGGGTACGTAGCTCAATTGGATCATGCCATTAAAGCTATAAAAAATACCCTGACGCATTTATCAGAATTAGCTTTAGGAGGAACAGCTGTAGGGACAGGATTGAACACTCCTAAAGGTTATGATGTCAAAGTTGCAGAATATATATCTAAATTTACCGGATTGCCATTTGTTACTTCTCCTAACAAATTTGAAGCATTAGCAGCTCATGATGCAATAGTTGAAACACACGGAGCATTAAAACAATTAGCCGTTTCACTTTTTAAAATAGCTCAAGACATACGACTATTAGCATCCGGACCTAGAAGCGGAATAGGAGAATTATTTATACCTGAAAATGAACCCGGATCTTCCATTATGCCGGGCAAAGTAAACCCTACACAAAATGAAGCAATGACCATGGTATGTGCTCAAGTATTGGGTAATGATACAACTATCTCTTTTTCCGGTACACAAGGAAACTATGAACTCAATGTTTTTAAACCGGTTATGGCCCATAATTTTTTACAATCAGCCCAACTATTGGGAGATGCTTGTAAATCATTCAACGATCATTGTGCCATCGGAATTGAGCCTAATTACACAAGAATAAAAGAACTCGTTAATAATTCCCTAATGTTGGTGACAGCCTTAAATACACATATAGGGTATGAAAATGCTGCCAAAATTGCTAAAACAGCACATAAAAACGGAACAACACTAAAAGAAGAAGCAATTAAATTAGGTTTAGTAACTGCCGAACAATTTGATCAATGGGTTAGACCGGAAGATATGGTAGGAAGTTTAAAATAATTAATAAAAAATTTATGAAAATCAGCATAAATGATTTCTTATTTTACGACTACGAAGCTGTATAAATGTTGTATTATAAAGGAATATGGTATTATTTTTGATATATAAAATTGTAAATTATCAATACAATTTATTTTACTAATAACTTCCTAATATATCTAATTTAAAATGTGGATATAAAATAAATAAGTTACCTTATAATTAAAGGTGATAGCTACAAAATTAAGAAAAAATTAATTTTAATTCAATATAAAATAACATGATATATATTTTATTATACATGTCCTTTTCTTAATGCATAATCCACAAATGATTAGTATATTTGTATGATCTTAGAATGTAAAAATCTATATAAAAAACATGTCTAAAAACACAAATAAAATTAAGAAAATAGGTGTCTTAACCTCAGGAGGAGATTCTCCCGGGATGAATGCTGCCATAAGATCAGTTGTAAGAGCAGCTAATTATTATGGAATAGAATGCTGTGGAATACGAATGGGATATGATGGGTTGATTAATGATATGGTTGTTGATTTAGGTCCTCGTTCAGTAAGAAATTTAATAAATAGAGGAGGAACTGAGCTCAAATCTGCACGTTCCGATGAATTTAGAACTATTGAAGGAAGAAATAAAGCAGCAGAAACAGTAAAAAAACATAATATAGATGCATTAGTAGTAATCGGAGGAGATGGATCATTTACGGGTGGAACTATTTTCCAAAAAGAACAAGGAGTACCCTTTATTGGAATTCCCGGAACTATCGATAACGATATATTCGGTACAGATTTTACCTTAGGCTATGATACCGCATTAAATACCGTCGTTGATGCAATCGATAAAATCCGAGATACAGCAACTTCGCATAATAGAGTTTTCTTTGTAGAAGTTATGGGAAGGGATGCCGGGTTTATAGCTTTAAACAGCGGTATAGCTACCGGAGCATTGGATATACTTATACCTGAACAAAAAGATAGTATTGAAGATTTATTTTCTTCTTTTGACAATGCAAAACAAAAAGGAAAAACATCCAGTATTGTAGTAGTAGCTGAAGGAGAAAAATTAGGAGGAGTATATGATTTGGCTAAATTTACTAAAATGAAATACCCTGAATTTGACGTTAAAGTTACCGTTTTAGGTCATATTCAAAGAGGAGGATCTCCTACAGTTGCCGACAGAGTATTGGCTTCAAGGTTAGGTGTTGCTGCAGTTGAAGGATTAATGGCGGGTAGATCTAATGTAATGGCAGGAATGCAATCAAGCAAGATCGTTTTTACTCCTATAGAAGAAGCAATTAAAAAACACAATGAAATAGATAAGGATCTAATAAAAGTAGCAGATATCTTATCTACATAGATAAAATAAAAAAATTAATTTAGAAACAAACTTAAAAAAGTAAAGTATTATGTCAAAAATTAAAATTGGTATCAATGGTTTTGGTCGTATAGGACGATTAGTATTTCGTGCGGCTCAACATAATGAAAATATTGAAGTTGTAGGAATTAATGACCTTATTGATGTTGAATATATGGCTTATATGCTAAAATATGATACTGTTCATGGTAAATTCGATGGAACGATTGAAATTAAAGATGGTAAATTAGTAGTAAATGGAAATGCAATTAGAGTAACTGCTGAAAAAAATCCTGCAGATCTTAGATGGGGTGATATCGGAGCAGAATATATAGTAGAATCAACAGGTTTATTCCTTACAAAAGATAAAGCACAAGGTCACATCGATGCCGGAGCAAAATATGTAGTAATGTCTGCTCCATCTAAAGATGATACCCCTATGTTTGTATGCGGAGTAAACGATAATACCTATGTAAAAGGTACTCAATTTATTTCTAACGCATCTTGTACAACAAACTGTATATCTCCGGTAGTTAAAGTATTACATGAAAAATTTGGTATTTTAGAAGGATTAATGACTACAGTACATGCTACTACTGCTACTCAAAAAACAGTTGACGGACCATCAGCAAAAGATTGGAGAGGAGGTAGAGCAGCAGCAGGAAATATAATTCCATCTTCAACTGGAGCTGCTAAAGCAGTTGGAAAAGTAATTCCTTCTTTGAACGGAAAATTAACAGGTATGGCATTCCGTGTACCAACCTTAGACGTTTCAGTAGTTGACTTAACAGTAAATTTAGCTAAAGAAACAACTTATGATGAAATCTGTAAAGCAATGAAAGAAGCATCAGAAGGTGAATTAAAAGGAATTTTAGGATATACCGATGAAGAAGTTGTTTCTTCTGACTTTATTACAGATCCACGTACATCAATCTTTGATGCAAAAGCAGGGATACAATTAAGCCCTAAATTTGTTAAAGTAGTAAGTTGGTATGATAATGAGTGGGGATATTCTAACAAAGTTGTTGAATTGATTCAAAGAATTGCTAAAATTAACGGGTAATATTCATATTACTACTTTATAATGAATTGAAAAAAGCTATCATTAATGATAGCTTTTTTTATTGATAAGTATAAAATTGATTTCACGATAACAAAATATAAATTACCTTAATATAAAAGAACCAATCAAAATTTATTCTTTCTTGACAGAATATATAAAAATATCAACTAAGAAAAAGTTTATTATATAGTAATATATGTCATTTAAAGTTAAGAAATAACCTACAATAACCTTGTTTATGACTATAAACCTATAACTACCTTACGGTTACACCTAAAATTTTTTCACAAAAAAACAATTAAAAGTAGGAATATAAAAAATAAATGCTATCTTTGCAACCTCGAAAAAGATTAACGAATATAAAGATATAAGATAACAACCGATGAAACGTACATTTCAACCTTCAGAAAGAAAGAAAAGAAACAAGCATGGTTTTCGTGAAAGAATGGCATCAGCTAACGGAAGAAAAGTCTTAGCAAGACGTAGAGCAAAAGGAAGAAAGCAATTAACTGTTAGCGAATACAGAGCTAAAAGATAATCTGCTAGAACATATCTGAAAAATTAAAAAGACTGCTATGATAAATAAGCAGTCTTTTTGTTATATATAGTTAATATATCTTTTTAGGTTTAATTTTATATATTAGTTTATTTAGTAAAAGATTTAATAACTTGTTCGATATATATTATTATAAACTACAAAACAAAAAGCTATTCAGTAAAAGTATTAATAGTAAAGCGTACTATCTACCTATATATATAAAAAAAGTACTTGAATAAA